>JAFUVR010000086.1 GCA_017477485.1 Bacteroidales bacterium | reverse complement strand
GGGCGACATGCCGCGTCGACTGACTGGCCTTGGTGCGTAACGCTGCCATCTTGGCATATCCATCTATGGCGCAATGCACGTCGTTGTCGTAGAGGATAACAATATCCTTTTTCCCCAACACCGGAAGCGTCTGTCCCCATTCCAGCAGAGGCAATCCGAGTAGTAAAAAACATAAGAAGGCTCTCGAAAACAAACGTACTTTCATATCAGTCAATTATTTACAAAAATAGAAGGAATACAAATTTACATATTTTTTTACGAATCAGGCACAGACACACGGCTTCTGTCAAAGCCTTGTGTTATTTGTTGCCCGGAGGGCATAGAGGATAGCCGCAGAAGAGGATGTTGTGATGACGGCAATAGTCGATGAGCTGGTCATAGAGGGGAAGACGGGAGAGGAGATGGATGTTACCCACAAGGATTTGGTGAGAACGGGCACGAGTGAGGGCAACATTGAGTTTGCGATCGACGGGCTTTTCATCTTCATAGAAGGTGGATTCGGCAAGGAAATCGAGCTGATAGCGATGCTGAACGGTAAGTCCGAAGATGATGTAGTCGCGCTGGGAGCCCTGGAAACGTTCGACGGTGTCGATAGTGATGGCGGAGAGGGACTCAAGGTGATGCTGAGCAAGGGCATGACGGATGGCGGCAATCTGGTTGCGGTAAGGCACGATGATGCCGAGTGTATGGTCGGGGTTGAAATGAGACTCGTTGGTCCTATAAATGTCAAGACAGAGACAGGCTATAGCATCGGCCTCGGCGGGATTGACCTTATCGGATGGCGGGTCAGGCAGCGGCTCGACATGAAAGAACGCCAGTCGATGCTGGAAAGGATGCCGGTCAAGGTCTTCTACAGGCGGCTCAATCTGATGGGGAAGCGGTACGACGGAGAGCAGCCCCTGATAGAAGGCACGACTGGGAAATTCGGCGATAGACTCGTGCATACGGCCTTGGTGGGTGAGCATGTAGACAACCGAAGGGTCGTTGCGATAGCGCATGAGGAGACGCTCGAAGAGCGAGAGCCGACAGTTGGTGAGATGGATATCGAGAAGCAGCGGGTCGTGGACGGCAGACTCCTGCAGGGTCTGCTGCACGACAGCAGGGAGTTGCTTATGGTCGCCTATGAGGACAAATTTCTGGATAGCGGGAAGACCCGCGTTGCTGGCAGAGAGGATGCCGAGGATTTGAGGTTCGAGAATTTGGGAGGCTTCGTCAATGATGGCGAGAGAGAACTGCTTGATGGAGAGTAGGTTGATATGGCTATTGAGCGATGTGGTGGTAGACACAATGACACGTGTGGAATCGACCAGAGAACGTATGGCGTCAATATTGGGCAGGTCCTTGATGCGCGACGAGAGGAGATAAGGCTGGATAGGCTCGGAACAGTTGGTCTCAGAGCCGAGACGCAGGAAGTCTATGTGGTGCTGGATGAGGCGGTCGCAGATTTCGTCCACGGCACGGTTGGTGTAAGCCATGAGGAGGACGGAGGTGTCGGGCTGGAGGAGCTGTTCGAGAAGGGTATTGATGAGACCATAAGAGGTTTTGCCAGTGCCTGGAGGTCCTATGATGAGGAAGAGTTCCTGCGCTTGCCGCACTCGGAGTGCAAGGTCGTCGAACGGGCCGTAGGAGCCGCAAAGCGAGAGCGAGGCATCCACCTTGGGCGGACGTTGCAGGAGGATAAGGTCGCGGCGCTCCTGAGGAGCGGAGAGGAAAGCATGGACGCCACGGTAAAGGCCAGAGAAAGACGACTCGAGGAAGTCGTGCTCGATGGCCCACGGCTGACCGGCATGGCGGAGGATGGGGCGCGCGTCGCCCTGCGGCGCACGCAGACGGATGACGATAGCGGTGGGGGTGAGGGAATGGATCGAGCCACGAAAGACGAACGTGCGGCGGGCATCGGGCGCGCAGTCTTCGGGATAGGGATAGGCAATAACGATGTCGCCGATGCGGAAGTTGGCCATATCGTTGGCCGAGTCATCAGCATAGGAGAAATGCAGCTGTGAGACGGCCCCCTGATGTTCGGGCTCGGGCTCGACAAGCTGGAGATGGGCAAAGATGTTGCCCGACTGAAGCTTTTCGCCGAGCGAGTTGTTCCACACAGAGGCAAATCCAGAACAGGCCCGACGGCGGTTGCCTATCTTGGCCAGCAGGTGCTCGCGTGCCACGAAGGTGAGCAGTCGTTGATGGTAGGCACGTTCGAGAGGCGTGGCTTTGTGGATTGGTGCGAGGAGCTCCTCAAGTTGCGGACGCACAAAGGCCGTCCACAGCCGCGAAGCATGGTAGACGGAGGGCAGGATGTCGTCGGGCGAAAGCGTGTCGAGGATTGAGAAACCGCCATCGGAATACTGAAACTCGTTGGATGCAATCTGGTTACGAATGTTGATGGCTTGAAAGAGGAGATCGGGAGCGGCAGTGATAGAGGTGAGCGAACGAGGATAGCGGGAGTACATGAGGAAGGCCTGCAAGCCATGTCCACGACGGACGTTGCTCAGGTACTGGTCGGAGTAGTTGTAGCGCAGGAGGGCCATATAGAGGAGCGTCTGCACCTGGTGGGACAGTTTGTGGCGAGGCGTGGAAGGGTCTATCTGCGGCCAGCCGCACTTGCCGGATTTCTGCTCTATGAGGACCTCGTGGTCCATCTGTAAGAAGTCCATACGTCCCTGAAGACCCAGCATCTCGGAAAAGAAGGAGGGTTCGAGAATGACGTCGCGCGGGTCGAACGTGGCAACGTCTTTGGGCAGGTCGTGGGCAATGGCTCGGTGGATGTTGTCTCGCTGCTGCTGCGCCTGCTGGTGAAAGTCGGAGTCGATGGGCGTGGTGAGGATCTCAAGCGGACTGTTTCGAAAGAAGGTGCGCAGGGAGTCGGAATAGCTGACGGGGGTGTCGGGATGGTGCAACTCGTCGTCGAGCATCTGCCCCGAGAGATTGCCAAGGAGGATGGCCGACGACGAAGGCGAGGGTTTGAGTTTAGCGATAAGGGCCAAGGTGGCCGACTGCGCATAGTCTTCAAAACAAGAGGCTATGGTGGTAATATCGACGAGGTAGTCGGGATGGATAATGATAAGCTCCGGCCGGTAGATATTGCCGTCGAGGGTAGGCCGCACAAGATTGAGTTGCACGCCTTTAGCAAGGAGCGGACGTATGCACGCCCAGTCAAAATGGTAGGCATTGAGGTCGCCACCGGTATAGGCCACCGTGGCCTCCTGTGCATCGGGGCTGTCAAGGGTGCCATAGATGTACTGGTCGTCGAAATGAGAAACGATTATCCTGAGATATTCGACAACAGCTTGGGAGCGTGGCTCGGTGGGCGTGTGAAGTGGGAAGAGCGCTTGCGCCTCGTCGGGGATGGGCACAGAATAGACAAGAGCCACAAAACGTACGAGTGCCTCGAAGTCGGCAAGCCGCCAGAGCGCCAGGTTGTCGAGGTCGGGCTTAGGGCCTCCAGCATGACGGATATGGATGCGGGCAGTGTTTACCTTGTGGCGAAGGAAGATGTCAGCAGCGCGGAGTTTGAGCAGGTAGTCGACTTTGGCAAAATCACCTACCAGCTGCACATCCACCGATGCGGTGGCGTGGAAGAGTATCTGTTGAAAGACCTGAGCCAAAAGGGAGTAGCACTTGGTGACAGGCTCCTGCACTATGGCGTGGAGGAGCTGCTGGAAGAGGTAGTTGGCCTGTTCTATGTCGTGGAGACGCTCAGGGTGGTTTTCTGTCATGGCAGATCGTAGGTGGTTGATGGACTATACAAATATGTTTGCAAGGGCCCAATCCTCATAAAAACAAATAATTAATAACCAAAAGAACAACCAAATATTCATCTGGAAAGCGAGTAAATACATAATGCAAGTTTAACATTATGTTAGATGTTTATTCATGGAGGAATGACACAAGGGTTGTTCTGTTTTTTTCAAAATGATTTTTTAAGTATCAATAAGATATTTTAGAACAAAAATTAATATTAAACTAAGGGAAGAAAGGGTTGCATCGAAGGATATCAATATACAATTGAGAAAATAATCAGTAAGTAATAAGAAAATTAAGTAATTATAATGATAAAACTTATGAATACTATTTAGTGAAAACATGGGACGTGCACATCTTATTGTATC
>JAFUVR010000085.1 GCA_017477485.1 Bacteroidales bacterium | reverse complement strand
TCCGTGAGATAGCGGCGCACCTTCTGATAGTACTTGTCTGGCAGCCGTCCCGAGGCATCGACGTTGCGGTTCAACTCCGGAAAATTGACCCATGACGTCAGCGTGGTCTCCAGCAGTTTGATTTTTTTGCGGTTGCGGTCTATGTAATAGCCGAGATAGGCATGGCACGGTTCCACAAAGATGACGGGTTTCAGCCCCACCTTGCGCATCAGCGACGCAAAGAACACACAGGCATCCACGCAGTTGGCTTGTCGGCTGTTGTAAACCTCGTCGAAGAAACGAATACGTTGCACATTGGCGCGCTTCGACGGATTCGACGTGCAGGTGATGGAACTGTAAGAGATGCCCCGCTCTAAAGCGTAGTACCAGAATGCGAACGCCTGCTCGCTCACCATCTTCTCGCCGCGCTGGTAGCCTACAAAGCTGTTCACCACCCGCTGGTCGAGGATATCGGTCAGGATGCTGTCGATGTAGGGATGGTCCTCGTTGACATATCCCGCAAAGAGCCAGCGGAAATCGTGCTGCTTGCCGCCGGTGTCGCGCAGGCTGATGATGCACTCGTTGGCCGACCGGCAGTTGAGGCGCACGTTGCGCACCCCCACTTCCTCGTCGTTGACATAACAGGTGAATGTCATGTCGATGGCGCCGGCTTGCCGTGTGGCATAGAGCTTGTCGTACTTCCATTTCAGCATGGGGTGGAAACTGTAGGTCTTGCCTCGTACGGGTAGCTCTTCCTGCACTATGGTAACATAGTTCAGCGGCGTCGAGTCTACCACCACGCGCAGCACCGCGCCATTGGCTGGACTGGTGACCTGCAGGTCGAAGAGCGCCGCCTCGTCGGGCATCGGCTCGTTGAGGCCTGCTACGCCCAGTATCAGCGAAGGATATAGACATCCGTCCAGCGAGGGGTTGTAGGTCACACGGAAGTTGACGGCGGCGGGGTCGTAGCGGCGTGGCGTGGATGGCTTGCAGGCGGCCATCAGCAGTGTCAGGACCAGCATCATGCAGGCCGTCAGCCGTATGGGTAGGGGATAGTGTATGTTCTGTCGGGTCGATGGTCTCATCGTTTTGTTTTTTTGTTCATCTGTATGGCGAGGCCGCTGTCCGTCTCTTTTGCCGAAAGGTCCATCCCGTCTTTTTTTTATGTCCTCTGCTATTGGACGAGGTCAGGGTTCTCATTCACGAAATCGCCCCACGACTGCCGTTTGGTGCGGCGGCCTTTCGGACTTCTCAGCTGTGCTCGCAAATCGGCCATAGGGTTGGTAGACACCAGATAGTGGCAATAAGCGGCAGCGAGGGCATCGGTAGCATCCAGATAGTGGGGGTGAAGGTCGAGGTGGAGGTGGGCCTGCAGCATGGCGAGCACCTGTTCCTTCGTGGCCCGTCCGTTGCCGGTGATATACTGCTTGATACTTGCTGGCTCGTACTCCGTAAAAGGGATGTCGCGCCCCATGGCGGCGGCTATCGTAACCCCTTGGGCCCGTCCCAGTTTCAGCATCGACTGCACGTTCTTGCCAAAGAAAGGTGCCTCTATCGACAGGTGGTCGGGCCGGTAGCGGTCCATCAGACTTCCCATCGAACAGAAAATGGTACGGATGCGCTCGTCATAGCCATTGATACGCTTCAGATAGAGCACATCCATCTCCACCACGCAGGGCTTCGGCTCAGTCTGCAGGATGCTGTAGCCCATAATCTGTGTCCCGGGATCAACGCCAAGTATCGTCATCTTATCTTTGTCTGTCAGCGGTTTATCTTCCAAATCGCCACCTTCCTCAGTACGGCAAAAATACTAAAAATATGCTGAACTATTCACCCAACGCTCCCGACGAAGCAAATCCCAACCCCAGGCGACCCGATATATTTCTATAAATACCTGCAAAAAAATACTTGGTTGTCAAAGAAGATGTCATTCGGCTTTGTGATAATATCCCACAACTCATCGTGTTTTTTTACCACATCGTATGTGACGTGACTATCTTTGGGGCGGGTGGTGCGTTGTTGTTGGTTATGGTTGTTTATTGTGCGTTATTGTCGGATAAGTGAAACTTAATGCACTGTTGTTCGTGTTTGGTTCGTGTTTGGTTCGGTGTCTCTATGAGGTTGCTGAATGTGTTTGGTTCGTGTTAGGGTCGGTTAGCTGGCGGACAACTCGGTTGTGGATGATTTGGAAATAGAGTACTCCCGTTGTACCGTCTACAGTGGGAGGGGGGCTGAATTTTGTTTTTATTGATGTCATCATACGGGTTCTTTTGTTACGGGTACATTATTTAATGTAGCCTCCATGGCTTTTTCTTGCTGCTGTCACGGTTGGTGGGAGCATCGACCGCGCTGTCCCCCCATTCGTTGGTTCAAGACGCTTTTCTCTTTTTATGGATTGTCTTTGGAAGTATGTTGTAAACAGCTTGTTGCGTATGTTGGCGGATATGATATTGATTAATTTTGTATTTTTGCATTTTCTATCTGCTATGCCTGTATTCGAATCTTCTTCTATTGCCAGTGTTGCTGTGCATTATGTGGGTAACCAGTCGACGGGAGAGAGCCTCATCCTCTCGCAGAAACGGCTGCCTGTCGACGAGGCCCTCCAAGACCTTTTTATCCAGTATTTTATCAAGCCTTTCAAAGGCGATGAATATTTCAACTTCTACCACGACGAGAATCTCTCGCTCAATGCCGTCTACCGTTCGGTCAGCAATATCTTTGACGACCCGGAGTCGCTCCTCGAGGAGTCGAAGCAGATAGCGCGTCATCTTTTCGGAGCCACCACCCATGCCAATATCAAGGGGGGTGACCTTTTTGTGGTCTATTTCAGCCAGTGCCTCTTCGAGGGCAACACGGTGGATGCCGTGGGTATCTTCAAGGCGGAGAACAAGGACCATTTCCTGAAGGTGGGCTATGCCGACGAGCAGTGGGGGCGGCAGGAGGCCGACAGCACGGCTACGGCCATGGCGACAATCGACATAGACCGCGGCATCAATATCCATAAGCTCGACAAGGGGGCCCTCATCTTCAACACCGACAGCGAGGAAGGCTATGCCGTAGGTGTGGTGGATGCCACCAACCGCGGGGTGGATGCCCACTACTGGCGCGACAGCTTTCTCTCGTTGCTGCAACGTCAAGACCAGTACTACAAGACGAACAGCGAGATGACGGCCTACAAGAAGTTCGTCACCGACGAGCTCCCTCAGCAGTATCCCGACATGAACCGAGTGGAACAGGCCGAGCTATTGAACCGTAGCGTGGACTATTTCAAAAAGAACGACAATTTCGACGTGGAGCGATTCTCGCAGGAGGTCATCGCTCAGCCCGAGCTGATAGACAGTTTCCAGGACTTCCGCCAGCAGTATCAGGAGTCGAATGCCGTGGTGCTCGACGATGCCTTCTCCATCGACGAGAGCGCCGTCAAGAAACAGTCGCGTGCCTACAAGAGTGTCATCAAGCTGGACAAGAATTTCCACATCTATGTGCATGGCAACAGCGAACTGATAGAACAGGGCGAGGACGACCGCGGCAAGTTCTACAAGGTGTACTACAAGGAGGAGAGCTGACCATGGCGAGGCCCTGCGGCAGCACGGCGCACGGCTCTTCCACCGACGGGTGACGCATAACGTATTAAGAAAGAAAACACACTATCCAACGATGAAAAAATATCTGGCAATCATAGCCCTCATGGGCTGTCTGACAGGCCTTGCGGCACAGGGCAAGCAGTTCAACGCCCTGTTCAACTTTAACGCCTTCTATCATCCGGAGCAGCAGAAACCTTATGTGGAGACCTACCTCTCGTTCGACGCATGGACGATGCAGTTTGTGCCCACTTCCGATGGACGCTATCGGGCCACTGCCGAGATCGTCCTCACCGTGCGTCAGTCCGACTCGATAGTCTATGTCAAGAAGTACGACCTCAACAGCCCCATTATAGCCGACAGCACGCAGACCGATTTCAACTTCCTCGACCTGCAGCGTTTCTATCTGGCCAACGGCATCTACAGCCTCGACCTCAGCGTGCGCGACAAAGCCTCGTCGCAGCCTGCCGTGTCGGTGTCGCAGCTCATCAATATCTACTATGGCCGTCGTACGCCGGCCATGAGCAACCTGCAGCTGATGGCTTCGGTCAAGAAAACCGAGCAGCCCAACATGCTGTCGCGCAACGGCTACGACATGGAGCCCTATCTGAGTGACTTCCTGCCCGAGGAGATTACGCGTCTCAACCTCTACTACGAGGTCTACAATATCAACCGCGAGGTAGGCAAGAACCGCTTTCTCACCTACGCCTTTATCGAGGACGCCTCGACGGGGCGCAAAGTCGAAGGCATACAGCACATGGCCCGTCATCAGTCGGCAGAGCTGGTGCCCGTCTTCTCCACGCTCGACATCAGCACGCTCCCCTCGGGACACTACAATCTGGTGGTCGAACTGCACAACAAGGACAACGAGACCATGCTCTACAAGCGCCTCTCCTTCTATCGTTCCAACCCTTCGGTGCGTCCGGCCCTCGACATGGCACCTGCCACCGGAACCTTTGCTGCCGACATCACCGACGAGAACCAGATGAACTACTATCTCGACGCGCTCTATCCCATAGCCTCGGAGGCTGAGAAGTCGGCTATCAAGGACATGCAGAAGCGTATCTGTCTCGAAGAGAAACAGGCGTTCTTCTATCACTTCTGGACCGAGCGCGACGCGCTGAATGCCGCCGACCGTTGGAAGGAATACCGTGGATGGCTGGAGCACGTCGACAAGGTGTTTTCCTACCCCAACACCCCGGGCTATCGCACCGACCGCGGACGTGTCTATCTGCAGTATGGCCCCCCCGACTTTGTGCGTGACGAGAAAAACTTCGTCTCCGCCCTCAGGCTGGGCAGTGGCACCGACGACGACCGCCGTCGCATAGTGGACGCCAGCGGCAATGTCTCCGTCTCCCCTCTCGGTCCTACAGGCGTCAGCAATCCCTCGCTGGGCCACGTCTATTATCTGCCCTATCAACTGTGGCGCTACAACAAGCTGGAACGCGACGACGCCAACCGCGTGTTCCTCTTTTGGGACGAGTTCCGCAGCGGACTCTACAAGTTGCTGGTCTCCAATGCCCGAGGCGAGACATGGGACCCGCTCTGGGAACGTCGGCTCTCGCAGCAGCAACTCGAAGAGTATGTGGTGGGCGAAGTGGGCGAGCAGTTCAACCGTGGACACTAATAGAAGAAAAGCTGAAAGTATCCAGCAGCTGACGCATCCATCAGATAGCAACCGACTTCACAAGACAACAACTCGGTGTACCTCATCTCTGACATATTATACCTCTTGGTCTACTACGTGGTGCGCTATCGTCGCGAGGTTACGCGGACCAACCTCCAGCGCTCGTTTCCCGAGAAGAGCGAGCGTGAGCGACGAGGCATAGAGCGTCGCTACTACCGCCACATGTGCGACCTGCTGGTGGAGGGGCTGTTCAACATGTTTGCCACCCCGCCGCAGATACGCCGTCGCTACCGCATCGTCAACCGCGAGGTGATAGATCGCTACTACGAGCGGGGCCAGAGCGTCATCCTGCTCTCGCAGCACTATAACAACTGGGAATACATGGTCGTCTCGCTCAACTTCCAGTTGCTCCACCACGGCGTGGGTGTCGGCAAACCATTGCAGGACAAGGGCATCGGTTCGTGGATAGCGCGCCGTCGCATCCGCTATGGCACCGAGGTGGTAGACCAAACCAATGTGCGCGAGGTGCTCGACTACTACGACCGTCACCATGTGCCCACGGCCTACATGATGCTGGCCGACCAGTCGCCCAGCAATACACGCAAGAGCTATTGGGCCACCTTTCTCCATCAGGAGACACCTTTTCTCTATGGACCTGAATACTTTGCACGTCGATACAACTATCCCGTTGTCTACTACGAGGTGCGCAAGGTGCGCCGCGGACGCTACGAGATTGTGATGTCGGAGTTCTGCCCTCATCCGCAGGAAACGCAGCAATATGACATCGTGAAGAAGTACGTGCGCCAACTCGAAGCCCTCCTGCAACGTCAGCCCGAATACTGGCTCTGGAGCCACCGCCGGTGGAAGAGACAACGTCCGGCCGACATGCCGATAGACAATTGATGGCTCGCCAGCGCACTCGGCACAGCGAGGCAGAGAACGCCAAGGACGGACAGCAAAAAAGTTGGAAAAGAAATGTATAGAAATACATGCAGCATAAACCATACAAACAATAGCCCATGCCACACGTAGCCATCGTCATACTCAACTGGAACGGACGCAAGATGCTCGAACGGTTCCTGCCTTCGGTAACGATGCATTGTCCCGACAATGCCGAAGTCATTGTGGCCGACAACGGGTCGACCGACGACTCGCTCCGCTTTCTTCAGGAACACTATCCGGCACTGCGCGTGGTGGCCTTGGACCGCAATTACGGTTTTGCGGAGGGCTACAACCGAGCCCTGGCACAGGTGGAGGCCGACTACTATGTGCTGCTCAACGACGACGTGGAGGTCAGCGAGGGATGGGTCAATAGGGTGGTGGAGACCATGGAACAGGACCCAGCCATAGCGTTGGCACAGCCCAAGTTGCTGATGTATGACCAGCGCGACACCTTCGAGTACGCCGGCGGGGCGGGAGGATTCATCGACAGCTATGGCTATCCTTTCTGCCGCGGCCGCATGTTCAGCACGCTGGAGCAAGACCACGGCCAGTACGACGACGCCCGTGAAATCTTCTGGGCCTCGGGGGCTGCCATGTTTGTGCGTGCTGCGGTGTGGCGCCAGCTGGGCGGACTCGACGGCGATTTTTTCGCACACATGGAAGAGATAGACTTCTGCTGGCGCGCCAAGAATGCAGGCTACAAGGTGTTCTATTGTCCCGACGCGGTGGTCTATCATGTGGGCGGTGGCACCCTGCCGAAGAGTTCGCCACACAAGACGTTCCTCAATTTCCGCAACAATCTGGCCCTGCTCTACAAGAACCTGCCCGACGGACGTATGCGCTGGGTGATAGCCCTGCGTATGGTGCTGGATGGCGTGGCCTCGCTCAAGTTCCTCTTGGAAGGACACCCCCAGGAGTTGTCTGCCGTGTTTCGTGCCCATAAGGAGTTTCGTCGCTGGCTGCCACAGCTGAGAGAGAAACGCCGGCAGACGCAGGCTCATGAGGTCGGCGGCGTCTATAAAGGCCGTTTGCTGGTGGACTACTACCTCTTGGGCCGTAAACGTTTTTCCGATCTGCCCCGCTTCTAAGGCAGAATGTACGTCGTATAGTGCATAACTATATGATATTCAAATAAAAAAAACAACAACCTACATAAAAAAGAAGATATACAATATGACAAGAAAAGTTAGAGTCCGTTTTGCTCCCAGCCCTACGGGGCCGCTCCACATCGGCGGCGTGCGTACGGCGCTATACAACTACCTCTTCGCCCGTCAGAATGGCGGCGACATGATACTCCGCATCGAAGACACCGACCAAACCCGTTTCGTCCCGGGAGCCGAGGCCTACATCATCGAAGCCCTCGACTGGCTGGGCATCAAGTTTGACGAGGGCGTCCACATCGGTGGCCCCTACGGTCCCTACCGTCAGAGCGATCGCAAACCGATGTACCGCCAATATGCCGAGCAGTTGCTGCGCGACGGATGGGCCTACTATGCCTTCGACACGGCAGAGGCCCTCGACGCCAAGCGCAAGGAATATGAGTCGCAAAAACGCACCTTCCAGTACGACTGCACCACGCGCGGCGAGATGGAGAATAGTCTCTCGCTCCCTGCCGACGAGGTGGAACGCCGTCTGGCAAGTGGCGCCCCCTATGTGGTGCGCTTCCGTTTCCCGGCAGACACCGAGATCACCGTCCACGACCTCATCCGTGGCGACGTGACGATGAACAGCAACCTGCTGGATGACAAGGTGCTCTTCAAGAGCGACGGCATGCCTACCTATCATTTGGCCAACATCGTCGACGACCACACCATGGAGATTTCCCACGTCATCCGTGGTGAGGAATGGCTGCCGTCGGCCCCGCTACATGTCATGCTCTACAAAGCCTTCGGATGGGAGGACACCATGCCGCAGTTTGCCCACTTGCCACTGCTCCTCAAGCCCGAAGGCAATGGCAAACTCAGCAAACGCGATGGCGACCGGCTGGGATTTCCCGTCTTCCCGCTCGACTGGCACGACCCCAAGAGTGGCGAGCTGAGCAG
Source organism: Bacteroidales bacterium (assembly GCA_017477485.1). Lineage (GTDB taxonomy): Bacteria > Bacteroidota > Bacteroidia > Bacteroidales > P3 > Colimorpha. Next base: position 4,792 of record JAFUVR010000085.1, on the reverse strand, counting down.
CGGCTATCGCGAGAAAGGCTACTTGCCCGAGGCCGTTGTCAACATCCTGGCCCTGTTGGGCTGGAACCCCGGTACCGAACAAGAGATACTCTCCATGGACGAGCTCATCAAGCAGTTCAACATCGAGCACATCAGCAAGAGCGGCGCCAAGTTCAACGTCGAGAAAGCCAAGTGGTTCAACCACGAGTACCTGCAGATGCGTAGCGACGAGGAGATTGCCAAGATGTTCGAGCCCCAGCTGCAAGCTCACCATGTGCAGGCCCCGCACGACTACGTGGTCAAGGTGTGTGGCATGATGAAAGAGCGCATCAATTTTCCCAGCGAGTTGTGGGACACCTGCTGCTACTTCTTTGAGGCTCCGACAGACTACGACCCCGCCGCCATCAAGAAACGTTGGAAGGCAGGCATGACCACCCATATGGCCAAGGTGATCGAGATTCTCAACACCGTGCCCTTCGACTATGAGGCCATCCACAAGGCACTCCTCGACGACTATATCGTAGGCAACCAGCTCAACATGGGGCAGGTGATGAACAGCCTGCGTCTGGCCGTGGTGGGCAAGACCGTGGGCCCCGACATGCTAACCCTCGTCATGACCATTGGCAAGGAGGAGACCATCCGCCGTGTGCAGCGAGCCATCGATACCATCGGTGAGGTAGAATAACCCGCAGTAACAGGAATGCCCAAACATCCGCTACAAACACCCCTTTTTCAATAAATCAATTATCCTATATAACATCATGGAAAACAACGAAATCAATACCACTAACGCCGTTAACGAACCCGCCCACGAAGCAACCCAACACTGCTGCGGCAGCAAGAAGATGAATTGCAGCCACTGCCTGGTGGTCAGCAACATCGTGCTTTTCATTGCCGTCGTCGTGCTGTTCATCCTGCATTTCACCTCCACCCCGAAAGGCATGACCAATCCTGATGCCAAGCCGGTGGCCGTCTCTGAGACGGGACAACTGAAAGTGGCTTATATCAACACCGATACACTTAATTCCAAATATGAGTATATCAAGGATTTAGAGAAAGAGCTGCAGGCCTACACCACCAACAAGCAGAACAGCCTGAAACAGCAGGCCGAACAGTTGCAACTCGACATGCAGAAAGCCCAGACGGAGTTCCAAGAATATCTGAAGACTGGCGACCAGCTTTCGCTCACGCAACAGAAGGCCAAAGAGGCTGAGTTCAAGACTCGCGAGGCTGACTTGCAGAAACGGGCCGAACGTCTGTCGGGTCTCGAGCAGGAAATGGCACAGCAGATACAGAAGAAAAACCTTGAGGACAACGAGAAGATGATCAAGGCCGTCTATGCCTTCATCCGCGAATACAATGCTGCCAATCAGCAGTTCAACCTCATCCTGGCCAAGAGTGGCGCTGCCAGCCCTGTGCTCTACGGCGACGAGGCTATGGACATCACCAACGAGATACTCGAAGGTCTCAACAAAGAGTACAAATCGGTCAAGAAGAAATAGCAGCCCCTTCTATGGCTGCTCCTCTTGCTCTGTGCAAACGGACCAACTCGGCCCTGCCGGACAGTCAAAAGCACATCATCGTCTTGGCTATAGCCTCTGAGCCGAAGAGCGGCCTCGTGGGCTAAAGACCGGAACGGAGCCCAATGAAATGGCATTATCTAATATCAACCAGTTATACACCAAATAAACATGAAACGTATTGTCTTAATCGTAGCCTGCTGTGTTATTGCTATGGCGGGTTGCAAAAACAAGAACGACATGAGTGACAATCCTTTTGCGGGTCAGTGGGGCACGCCTTACGAGATACCCGATTTTCAAAAAATCAAGATAGAACATTACATGCCGGCTTTCCGTGCTGGCATGGAGGAGCAGAAGGCTGAGGTCAAGGCTATCGTGGACAACGAAGAGGCCCCTACCTTCGAGAATACCATAGAGGCATTGGAACGCAGTGGCCAAATGCTTGCAAAGGTGGAGAGCGTGTTTTTCAACCTCAACGAGTGTGAGAGCAGCGACGAGATGGATGCCATCGCCGAAGAGGTGATGCCGCTGCTCTCGGCCCATGCCGACGACATCATGCTCAACGACAAACTCTTTGCCAAGGTCAAGGCTGTCTACGACAACCGTGCCAGCCTGCAACTCAACGGCGAACAGATGCGCCTGCTCGAAGAGACCTACAAAGGCTTTGTGCGTGGCGGTGCCAATGTGCCCGTCGAGCGTCAGGAGCGTTTCCGTCAGCTCAACGAACAGATTTCGTCGCTGACGTTACGTTTTGGGCAGAATGTGCTCAAAGCCACCAATGCCTACACACTTGTGCTCGACGAGGCTCAGGCCACCACCATCGGCCTCAGCTCCGACCAGTTGGCTGCTGCCCGCGAGGCTGCCGATGCTGAGAACGAGACCAAGGGCAAATATGTGTTCACCCTCCACATGCCCAGCTGGGAACCCTTCATGCAGAATTGCACCGACCGTGCACTGCGCCAGCAGATGTGGGAGGCCTATGCGTCGCGCTGCAACGGGGGCGAATACGACAACACCGCCATCATCGACACGCTGGTCAATCTGCGGCTGGAACGTGCCAACATTCTGGGCTTCGCCACCCATGCCGACTATGTGCTTAGCGACTGCCTGGCTCAGACCCCTGCTGCCGTCAACCAGTGTCTCATGCAGATATGGCCTGCCGCTCTGAAAAAGGCCAAAGAGGAATGCGCCCTCTATCAGGATATGGTCAAGGCCGAAGGGGCCAATTTTGAGCTGACGCCCGCCGACTGGCGCTACTATAGCGAGCGTCTGCGCCGACAGAAATATGCTCTCGACGACGAGGAGATACGCCCCTATTTCTCGCTTGACAGCGTGCTGGCAGGCGCTTTCGGTGTGGCGCACAATCTCTATGGGCTCTCATTCCGTCTCAACAGCGAGCTGCCCACCTACAACGGCGAGGCCCGCAGCTACGAGGTTGTGGAAAACGGCGACGTGATTGGCATTCTCTATATGGACTTCCATCCCCGTGCCTCTAAGCGCAGCGGGGCTTGGATGACAGAGTTCCGCGGCCAGCATCGCGATGCCGAAGGCCACAACGTCATCCCCATTATACAGGTGGTGTGCAACTTCACCAAGCCTACTGCCGACAAACCCTCGCTGCTCACCTTCGACGAGAGCGAGACCCTCTTCCACGAGTTTGGACATGCGCTGCACGGGTTGCTGAGCCGCTGCACCTACCGGTCGCTCTCGGGCACCAGTGTGCCGCGCGACTTTGTGGAACTGCCCTCTCAGGTCATGGAGAACTGGTGCCGTCATCCGCAGGTCATGAAGACCTATGCCCGCCATTATCAGACCGGCGAGACCATCCCTGACGCTTTGATTGCCAAGATTGCCGACGCACAGACCTATGGGCAGGGATTTATCAATACCGAGCTGCTGGCCGCCTCGTTGCTCGACATGGACTACTATACCCTCTCCCAGCCTCAGCACATCGATGCCGAACGGTTTGAACAGCAGGCTATGGACAAAATCGGTCTCATCCCACAAATCATATCGCGCTACAAGAGCCCCTACTTCCAGCACATCTTCACCACGGGATACGACGCTGGCTACTACAGCTACACGTGGACAGCCATACTTGATGCCGATGCCTTTGAGGCTTTCGTGGAGAGTGGCGACCTGTTCAATGCCGAACTGGCTCGCAAGTTCCGCCACATCCTTGAGAGCGGCTATACCATCGACCTCATGCAGGCCTACCGCGACTTCCGCGGCAAAGATCCCGATGTGCATGCGCTGCTGAAGTACCGCGGACTGCTATAATCCTCAGTGAGTTAGATATTTTGTAAAAATAACAAAACGGTGTGGCTGAATAAAGCCACACCGTTTTGCTATATGTCGTATCTCTTCGGAGTTGGTTATCGCCAGGCAGGAATGTAGAAGGGTGGGGGATATGGCAAGGTTTTTGTTAGTATAAAGGACGTCCCGACTTGCCGGTTGTGTTTTTGGGTTGAATCTTCAATGCCTGCGTGCAGTAAGGTAGTAGTGTCTGTTGGAACTTTTCGTGCAAGGGGTTGTTTGTTGAGTGTGCGGGTTGTTTGTTGTGGGTGCGGACTGTTTCTCCTGAGTGATGGAATACAAGTCCGACTGTTTTTCTCCGCAATGGTTGATATGGGTGAGGGGCTATTGCCAGAATCGGCTGGTGATGTCCTCCCATTCTGAGCCGTTGCGGCGAAGGAGACGCTGGTTGGTGGTTCGACTTTTCAGACTGCCGTGGCGTGGGATGTAGGGGCCCAGTTTGAGGTAGTCGAAGTCTTGTGGGTTGGAAGGATAGAGCGTGCGTCCCGAATACCATGCCACTTTGAGGGACGAGGTCTGCCTAAGGTGTGCGGCCAGCTGCTCTACAAGATGACGCTCGGCATCTCCACCCATGATACATACGCAGGTGATGTTCTTGGCGTAGAGCGCTGTGAGGCGGTCCATCTCGGCGGCATCAAGTAGGGTGCCCTCGTCGGGCCAAAGGTGTGGGCTATGGCAGCCCTCGCAGTGGTTAGGGCAGTTGGTCAGGTTGATGGCGAGCGATACCTCGTCGGGCACTTCTTGAAAGACTATGTCGTAGTTGTAGTATTTAAGCATGTCTTGTTGTATAAGGAATGGATTGGTTTTTGTTGTGTCGTTGGCAGTTGTGGCATCTCGGTGATGGATATGAAGGGATAGGCAGTCGGCTGGCCGTGATGGGGTGAATGATGGTGATGCGTTGCTGTGTGGCGGATCAGGGAGGTGCGGTGATTGATGGTGGAGAGCGGGCTCTGTGTGGATATGGAGTCGTGAAGACC
>JAFUVR010000084.1 GCA_017477485.1 Bacteroidales bacterium | reverse complement strand
CGGAAAATGAATGAGGGGGCTTGTCATAACAAATTAGTATGCCCAACCACTGGTAATAAAGAGGTTGGGCATGGATAGGTCGTGTTTAGCGGACAGTAATAACTGGAAAACAGAAAAAACGAAGTGCTGCAACTTGTCTGCAGCACTTCGTTTTTGTTTTCATCCGCCAATGGCTCAGACCATCACACGCCACCTTCCGTCAGACTTGCGCCCCTCTCTACGCACCCATCCCCGTTCTTGCAACTCCTTAAGTATTCGATATGTCGAGGTCCGTCCCAACCCGATTCGTTGCCCTATCTCAGGAAGGGTCAGCCGCGGTTCGGTGCGCAAAATCTTAATAACACGCTGCATCTTGTCATCCTGTCGAATAGGGACAAAGTCTTCACGCACACTTTGGCGGGAAAAAACATTCATATCTTCACGCACACTTTGTCGAGAAAAATCATCCATCTCTTCACGCACACCATTCAGTTCACTTTCAAAGACGTATCTTTTTCGACGGAAAAATGTCACCGTGAACATTCCATCAGTCTCAAACACTGGCTCTGGCAACCCTGCGTCAAGCATATCTTTCTTCATCCTTGGTATACCCGACCCGATATGCTCCACCAGTCGCATTTTATTGAAAAGACTAAATATCAGAGGGTTTCTCGAAAGGCTACGACGTCCAAAATTACGTGCCACTATAGGTAGGAGGTCTCCAGGATTACTCACCTCTACCCTATCGTCAAACACCTCTATCGTGATATTGGCCCCCTGCTCGAAGTAGTCACGGTGCGAAAGTGCATTGATGATTGCCTCCTTGAATACACTCAGCGGTATCTCCCACACTTCGCGACGCGGCCCAGGTCCCGAAATCTCGTAAGCCACACTCAGTTTACTTTGTATCCACTCCATAGCCTTCGCATATTGTTTCGGCAGCGGACCTGCGAATGTCTTGTCGTCAAGGATTAGTATTTTCTCCGTCCCTTTGAATACCACGCATCTTATCACAGCATGAAAGAAAAAACGCTCTGGTGCACGTCCGAAAAAGAGCACCCCACCACGTCGGACCACATTTTCGTCATCCAGCACCTGCAGGTTTTCCAACACCTGCTCGGCGGGTATATCCGGCGACAAACCAGCGGCTCTTCTGAACTGTTCGAGGTTATCGTCATCCAGTTCTTTCCATATATCCACTCGCGGCATTGGGGCCTCGTCGTAGAATACCTTGTTGCTTTGAGCAAAAAGATCTCGTATCTCATCCGCTGATGTCAGTTTCTGACTATTGGCCCCGTCTCTTTTGTATATCGTGCCAGCCACGAAGTAGGGTTTGTCTTTCCCCTCCGGCACCTCTACTACCCACACCTCTTTGCCATCCACGTCCACACTGTACATCTCGTAAGTCAGCCTTGGCGACACATCACTAAGACTCAGTTGTACAGCCGACCGTTTTTTGTTATCTATTGTACATCCTACTATCTCATTGTGGTCATTCACGCCTATCAGTATGATGCCCCCTTTGCTGTTGGCAAAGCTGCACGCTTCTTCTGTTAGTTCGCGTACTTTCGATGGTACATCGCGTTTGAAATCTACGTCCCATCCTTCCCCAGAACCAACTATCTCTTTTATTTTCAATGCATTTATCATAATTTCTCCTTATTTATTACACTCCAAAAATACACTTTTTTTTCAAAAGTGCACTGAAAGTTCATTTTTTTGAACTTTTAATCCGTACTTTCGATTATCATTTCCATTCCATATCAAACGTTGAGGGCTTATGTATTTTGTCTTACCGTCATTTCCTCACTAATTCAGAAATTCATTTATCACAAACGAATTCTTTCATCCCTTACGGCACCTTTCATTTTCCAATAGCACATTCACCCTCACTCGACGTGGCATTTCCAAACAGAACAATCTCCACACACGCTGCCTCAATCTTACAACACAGCACGAAACAAAGCAGAATACGTGTTCTATTCATACTTGAATCATGTTTTTGCTCATAAAAAAGACAATTACAGATTCTAAAACAGAGAGGTAACTTGACACAGGTGCCTCATTTTTTCAGAATACAGAAATCCAGCTGACGGACACAGGGAAACACGCATAAGTGAACTGACATGCACACCATCTCATTCCCCGACATTTGGACACTGTGTCATTAACGATAAGTGTTGAGTCAATTTAAGGAACGACCTTTGTCATTCCTCGTTTTCTCTCCATTTAAGACTTTGATGTTTGCGGTGGAGGAAGGGCGTGATGATGACGGGTGAGAAATACTTGGATGAGGAAGAGCAGCGACAGGACGATGGCAACGCCGTAGGGGGCTGTAGGAGTACCGATACAAGTGGATATGGGCGACACAATCAACGGGGAGAGAAATTGCCCAAGATAGAGAGAGGCCGAAATAAGGGGCATGACCGTCACGGCAGACTGCCGGCCGCCTTTGATGCTTGCAATAGTATTGACGTAAGGCACTCCTACGCCATTGGCGACACCTATGAATATCGAACCCATAATCATGCCTGCCAGTCCCGGGACGGAGGCCAAACAAGCATAGCCCACCAAGAAACCTAACGGAGCGATGTATTTCATCTGACGACGCAAGAAGTTCATCAGCCGTCCGAAGAGTAGCCCCACGACGAATGCCACCGCGTCAAGACCGACCATGATGAGGGTTAGGGTCATAGCATCGAAGCCTTGAGTATGTGCCGTCAGTGCGAAATTGGTAGGATAAACAAAGAAAACCAACATGATGAAAAGCATGGCCGTTACCGAAGGATGAAAACGTGCCAACAATCGAGAGAACGAGTACCTGCGGACAATAGCTTCCTGACGTGGGTTTTCCAGACGTTCATTGGGAAGAAACCATGCCACCAAGATGACAGCCAACAGACCTGCCAGATATACCAAAAAGGCATAGCGCCACTCTATGATGGCAAAGATACCAGCAAGCATCGTTGCCACCACACCGCCCATCTGATTCATGGCAGCCGAAAGACCCATGAGTCGGCTCTGTTCTTGTGGAGGGAAATAGAACGACAGCAGTCCGGTGGAGAGTGGCATCACGATACCGACGCTCACGCCCAACAGGGCACGCATGAACAAGAGCACACCCATATTGTCGACAAAGAAAGCCCCTGCACCCGCCACCACATAGAGAGATAAACCCAGCAGGGCAAGAGAACGAGTGCGCATCAAGCCACAGAGTTTTCGAAAGAGGAACGTAGTGACAATAATGGCAAGTGCCGGAAGGCTGACAATGAGCTGTATCAGCATCGGCGATGATTGAGAGAAATGGTCTTTAATTGTGCCCAAGGCTGGGGCCATGGCAGCTCCGGCCATAACGGTGAGGAGGCTAATGGAAAGGATGGCACAAGCGAGCCCCCGCATATTCTTTTGCATAGCGTAAAAATTATAATTAAAAGAATCGGAGTTGTTCGCTCTACCAAGCGGAGACAGAACACATTGTCAAATCACAACAGTCCTGTCAATTCAACTACAAAAATACAAAAAAAAGTAGTTCTACAGGCATTCGAACCATTGTATTTTGTTCACCACGATGGTTCGTGTTCTCTTATTCCTTTCCTTACCAATTCATGGTTTTGTCATACCGACCATCACTTTAAGCAGAAAGAAAACGTGAGGGCTCACCTATCAATAACACCTTATCAGGCATCTACGCCTTGCTTACCAATCATTTTTGAAAAGAGGTATGAGACCTGATAAAAGAAACTATATGTGAGAAAAGATAAGTCCGATTAGACTTATAAGATCAGATTTGCTTGATTTGATAAGATTTGTCAGATTTCTGACCGAAGGACGCTCAGAGGGAGTCGCTTCGCGAGAAATCCTTCAATTCTATACAATCTTTCAAATCTTTTTTCGACAGATTTGTTTGAACAGATTGGTCCGATTAGATATAAGATTAGATTTGCTTGATTTGATAAGATTTGTGAGATTTCTGCCTGTAGGGCACTCGGAAGTCGCTTCGCGAGAAACCTTTCAAATCTTTACAAATCTTTCAAATCTTTTTTGATTTAGTTGAACAGACTGAACTGATTAGATATAAGATTAGATTTGTTTGATTTGATAAGATTTGTAGGATTTCTGCCCGTAGGGCACTCAATGAAAAGTCGCTTCGCGAGAAATCTTTCAAATCTGTACAAATCTTTCAAATCTTTTTTGATCGGCTTATTTGAACAGGTTGAGCCGATTAGATATCAGATTAGATTTGTTTGATTTGATAAGATTTGTGAGATTCCTGCCTGTAGGGCACTCGGAAGTCGCTTCGCGAGAAATCTTTCAAATCTTTACAAATCTTTCAAATCTTTACCTTATTCATGGCAATCGGTCATATTGTGCAACATAGCACAATAAAAAACAGGGCCGTCGTGGGAGACGGCCCTGTTTGTGTTGGGATTTCCGTGCGCTGAGGTCTTACAAGTCGAAAGCCTTGATACCGGGAAGCGTCTTACCTTCAAGATATTCGAGCATGGCGCCGCCGCCGGTGGAGACATAGCTCATCTGGTCGGCGAGGCCCATCTGCTTGACAGCTGCCACGGAGTCGCCGCCACCGATAGCGGTGAAGGCACCCTGTTTGCCGGCAGCGGCCACGCTACGAGCCAGCTCATAGGTGCCCTTGGCAAAATTTGGCAGTTCGAAGACACCGGCAGGGCCATTCCATAAGATCGTCTTGCTGTGCATAATGACATCATGGAAGAGTTCGCTGCTCTTGGGGCCACAGTCCATAGCTTCCCAATTGTCGGGGATTTCGTCACCTTTGACCAGCTGGATATTGGCATCGTTGCTAAACTTGTCAGCCACGAGACAATCGATAGGCATATAGTATTTCACGCCACGTTCGTCCATTTCTTTCATCAGTTCGATGGCCGTATCGATCTTGTCGTCTTCATGAATAGAGTTGCCAATCTTGCCACCCAGCGCTTTGGTAAACGTATAACGCATTCCGCCGACGATAATCATATTGTCGACCTTTGTGATAAGGTTGCGGAGTACATCTATCTTGCTGCTGATCTTGCTGCCGCCAATGATGGCCGTAAATGGACGTGCAGGATTCTCCATGAGCTTCTGCAAATTGACAACCTCCTGCTCCATAAGGAACCCGTAGTACTTATCGTTGGGGAAGAAGCGGTCGATGACAGCCGTACTACTATGCTCGCGGTGAGCGGCGCCGAAAGCGTCATTGATATAGCAGTCGCCCAACGAGGCCAGCTGCTCGGCGAGTTGCACGTCTCCCTTGGTTTCACCAGGGTAGAAACGGATGTTTTCGAGGAGCATCACCTCTCCGTCCTTCAAATTGTGTGCCATCTGCGACACCTTGGGGCCAAGGAGTTCCTGCGTGAAGATGACCGGACGGCCTATCATCTCCTCAAGATGTTTGGCCACCGGGAGGAGCGATAGCTCGGGATCGAAGCCTCCTTTGGGACGTCCGAAATGGGCCATGATAATAATGGCGGCGCCGTCGGAGAGTAGTTTGTTGATGGTAGGCATCGACTCACGCATGCGCGTGTCGTCGGTAATGTTTTTGTCCGCATCAACAGGGACATTGAAATCAACTCTCAAGAGTACCCTACGGCCCTTGAAGTTGATACCTTTAATACTATGATTCTGCATGATTATAGTGATTTGATTTGTGAGAGAGCTGAATCACGAGTGAGGGGGAAGCATGAGAGCGCGGCAAATGAAAAGGCGAAGAGAAAGGGCTGTATGTCACAAAGCGGCATTACAATCGTAGGGGCTGCGCTGATAGGAGATAATCGCCAAAAGGGGGAAGCGGTCAATGAAAAAGAGGTCGGCAAACCATCAAGCGGCATGGTGTTCAGGTTCGGCCACCGCCATACCGATATAGAGGGCGGTGAGCATCGTGAAGACGAAAGCCTGGATGTAGGCCACAAGGCATTCGAGCAGGCTGATGAACACGCTGAAGAGGACAGAAACCACGGAGACAGCGCCGCCAACGAGCGTGCCGAAGAGGTTGGAGAGGATGAAAATGATGACCACGAAACCGAGGATGACGATATGGCCAGCGGTCATATTAGCAAAGAGACGGATCATGAGGACGATGGGCTTGGTGAAGACGCCCACGAGTTCCACGACGGGCATCAGCGGGAAGATTTTGAGCCAAGCAGGCACTCCCGGGGTATTGAAGATGTCGACCCAATAGTGCTTGTTGCCGCTGAGGTTGGTGATGAAGAATGTGATGACGGCGAGGATAGACGTCACAGCCAGACAGCCGGTAATATTGGCACCAGCAGGGAAGAAGGGAATGAGACCGAGGCAGTTGCAGAAAAAGATAAAGAAGAAGAGCGTCAGGAGATAGGGCAGGTATTTCTCGTACTTTGGGCCTATCATAGGCTTGGCAATGCTGTCGCGCACAAAGACCACGAGCAACTCGACAAGCGACTGTACACCCTTGGGTGCCTGATTGGGGCGTTTCTGATAGCCCGACTTTGCGATAAAAATCAGAATAATCAAAAGGAGACAGGCTATCATGATGGCAGCCGAGGTCTTGGTGATAGAGAGGTCGGTAGGCTGTATGGCATTGCCTGCCTTGTCGTAGAGGACATTGCCGTCGTCATCGACACATACGATCTCCTCCTTGGTCAGACCACCGCCTTGTAGCTTGTAACCCTTGTAGCAAGCGTGACCGTGCTCGAAACGGGACGACAGAAAGACATCGCAATGGCCATCCTTTATCAGGATAACAGGAAGGGGGATAGCCACAGCGTGCTCCTTGCCATCCTTTGTCTTATAGTCGAACATGTGCCACGAATGAGCATCCGTCACGTGACCAATAATGATAGAGCCGGCATCGAAAGCGTCGCCCTCGTTGCTATCGTGTCCGACAGTAGCGGTCTCGGGAGCTGCCACTGATAGCGTATCGGCAGCGGCAGACTGAGCCGACAGACCCACAAAACCGGCCAAGGCCAGGATAAAGACAAAAAGATGTTTCATATTACACTAAAAAGGGATAAGGACTATGGGGAGGATTAATCGTTGTCAGTGATATGGTCGAGCAGGTTGGTCTGTCTGTCGACAGAGAAGAGGCTGAGTTGGTTTTGAGCCGGGAGATCGCCGATGCGGTTGAGATAGTCGCGCAGGAAAGCCCTTGCAATACGCTTCAGCGCCATCGGACGGGTCATGTTGCGGTCCTTGGCATAGTGGGACAGCACCCTCGTATCATGCTCGCTGAGCGTGATGGTAAAACTTTTGGGCTTGTGGTTTTTCTTCTGCTTGGCCATAAGGATGTCGGATAAAGACGCACACTCGGCAACGGACCGAGCGTGCGTCAATCTGATCTAACTCATTGGACAAAATACTGGTATTCGTCGAAGAGTGCTTTTGCCTTGTCATAGCGTGCTGCATCGGAAAGGATGTTGCGGCTGGGCGAGGCATCGTTGGCGTAGGCCATGAGCTGTCGCACAATCTGCACGTCCTCGGTCAGCTGACGGCGTACGCCGCGGGCTTTCTCACCCTTGAACTGTGCCAGATAGATAATCTCCTGACGGTAGTACTCAAAGATATCATCCCACAGCATGGCAGCGCGTTCCTTGCCATAGGCATGGTTAAGGACGCCAATCTGATAGAGACTATACTTGTCTGTCGGGAAATTCTTGACGGGGAAGAAATAGAAGGCGCTGTCGATGAGCTGGCGAGCACGCACAGTGTCGCGATAGGTCTCCATGAGGTCTTCGGCGCACATGAGGAAAGTCTGTCGCTGGACGTTGCCCATATTGAGCGAGACGGGGTCGACATAGATATCGCTCTGAAGGTTGCCCCACTGCAAGGGATGCATTACGCCCTCCTCATCCCGATATCCGTTGATGAAATAGTCGAAGGTTTCGGGCGTATAGCGACGGAGCGAACGGGTGCGGGCTGCCTCATTGGTGACGATGTCCTGATAAGGGACAATCTTATAGTTCATGCCCTCCTGTATACAGAAACTCTCAACGATGGGGAACGCCTTCTTGATATAGTTGGGATTCATGATGCAAATGTCGCGACGGAACTTATTGGTACCCAAAATATCAAGCACCATCAGCTCATGACGGTAGAGCATCTGCGAGCCAATCTCCCATCGGATCTCGGGGTTCACCGACGCCGCCAGACGCTCGGGGATGACGCCAAGACGCACCAGTTCGGGCACGTCGAGGGTTATCTTGAAGCGTTTGGTAGGCAGGACATAGTAAGACTTATTGGAGCGCGGGTCGCGGATGGTGAACTTCTCGGGGTGCTCGCGCATCATCTGCAGCACCTCGGTCACCTCCATATAGTTGGTAGAATTGCTCTGCACATAGACCACATCCTGACCGAGGCCATAAAACTCCTTGGGCAGCGTGAACGGCAGGGCGTCGGACTCGTAGAGCTTGTTGAAGAGTTGTTCGACATACCAGTACATGCCGGAGAGCGTATAGTTGAGGATACGCACGTCGGTACGGACGCCCTCCACCTCTTGTGCATACCATAGGGGGAAGGTGTCGTTGTCGCCGAAGGTGATGAGGACACCATTCTTGCTCACCGAGTTGAGGTAGTTCTTAGCGAAATCGCGTGCGGCATACTTCTCGGAGCGGTCGTGGTCGTCCCAGTTTTCGGAAGCCATCAGGCATGGAACGGCAGCAAAAGTAGCCAGGAAGACAACGGGGAGGACAAACTTATAGAGGTCCTTGCGTTTGATGGCCTTGGTGATCCAGTCGGCCAGCGCCATGACGCCCAGGCCGATCCAGATAGCATAGAAGCAGAAAGAGCCCACAAAGGCATAGTCTCGTTCGCGCGGCTGTTTGGGCGGCATGTTGAGGTAGACGCCGATGGCGATGCCCGTCATCACAAACATGATAAGCACGATGAAGGCGTCCTTCCGGTTGCGCATGGTGTGGTATACGAGGCCGATGAGACCCAGTAAGAGCGGGAGCAGGAAATAGGTGTTGCGGGCCTTGTTATTCTTGAGGTAGTCGGGCAGGTTGTCCTGTGGTCCGAGGCGGGCCTCGTCAAGAAACTTGATGCCAGAGATCCAGTTGCCATTGAGATAGTCGACCGAGCCATCGTCGTTGAAGTGATGGCCTTGGATGTCGTTCTGTCGGCCTGCGAAGTTCCACATGAAATAGCGCCAGTACATCCAGTTCATCTGATAGCCTTGGAAGAACTTGAAGTTCTGTGCACCCGATGGACGACGGTCGCCGCGCACCTCGCCAGCCCAGTACTGGTAGAACTGAGGATGCTGACGGCCCTTGTCGTTGCTGTACATGCGGGGGAAGAGGCCCGTATGGTTCTGACGATAGATAAACTTCTGTGCGTGGTCCACGGCGATGTAGCGGTCACCGCCTTTCTCGTTCTTGCCACGGATATACTTGGTGTATCCGTCCTTGGCCTCCACGGGGTCGCCAGCGGTATAGAACTGGCCCGAGAAGAGCGGGGTGTCGCCATACTGCTCGCGGCCCAGATAGGCACGGAGGGCTACGGCGTCCTTCGGGGCATTCTCGTTGAGCGGCGTGTTGGTGTTGGCCCTGATGACGAGCAGGAAGAAAGTGCTATAGCCGACGAGGAGCATCACGAAGCCGAGTATGCCGGCATTGATGACGGGCTTGTTGCGCTGACGCTTGGAGGTAAACCACAGTCCCCACACGCAGAGGGCAGCCAGCACGACAAAGAAGAAGATCGTGCCGCTGTTGAACGGCAGGCCCAGTGTGTTGACAAAGAACACGTCGAAGGCCGAGTCGACATTGACGATGCCGGGGATGATGACCCACAGGATGAGGGCCAGGAGGACCACGGAGATGATGCCGCTGACAACGAATCCTTTGAGGGTGGTCTTAGGATATTTGCGGAAATAGACCACATAGACTATAGCGGGCACCGTCAGCAAGTTGAGCAAGTGGACGCCGATAGCCACACCCACGAGGAGGCAGATGAGGATGAGCCACCGCAGCGAATGGGGGTCGTCGGCCTGCTCCTCCCACTTGAGGATGGCCCAGAATACCAGAGAGGTAAACATCGACGACATGGCGTACACCTCGCCTTCGACCGCCGAGAACCAGAACGTGTCGCTGAAGGTGTAGGCCAAAGCGCCCACTACGCCGGCAGCAAACACGCCCCACGTGCGGGGGTCGCTGAGCGACGGGTTCTTGGGGTCCGGCAGCAGATGCTTGCCGAGGAGCGTGATGCCCCAGAAGAGGAAGAGGATGGTGAACCCGCTGCATAGGGCCGACATCACGTTGACGGCAAAAGCCACCGTGGTGGGTTCGGAGAACATCGAGAAGAGACGTCCTATGAGTTGGAACGTAGGGGCTCCCGGGGGATGGCCCACTTGCAGTTTGAAAGCCGTCGCGATATACTCGCCGCAGTCCCACCACGATGCCGTAGCTTCGGCAGTGAGTACATAAACAGTACAGGCCACGATACAGACAATCCAGCCTATAATGTTGTTTGCCAAATGGTATTGTTTCATTGAGTTATAGAGGTTAAAAAAAGTTCGTTCTATATGTTTTGCTGAGGAAGCGCGCAAGGAGAGGCTGCTATCGAAGTCCGTGCCGCAGGGTGAATTGACGTTGATCCGTGCCAATCATCGGTCTGTCTATCCGTGCGCAACCGACTATCTTCCAGTCACCTGACAACGATTGATGGGCATCGTCATGCAGCGT
>JAFUVR010000083.1 GCA_017477485.1 Bacteroidales bacterium | reverse complement strand
CGATTTTTCCGAATCCTTTGAGCACGAGGGCGATGCAGATGAGTGCGAAGAAGACAACAAGCACGGCCACACTGGTGAGGCCTACGCCGTAGGGGTCGGAGGCCTTGATTTTTTCGGCTTGCTTGGGCACATGGTAGTGGAAGGGCGTGAGGGTGGCTTGGTCGAGATGGTCGAGACCACCGGCAAGGTCGAGGATGTTGATGTCGTAGCCCGTGGGGTTGAACCCAACGACTTGAATCTGACGCTCACGGGGGTTGTACTCGAATACGTCGCTATGACACGGGAAGCCGTAAGAAGCGGACAGCGTCAGCTGATAGGTCTGGTGGCCATCGGCGTCTGCCTCGGCAGTGGACTGGAGCACCCCGATGAATGAACTGTCGCTCGAGGTGGCGAGGAAGACGATGTCGTTGCCAACGGCTTGCAGACTGACGGGGCGCAGGATGCGGTTGAGGTCGTAACGGCCTTTGTAGGTATCTACGGTGTAATAGGCCGAGCGGCTTATTGTTTTCTCGGCATCGTGCGAAACGATAACGAGGTCGATACTATTGTCAATGCTGTCAATCAGGGCAAATCCCATAGGGGTCTGACATACTTTGTAGGTCGTCAGTCCGTTGGGAAGCGACAGCATAGGGCCTGCGTGATAGTCTCCCGGCTTGTGGAATGCCATGGAGTCGTGCGGTGGCACGATTTGGGGCGCCGGCCCGTGATGATGATGCGGCTGTGCGATGCCCAGCAAGGGAAGCAGGGCGAGGGCAAGGAGAACAGCAGCCTTTTTTAGCGATAGACTATTCATGATCTCATTCGGATGAGTAGGGGTAAACTAAAAAAAACAACGATCAGTTCTGATGGGGAGAAAGTGTTTGACAGGCCGTAGCTGTCCGTCTTCATGGGCGGGGCGACGGCCTAAAGAAACAGAACTATTTTTGTTTCTCGCATTTCTTTTCGCAGTCGGCTTTGCCCTCTTTGCAGCATTCTTTCTGTTCCTTGCAGCACTCTTTCTGCTCTTTGCAGCATTCGGGCTTCTCGCCGCAGGCTTCCTTCTTGGCTTTGCATTCGGCTATGGCTTTGGCGCGTGCGCAGGTGGTGTCGGCGCAGACTTCGCAGCTGGTCTTGCAGGCACATGCGGTGTCGGCACAGGTGCATTCGGGCAGCGTGCATTTCTTGGCACATTCGGCCTGCTCAGTGCATTCGGTCTGCTCGGCGGCAGCAGCGGCCTCTTGATTGTTATTATTGCAGCATGAGCTCATTCCGAAAGCGAAAGCTGCGGCTATGACGATAGAAAAAAGGACTTTTTTCATGATGGAGAATTGTTTTATATGTTTTATGAATGGATAAGGGACTGCCCATCTTGCAGGGACTGATGTTCTGAACGACTTTCCTGCACGGGTACAGTCGGAATGAGAGGGGATTTTATAGAGGGATGTTGCAGTGTTTTTTGATAGGCAACGAATCCTTCTTGGTGGCCAAGGCTTGGAGTGCGCGGATGACGCGGAATCGGGTGTTGCGCGGTTCGATGACGTCGTCGATATATCCAAACTTGGCTGCATAGTAGGGATTGGAGAACTGATCGTTGTATTCTTTTTCCTTCTCTGCTATGAATTTCTTTTTTTCTTCGGGGTCTGTAATCTCTTTGAGTTGGCGTCCGTAGAGCACATCGATGGCACCGCTGGCCCCCATCACGGCGATCTGGGCGCTGGGCCATGCGTAGTTGATGTCGCTCCGCAGCTGTTTGCAACTCATCACGATGTGGGCGCCGCCGTAGGCCTTGCGCAGGGTTACGGCTACCTTGGGCACCGTGGCCTCGCCATAGGCGAAGAGCAGTTTGGCACCGTGGTTGATGACTCCGTTGTATTCTTGGCCGGTGCCAGGGAGGAATCCGGGCACGTCGACGAAGGTGACGATGGGAATGTTGAAAGCGTCGCAGAAACGGACGAAACGTGCGGCCTTGCGGCTGGCGTTGCTGTCCAGCACGCCGGCCATCGACTTGGGCTGGTTGGCCACGATGCCTACGCTCATGCCGCCCATGTGGGCAAATCCGACGACGATGTTGGTGGCAAAGCGGGAGTGGACTTCGAGGAAGCGACCGTCGTCGACCACGGCATAGATGACATCCTTCACGTCATAGGGCTCGTTGGGATTGTCGGGGATGAGGCTGTTGAGGCTGTCCTCCAGACGGTCCACGGGGTCTTCGGTAGGCACGTAGGGTGCTTCTTCGAAGTTGTTGGAGGGCAGGTAGCCCATCAGGTCGCGTATCATTCGGATGGTGTCCTCCTCGGTGTCGCCAACAAAGTGGGTCACGCCGCTCTTGGTGGCATGCACCTGTGCGCCGCCCAGTTTCTCGGTGGTGACGTCTTCGCCCGTAACGGTCTTCACGACCTTGGGGCCGGTGAGGAACATGTAGCTGTTCTCTTTAGACATGAAGATGAAGTCGGTCAGCGCAGGGCTATAGACCGAGCCGCCGGCACAGGGACCGAAGATGGCACTGATCTGCGGAATGACGCCGGATGCCATGATGTTGCGCTCGAATATCTCGCCAAAGCCGGCCAGAGAGCTGACGCCTTCTTGGATGCGGGCTCCGCCCGAGTCGTTCATGCCGATGACGGGGGCTCCCACTTTCATGGCCTGGTCCATGACTTTGCAAATCTTATGTGCCATGGTCTCGCTCAGCGAGCCGCCGAAGACAGTGAAGTCCTGAGCGAAGACATAGACTTGGCGCCCGTTGATGGTGCCGTAGCCCGTCACAACGCCGTCGCCCAAATAGGACTGCTTCTGCATGTCGAAGTTGGTGCAGCGGTGTGTGAGAAACATATCAAACTCTTCGAACGACCCGGGGTCGAGCAATAGTGTGATGCGCTCGCGTGCCGTCAGTTTGCCTTTCTCGTGTTGGGCATCGATGCGTTTCTGACCGCCGCCCATCTTGGCTTCGCCGCGCCTGTCGAGGAGTTCTTTTATCTTTTCTTCAAAAGCCATATCTAAATGTTTTTGGTGTTATGTTTTAATGCCTTGTCCTACGTGGTGGCGTCGGAGCAAGGTTTTTTGGGTATGCAAAGATACGTTTTTTTAGTTGAATGGCATCGCAAGGGGTGCCCCTTCGTCGTTAGTCGCTGAGATAGGTGTATTCGTAGAGGTGGATATAGGCATTGACATATTTGCCCACTACCGAGCCTGTCTCGCTGCGCATGGACTGTATGCGGTCGCCATTGAGGGTGTACACAAATTCTTTATGCTCGTTTTTGTCGGTCCCGTAGGAGTCTACATAGTGTTTGTCCTCGGTGAGGGCTATGTGTCGGGAAAGGTTGAGGTAGGAGAGCGAGGCGTCGGTCAGGTAGTAGGGGTTGAGGACGGTGCCGTAGGTATAGGTGTATGTGGTTGCAGAGCCGTAGCTCTCGTTGCTGCTGGTCAGTATGTCGCCATTGCCGAATGTGAGGTTGTAGATGATGGTGCCCGACTGGGAGCCCTGGCTCCATGTGGTGGCTGTTACCTCGACGTTGTTGCCGTTGCGTACAAAGCAGAACTCTTTGGACTTCATGCTGTTGGTGAATACCTGCAGTGTGTCGAGCTCGCCGTCGGCAAAGACAAAGCGGTTGGTCTCGTTGGGACGGTCGCTACGCGTCATGGTCATGATGCTGCCCTCGTGGGCGTAACTTACGGTGTAGGCGCTCTCGTTGTTGCGGATGTATTCTATTGATGTCAGTTGGTCGCCATCCCATGTCCAGCGCTCGATGGTTGTCGTAATGGTGGTGTCAGAAGAGACCAGCTCTTCGAGTGCCGCATTGGTGTATTTGTGGGTGATGTCGTAGTAGACGTGGCGCACCTGCGCCACTTTGGGCATCGATTCGACGATGGTGTCGGTGTGGGGGATGGTGTCGGTAGGGGTGCTATTATTGTTGGTGGCGGTCTCTTTTTTGCATCCAGCCACAAATACGGTAACCGCCATCACGATAATGATGGCGGAGAAAATGTTTTTTTTCATGTCAGACGATGGGTTTTGGAGAGGCGATGTTTTTTTTCTGAGCATTTTGGATGTTTTTGCCTTCAACGGTAGTAGTGGCGTGGGGCACAATCATGAGACGCTCTTTGGGAATAAGTTTGCCTGTGATGCGGCAGATGCCGTAGGTGTTGTTCTCTATGCGGATGAGGGCGGCTTCGAGGTCTTTGATGAAGCGCATCTGGCGGGCGGCGAGTTTGGAGTTCTCTTCCTTGGCCAGCACCTCTTGGCCGTCGTCGATGGTCATGATGACATGCGAGGTGTCGCGGACGTCGTTCTCGCTGCCTGCCACAGCCTGGTTGAGCATCTCGAGGTTGCGTCGTGCTTCTTCAATCTTTTTGAGTATCAAAACTTTGAATTCCTGCAATTCTTCGGCCGAATAGCGGGTCTTTTCTGTCGTGGTGGGAGTCGTTTCCATCGTATCAGAACTATTGGTGAATAATTATGAGGGCAAAGGTAGCATTATTTTTGATAATTTCACAATTTTTAATATAAACAAATTATCAACCTATTGTCCTAAGTATAGTTCTATTAGTCCGTTAGGTGCTGAAATATAGATGGTGCGGTTTTCGCGGTCCACCTTGTCGATGACGGAATCGATGACGGGAATGAGTATCTCGGTGTCGTTTTTGAAGATTTGGAAGAGTGGCTGTGCGGGATAGTCGATGACGGTACGTATGGTGCCGATGTCGCCATGTGTCTTATCGACCACGTGAAAACCAACCACTTCGTGGAAATAGAATTGGTTGCCCGTCAGTTTGGGAAGCAATGAGAGCGGCAGGTAAAGGTCGCATCCCACAAGTGAGGTGGCTTCCTGCGGCGTGAGGTCGTCGAATTGCACGACGGCTTTGTTGCCGTTGATATTGATGATCTGGAAGAAGTGCGGCACCAGATTGCCTTTGATTTCGACGAAGGCACTGTCTAGTTCGGCATACGATAGCGGGTCGTCGACATCAAGGAAGAACACGACTTGTCCTTTGAATCCGAAAGGCTTGGTGATCTTGCCCAGTTGATAGCATTGGTCTTTGGTCATGATGATTGGGGTGGGTCGGTGTATGATGTGTTATTGTGTCGCGGTGGGCATTTTTTAGATGCGGGGGATGGCGTCGACAAGTTGTTGTGTGTAGGGGTGTTGCGGGTGGGCGAAGAGCTGGTCCGTGGCACCCTGTTCGACAATCTCGCCGTTTTGCATGACGATGATGCGGTCGGCCATGTAGTGCATCACGCTGAGGTCGTGGGTGATGAAGAGATAGGTGTAGTGGTAGTGCTGCTTGAGGTCGCTCAGCAGGTTGAGCACTTGTGCCTGCACCGACACGTCGAGTGCCGACACGCTCTCGTCGCATACCACCAGCTCGGGCTCTAAGATCAAGGCACGGGCAATGCAGACGCGTTGCCGCTGGCCGCCGCTGAACTCGTGGGGATAGCGGTCGAAGTGTTCTGCGGATAGCCCCACTTGCTGCATGAGGGTGAGCACCGCCTCGCGCCGTTCGGCATCGGAGCCCAGTCTGTGATGCACGATGAGGGGCTCCATGATGGCCTGTCCTACAGTGAGGTGGGGGTTGAGAGAGGAATAGGGGTCTTGGAAGATGATTTGCAGTTTGCTGCGCAGACGTCGCATCTCTTGGCTGCTGAGCTTGTCGAGCGGTTGCCCACGGTAGAGGATGGAGCCAGAGGTCTTCTCGATGAGCCGCAGCAGTGTGCGCCCGAGGGTGGTCTTGCCGCATCCCGACCCGCCGACGAGTCCGAGGGTCTCTCCCTCATGGATGTCGAAGGTCAGACTCTTCACCGCATGCAGGATTTGCGTGGGTTTGCCGAAGAGGTTGCGTTTGAGCGGGAAGTCCACGCAGAGGTCATGGACCGCGATGAGCGGTGTGTCGGACTGGTGTGCGGACGATGTGCTGCCGAGTGACTTTTCGGTCTGTGGGGCAGCGGCTGTAGGATTGCTGCGGCGTTGTCGCGCCGGGTTTTCGGGGTCCAAGAAGTCGGCCACCGTGGGAAGCCGGTCGGGTCGGTGGTCGAGGGGCGGTCGGCAAGCGAGCAGCCCCTGTGTGTAGGGGTGTTGCGGATGGGCGAGGATTTGTGCCGCGCTTCCTTGCTCCACGATGCTGCCGCGATACATGACGGCCAGGTCGTCGGCCACCTGTGCCATGACGCCGAGGTCGTGTGTGATGAAGATGATGCCGATGTTGTAGCGGCGCTGCATTTCCCGCATCAGGTCGAGGATGGCTTTCTGTGCTATGACGTCGAGGGCTGTGGTGGGCTCGTCGGCTATGATGATGTCGGGATGGCATATCAGCGCCATGGCAATCATCACGCGCTGTTTCTGGCCGCCGCTGATTTCATGAGGGAAACTCTCGAATATCTTTTCGGGGCGGGGCAGCTGCACCTCCTCGAAAAGAGCTATCACGCGGCGTCGAGCCTCGTCGTGGTCTACCGTTTCGTGCAGCCTCAGCATCTCCACCACTTGGTCGCCGCAACGTTGCACGGGGTTGAGCGAGGTCATGGGCTCTTGGAAAATCATGGCTATGCGTCGTCCGCGGATGGTGCGAATCTCCTCCTCGCTCATGCCCATCAGCTCGACGCACCCGTCCCCCTCCTGTAGCATGGCCCGCCCCGAGGCTATGCGTGCCGGCGGCGAGGGCAACAGGTGCATCAGCGACATGCAACTCACCGATTTGCCCGACCCGCTCTCACCCACAATGCCGAGGGTGCGCCCTCTATACACGTTGAACGACACATCCTGTACGGCACGATGATAGGCGTCGCCATGTTTGAACTCGACGGATAGATTTGATACGGATAGTAATAGTTCCATTGGGCTGCAAAAATACTCTTTTTTCTGCAATTGATCAGGCGTCCGTTTTCGCCCATCGCGTTCCGACAAATCCCGATACAGGGGTGCCTTCCTTCAGGTTGTAGCATTCCATGACGGGCGGCGTGGGTTCGAGGTCGTAGTAGTCGAGTGTCTCGATCTCCATGCTGAAATATTCCATCGCGTCGTATCTGTCGTAGAGCCTGCGCAGCACCTCGTTATGCTGGAAGATCCATTGCTTCACCTCGTCGGCCACCTCGAAGCAGGCCGTGCCGGAGCATCGCACCGACCGTTTGCCGCTCGCGGCCAGCAGCTCTATGGCAGGATTGGCCTTCAGTTGTCTGTACACGGCTTTGCGTGCCGAGGTGGCAAAGTAGAGCGTGGTGCCGTCTATTTTCATAATCTGGAACTGACGCAGCCGCGGTTTGCCGTCCTCACAGGTGGCAAAGGCTACATCGGGATGTTCGGAAAGGAGTTGGAGAGATTGTTGTATCATGAAGTGCTGTTGTTTGTGTATGGTCTTGTTTGTTGCGAGTTTAGCGTGGTGCCAGGGAAGCTGCCGGTAGCCGTATTCTGCGGGCCAAGGTTCTGCTGCATGGTTGCATGCGACAGATTATCAGTATGATGGTAGACATTGTGGCAACGTGCTCGGTGTGCAAAGGTAGGAAAAGATAGATACAAACGAAAGCCTCCCAATGGCAGAAAAGCCGTTATCCCTGCTGCTATAGTGACGAGCCGGCACAAAATGAAGTGATGTAAGTTTTTGTCTCATATTGATATGCATCAAAATGTGAAAAAAATGATTGCATTTTGTTCGTCTAAATTTGTATATTTGCAATCTCATTAATATATTTTAACACTAACTAACCATAAACCACAAAACAGTTATGACAAAATCAGAGCAATTCATGGAGATGGAAGCCCGTTACGGCGCCCACAACTATCATCCGTTGCCTGTCGTGCTGGCCAAAGGCGAGGGTGCCTTTGTTTGGGACTGCGAAGGCAAGAAATACTTCGACTTCCTGTCGGCCTACAGCGCCGTCAATCAGGGCCACTGCCATCCTAAGATTGTCAAGGCTATGTGCGACCAGGCCCACGAGTTGACGCTCAGCAGCCGCGCTTTCTACAACAATTGTCTCGGCGAATGGGAAAAATACGTTACCGAGTATTTTGGCTACGAGAAGGTCCTGCCCATGAACACCGGTGCCGAGGCTGACGAGACAGCCCTCAAGCTGGCCCGCCGTTGGGGTGTCGTCAAGAAGGGCATTCCTAACGACGAGGTGAAGATTGTGTGCTGCGAAGGCAACTTCCACGGACGCACCATCACCATCATCACCATGAGCAACGACCCCGAGAGCTATGCCAATTATGGCCCTATGACCCCTGGTTTCGTCCGCATTCCTTACAACGATGCTGACGCACTGGAGAAGGTCCTGGCCAAGGAAGGCGACAAGATTGCCGGTTTCCTCGTTGAGCCTATTCAGGGCGAGGCCGGTGTCTATGTGCCCGACGATGGCTACCTCAAGAAATGCTACGACATCTGCAAGAAGTACAACGTCCTCTTCATGGCCGACGAGGTGCAGAGCGGTATTGCCCGTACGGGTAAGATGCTTGCCGTCGACCACGAGGGTGTGCGCCCCGACATCCTCATCCTGGGCAAGGCCCTCGGTGGCGGCGTGATGCCTGTCAGCGCTGTCCTGGCCGACGATGACATCATGCTCAACATCAAGCCCGGCGAGCACGGCTCCACATTCGGCGGCAACCCCATCGCTGCCAAGGTGAGTATCGCTGCCCTGCAGGTGATTAAGGACGAGCACCTCATGGAGAATGCCGAGCGTCTGGGCAAGATCTTCCGCGAGGAGATGACCAACTTCAAGAGCCCCATGATCGAGAAGGTGCGCGGCAAGGGTCTGCTCAATGCCATCATTATCAAGCCCCACAATGGTAAGGAGGCTTGGGATGTGTGTCTCAAGATGCGCGACCTCGGCGTGCTGGCCAAACCAACCCATCAGCACATCATCCGCTTCGCTCCTCCGCTGGTCATCACCGAAGAGCAGCTGCGCGAGGCCATGGAACTGATCAAACAGGCCATCAAGAGTTTCGAATGATCACCAGAACACCACATCTCATCGATGTGACGTTACAGATAGAGGGCAGCCGTATGTCGATGGCTGTCCTCTTTTTTTGCACGCTATTCTTTTGGTGACGCCATGCCCGAAGAGAGAGAAACCCACATGCGTTTCTACCCGATGAACGTTTCATAGGTAAGTAACATCATTCCCGAAGAGAGAGAAAAAGCCGCATGCGTTTCTACCCGATGAACGTTTCATAGGTAGGTAACATCATTCCCGAAGAGAGAGAAAGCCGCATGCGTTTCTACCCGATGAACGTTTCATAGACAGGTAGCGTCATTCCCGAAAAGAGAGAGAGCCGCATGATAGGTATTCATGCGGCTCGCTTTTTATGCGTCCCAAACTCGAAGAGTTGGTCTTCCGACTTCTCGTCGTTGGGAGTACAATCGGGCTCTTATTCCGATTTGGAGCTACGTTTCGTTTTGGTGGATGTCGTCTTGGCTGACGTTTTAGCAGTGCTCTTTGAGGTAGTCTTGGAGGCGGTTTTTGAAGATGGCTTGGCAGCGGTTTTTTTGGTTGCTGTCTTGGCTGCTGTTTTTTTCTTGCCCTTGGGTTCGGCTAAAGCGGTCGTGGGGTCATTGAGAAACTCTTCTTCAACGGCGGCGAGGTCTTCTTCCGAGGGCTCGAAGTCGTCTTCGTCGTCGGTGTCCTCGTCCTTGTAGGTGTCGGAATACTCGTCTTCGTCTTCGTCATCGTCGTCGCCAAACTCTTCTTTGAGTTCGTTGCGCAGGTCGTCCAGTTTGTTGTGCGTTTTCTTCTTTTTGCCATCGCTGTTCATCTCGTCCATCATCGACTCGTAGGCACCGTGGTTCAAAACGCGCTCTGTGTGGTCGTTGCCCATGCCTTCGTCTTTCTCGATGGTGTCGATGGGGGTGTAGTCGTCGTCGCTCTTGTCTTCGGTGCCGAAGATGTCTTTTTCGAGGTCTTCGGCCTGCAGGGTGTCTATTTTGGCGTCAAACTTGACGAGATAGGAGGTGTCGTCGGTCTCCAGCGGTACCACGAAGAGAGGTTCGCCGTTGGGTTTGCGTATGGTTTGGATATATTCTTTGTAGCCGTCAGGGTAGGCGTCCTTGAAAAGAAGTTTGAGGTCGTCGGAGAGGTTCTTGTAGCTGATAATCAGTTTCTTTTTAGGTTTGAAGTAGTGTATCATGGTTTTGAAATTTGCTGCAATAGTAGTAAGTTTTTTTTAATGGTGCAATTTTTTTTGAAAAGATGTTCAGACCATGATGGATTCGTCATCTTCGATGCGTAGGTTTTTCATGATGAAGTCGCGTCGCTCGTTGGAGTTGGGCCCCATGTAGAAACGCAGTGTCCCTTTGGTGTCAAAGTCTTTGTGCAGCAGCACGGGGTCGAGACGCATGTCTTTGTCGATGAATCCTTTGAATTCGTCGAACGAGATTTCGCCCAGACCTTTGAATCGGGTAATCTCGGCGTGGGGGGTGGCGGCGATGGCTGCCACGCGTTCCTCGTCGGAGTAGCAGTAGTGCACCACTTTCTTGTTGCGGACGCGGAAGAGGGGGGTCTGCAGGATGTAGACATGGCCAGTGCGGATCAACTCGGGATAGAAGCGCAGGAAGAAGGTGAGGAGGAGCAGCCGAATGTGCATGCCGTCGACATCGGCATCGGTGGCAATGACCACGTTGTTGTAGCGCAGGTTCTCTATGCCGTCGTCGATGTCGAGGGCGTTGTGCAGCAGGTTGAGCTCTTCGTTTTTGTAGACCTCTGCTTTGTCGGACGAGACGGTGTTGAGCGGTTTGCCTCGGAGGCTGAAGACGGCCTGCGTCTCTACGTCGCGGGCCTTGGTGATGCTGCCCGAGGCCGAGAGTCCTTCGGTGATGAAGATGGTGCTCTCGAGGCGGCGAGCATGGTTGCTGTTGTAGTGCACATGGCAGTCGCGCAACTTGCTGTTGTTGAGGCTGGCGCGCTTGCTGGCCTCGCGGGCCAGTTTCTTCACCCCGGCAATCTGCTTGCGTTCGCGCTCGTTCTGTAGAATCTTCTGTTGCAGTATTTCAGCAGTCTCTGTGTTGATATGCAGGTAGTTGTCGAGGTTCCGCTTCAGGACGTCGAAGATGTAGGTCTTCAGCAGCGGACTGTCGTAGTTGCCGTCTTTGTCGGGCGGCGCCATGTGGGTGGAGCCCAGTTTGGTCTTGGTCTGCGCCTCGAAGACGGGCTCTTGTATTCTCACGCACAGGGCACAGACGAGGCCTTGCCGGATGTCTTCGGGCACGTATTCTTTTTTATTGTAGAACTCTTTGACCACGCGGGCATACCCTTCGCGGAAGGCGCTCTGGTGTGTGCCGCCCTCGGTGGTATGCTGCCCGTTGACGAAGGAGTAGAAGTAGTCGCTGCTCTGTCCGTTGACATGGGTGAAGGCGGCTTCAAAATCTTCTTCTTTGATATGAATGATGGGGTAGAGCCCCTCGCCCTCCATGTTGTGCGACAGCAGGTCGAGGAGGCCGTTCTTGGAGTAGTAGCGCTTGTCGTTGTAGTAGATGGTGAGCCCTTTGTTGAGGTAGCAGTAGTTCCAGATGCGCTTCTCTACATATTCGTTGATGAAATGATAGTTGCCAAAGAGCAGCGCGTCGGGCACAAATTCCACGTAGGTGCCGTTGTCCTCGCTGCTGTTGGTGATGTCGCTGTCGCTGGTCAGCTTGCCTTTCTCGAACTCTGCCGTCCGGCTCTTGCCGTCGCGCACGGCCATGACTTTGAAGTAGCTGCTGAGGGCATTGACGGCTTTGGTACCCACGCCGTTCAGACCTACCGATTTCTGAAACACCTTGCTGTCGTATTTGGCACCGGTGTTGAGCTTGCTGACGGCTTCTATCATCTTGCCCAGCGGAATGCCGCGCCCGTAGTCGCGTATGCTGACTCGTTTCTCGGCAAAGTTGATGCGGACGTCTATGCGCTTGCCGTAGCCCGAGGTGTATTCGTCTATGGCGTTGTCGATAACCTCTTTGATGAGCACATAGATGCCGTCATCGTGCGACGAGCCGTCGCCCAGTTTGCCTATATACATGCCGGGACGCAGGCGTATGTGCTCCATGTCTTCGAGGTGGACGATGCTGTCGTCGGTATAGTCCGTCTGTGGCCGGTTGATGATTTCGTCTTCCATGGTGATGTAGTGTGCTGTTGGTGAATGATATGGTGGTGCGGGTCGTGGCTCTGCACCTGCAAAAATACAAAAAAAATAGCTCGTCCGTCCCCCATTTTCCTTTTCTGCATGTTTGCCCGGATGCTACTGCCCCGTGGCCTCGCGGCTGTTGGCAAAGTCGATATAGGGCACTATGTGCAAGAAGGTGCTGTCGTCTATACTGGCCACCAGCCGGAGGTCGTCGGGCTGGCGGAAGGTATGGCCTTTGTTGCGAAAGGCCACGATGTCGCGGGCCTGATAGGCGTCAATGTAGGGGTGGCGCATCAGTTGCTTGATGGTGGCGCTGTTGATGGCTATGGTTCGCAGGCTGTCGGTGGCTATCGTCAGATGGGGTCTTATGTGGGCAAGCAGTTCGGGGGTGAACCCATAGACTTCGAGCAGCTGGCTGTAGTCGACAAAACCGCCCAGCCGTTCGCGATAGCGCACGATACGACGGGCATAGGCCGGCCCTATGCCATGGAGCATTTGCAGGGTCAACGTGTCGGCGCTGTTCAGCTCTACGACTACCTCTGGTTTGCGGCGGGGTGGGGCAGTGCTGTCGGCCCGATACATCGACTGGCGCTCCGTCTCCCATGCCTTTGTCGGTGCGGGGTGGGCTCGGTGTGCCGTTTGGACTGGTGCTTTCGCCCCTTGCTCCCATCGAGGGCGTTCTTGCTGTTGCGAGGCTGCCGACGAGGGGCCGATTTGCGTGCTATCGCTGTTGGCTGCGGTCCCCGCCTTCGGCGCAGGCCAGCACACTATGATGACCACTATGGCTACGATGAGTGCCAAGTATAGGTAGCCCCGCTGCATGGTGCGTGTGGTCTTCATCTTGCTTGTTGTTTGGTTTTATATTGTTGTTGTTTAGTTGATTATGATATGCTGGTCGGCATCGCTGGCCGTTACCTATTGTGATGCAAAGGTACTGACTTCGTTTCTCTCTCACAAATTATTTGTGACACTGAGTGGCTCTGTCTTGCGGCACTTTCCGCCCATGATGTCGAATGACGGGGGTTGTAGTTTTGTGTTAAAAATCGTATTTTTGCATGTTCGTTGTTGCTGCCGCAGGTTTTCTTATACTTGTGAATGCTATGGAAATGTATTTCTGATGGACGGAATTACTTTCGCCTTTTGCGTCTGCAAACCATGGTGGCGGCATGAACAAGTTGATCTGCCGAGTGTACAGGCTATAATCCAAAAAAAGAAAATGACCCTAAAATGAATTTTATCACCGATTTGGCTGTTATTCTCATTGCTGCCGGTGTGTTCACCGTTGTGGCTCGGGCTTTGAAGCAGCCTCTTATTCTGGGATATATTGTGGCCGGATTCCTTGTCGGTCCGCATCTGGGGCTTGTGCCTATTACCAGCGAGGAGGGTGTTCATCAGTGGTCCGAAATCGGCATCATCTTCCTGCTTTTCTCGCTGGGACTCGAGTTCAGTTTCAAGAAACTGATGTCTGTGGGAGGCAGTGCCTTGGTGACGGCACTGGTCAAGTGTATCGGCATGTTTGCTGTTGGTATGATGGTGGGCGAACTCCTCGACTGGACTACCATGGAATGTATTTTCCTGGGTGGACTGCTGTCGATGTCGTCTACCACTATTATCATCAAGGCCTATGACGACATGGGGTTGAAGAATCGGCCCCATGCACCGTTGCTTTTTGGCTCTCTGGTGTTTGAGGATCTGCTGGCTGTATTGCTGATGGTGCTGCTGTCTACCATCGCGGTGAGCAACAAGGTGGCGCCGGGCGAGATGGTCATGGCCCTGGGCAAACTGGGTTTCTTCCTCGTGCTGTGGTTCCTTGTCGGCATCTACCTCATCCCCACGCTGCTCCGTTGGACCCGCCGTTTCCTCAACAGTGAGATTATGCTCATTCTGGCAGTGGGCTTGTGCTTCATGATGGTGGCCTTGGCCGAGCTGGCTGGTTTTTCTTCGGCACTGGGAGCTTTCGTCATGGGCTCAATCTTGGCCGAGACTATCGAGGGCGAACGCATTGAGCGTTCTCTGGGCAGTATCAGGGACCTCTTCGGAGCCATTTTTTTTGTATCGGTGGGCATGATGGTCGACCCACATGTCATCGCATTGCACTGGGCCCCTATCGTTGTGCTGACGGTGGCCACCATGGTAGGTATCCTGGTTTTCTCTACGGCCGGTCCGCTCTTGATGGGTGAGGGGTTGAAAAACTCTCTACACGTGGGCTTCAGTCTTACCCAGCTGGGCGAATTTGCCTTTATCATTGCCGGCTTGGGCTGTTCGCTCGGCGTCATGCGCGATTTTATCTACCCAGTGATTATTGCTGTGTCTGTGGTTACCACGTTCTTCACCCCCTATATGATTAAGGCTGCCGACCCCGTTAGCGACTGGCTCTATCGCGTACTGCCGCCACGTCTCGTGGCTCGTCTCGACCCGTTTGACAGGCCTGTCATCGCCTCTTCGGCCTCCAAAAACGAATGGCGACGGCTTCTGCGCACGGTGGCTACTTATGTGTTGCTCTATTCTGTCGTCATCATAGCCATCATCATCTTCAGCAGCCTATATGCCGAAAAACTGGCTCTTCGCTTCTTCCCGAATGTCGACAGGGTCATGCTCAATCTGGTGCTTACTATAGCCACTGTCGTCCTCATCGCTCCTTTCCTCGTCGGACTCACCTATAGGTCCCACAGCGAGCAGCGCTCGGTGTTGCTCCTCCTCTCTGAAAATCGCCGCAACCGTTTCCCCATCATGGCCATTACCATCCTGCGTCACTTCATGGCTATCATGGCTGTCGCTGTGGTCATCAATATCAATTATACGCTCTCCTATTGGGTGCTGATTTTGATGGCCGTTGTCTTGGTGGCGCTTATCCTCTCGGCCCGACTGGCCAACAGGCGTATGGCCCATTTCGAACGCCAGTTTCTCTCTAATCTCAATGCCCGCGAAGAGTATGAACGTTCCCTACGCCCTGTAACTACGGCCATTCAGGATAAACTGGCCTCGTATGACGTCCACGTTGAGACCTTCAAGGTGCCTGTCGATTTCGACTTTGCCGGCCTTACGCTTCGCGAGATGCCTTTCCGCCACCACTCGGGCGTCAATGTCATCAAGATAACCCGCGGCACCCATCAGGTGGTCGTCCCGTCGGGCGATGTGCGCATCTTCCCCGGAGACGATATCTCTATTGTGGGCACTTCGGACCAGATTGCCGAGTTCAAGACTATCATGGAGGAGAACACCCATGTCCTGCCTGTGCCACAGGTCGAGTTCACGGTGGTCAAAGGCGTGGTCTCCGATTTGTCGCCCCTCGCCGGCCGGACGCTGCGCCAGTCCGATATGCGCAAGTCGGGATGCATGGTGGTCTCTCTCTTCAAGTCGGGCCAGATGATAACCAATCCCGGACCCGATGAAATCATCGAGGTTGGCAACACGGTCTGGATAGCCGGCGAGAAGAAGTCCTGTCAGTGGTTTTTGATTTAATTGTTGTTCTCATGCGTCGCTTTTTGGTTCTCTTTCTGTTATGTGTGTGCATGTCGGCGTCGTGGGCTCAGCCCCGACAGCCTATCTCGCGTGGCGTCCTCGACGCGAGGATTGCCGCCGCCTCGTCGCTTTTTTTCTGGAACGGACACCTATGGGCTGCCGCCGACCACGGCAGGCTCACCCTCTATGCCCTCGACACCGCCACGGCGGCCATTGTCGATTCGCTGCCCTCGCTCCATCCTGTTGTGCAGGATATGGAGGAAATAGCGCAGGACGAGGCTTTCCTCTATCTGGCCGACGTGGGCAACAACTCGGGCTCACGCCGTAACCTTCATGTGCTGCGCTACGACAAGGCCTCGCTGCTTTCGCCGCAGGCTGTCCCCGACACCATCTGGTTCGCCTATGCCGACCAGTACTCTTTCGAGCCGGCGCCCATGCAGACCGACTTCGACTGCGAGGCGCTCGTGGCTACCGACTCTTGCCTCCTGCTCTTCACCAAGCAGTGGGTCTCCCATGGCGCTACGGTCTACGCGCTCCCCAAGACGCCGGGCCGCTATATGGCTTCGTCGGTTGCCTCGCTGCCTGTCGAGGGGCTGGTTACGGGAGCGTCGCTCTCTGCCGATGGCAGCAGGCTGGTGCTCTGTGGCTACAGCCCTTATCTGCAACCCTTCCTTTTCGGCATCGATGGATTCACGGGCCGTTTTTCCGACAGCCAACACTCGTGGCGCATGGCCTTCGACACCATCGTGGCACAGGTGGAAGGCATCGCGTCGGCCGACGACCGCCGCTATTTCCTTTGCAGCGAGCAGTTCTCCCTGCTGGCACTTCGTGACAGTGCACGACTCCGCGTCATCGATATCATGCCGCAGGAGGTCCCTTCGGCTGTCTCGCCCCTGCCGGCTTTGCCATCGTTCCGACTTTTACCCAATCCGGCACGACGTCAGGTCGTGGTCTCGGGAGTCCCCTCGGGTCGCGAGGTCTTTCTCTATGATGTGGCGGGACACCTGCTGGCCGTCGAGACAGCCACTCCCGAGGGTTGCATCTTGCACCTCGACGGGCTGCCGGCAGGCATTTACAGGGTGTCCGACGGCGTCAGCTCGCTACCGTTGGTGGCCCAATAACCGTTCACAAATCCTATTCCCGCTATGGCCGATAATTATCTCGAAAAACGCTACGATGAGGTCTTCCACTCGCAGAAGGTGCGCGTGAAACGCGTGGGCCCCAATGTCGATGAACTCCTCCGCCGCACCCGCAGTGTGCGGGGCTACAACAAGGCTTTCGTGGTCAGCGAAGAGATGCTGCGCCGCATCGCTGCGGTCAACAGCCGCATCGCCTCGGCCCGTAACCAGCAGGTGCTGCGCTTTCGCCTCGTCACCCGCGGGCCCGAGGCTGACGCCATCCTGCAGCATGTCAGGATGGGAGCCGCCCTGCCCGAACTCCATCTCCCTTTCCCAGGCACCGAGCCCGAGGCGTTCATCGTCGTCTGCTCCACGGTGGACGAGAACCGAATGGTCGATATCGACCTCGGCATCTCGCTCCAGTCTATGTCGCTCAAGGCTGTCGAAATGGGGTTGGCCACACTCATCATCGCCGCCTTCGACCACAAGGCGGTTGCCGACATCCTCGGCCTGCCCTATCCTCCTTTAATGATTCTCGCCGTGGGCAAGCCCGCCGAACAGATAGAACTCGTCCCCGTCAACGATGGCGACAGCCTGCACTACTACCGTGACGAGAAGGGCCGGCACCTTGTGCCTAAGATTAAGCCCGACCAGCTGCTGATAGAGTCACTCTGGCCGCGGGACTGACGGGCTCCCTCCCCCTGTTTTAGCATCTTTATCAATCATTTTTTAATCCTTTTATTTTCTATGAAAAAAATCCTACTATCATTCTTCATCCTCCTTTTCGCCTCGTCGGCAATGGCTTTCGACTGGCGCCCCGCCGTCAACGACACCCTCCGTGCCCACATGTTCCGCTTCACCGAGCAGTTCATCCAGCAGGCTATGGGTACCGAGGCCGAACGCAGCCTTAAGGATTTCCTACGCAAACAGCAGAAAATCGCCGACAAGCAACCCTATGCTTGGATCGAGGCAACCCATGCCGTCGTGGCCAAACTCAAAGAGATCTATCCGCCCCGCATCGACGACGGCGGACAGGAGTCTATCATCCGCCGCAATATCGTCAAGCTGGTCGACTATCCCCTTCATGTCAACAATCGTGCCAAGGAAACTCCCGATGCCGAAAAGGAGGCTTTCAACCATGCCACCAACACCTATCTTGCCTCTACGCGCCAGATGGCCCTCGACTGGCTCAGCCAGCCGGCTCCCGACAGCGGTTCGGTCGATATCTGCCTCGTCTACAATATGGGCACCTTCATCCGCACCAACCAGCGCACCTTCGCCATGGATATCTGCTGGAAGGGTACCCCCGAGGAGGCTGCCTTCATCGCCAAGGCCATCGATGTCATCTTCGTCTCCCATCCTCATCAGGACCACTACACCCCCTTCCTCCTGCAGGCTATGGCCGACGCAGGCAAGCCGATTGTTACGCCTGCCAAAAGCCTGCCCGGCTTTAACGACCGTCGTGTCATCGCTATTACTTCCACGATGTTTTACCCCATCACCGTCGCCGGCATCGACATCCGTGTCCTGCATGGTGCTCAAGAGGTTGGCGAGCGCGACTCTATCCCCAACAATACCTATATGCTCCATTTCGACGGATTCACTCTCATCAACCAGGGCGAGAACGAGAATATCCCCATCCAGCTCCAACTGCCCGTATGGCCCCGCCCCGATATCGTCATTGCCCCTTCGTGGAACCAGATCCTCTATTTCCTCGAACCCATCATGCGCTCCCATGGCGCTCGTGTCAATCCGCCGCTCTTCCTGCCCCTCCATCAGAACGAGATGGGACACCGCGTTCAGCAGCGTGAGAGCTTCTGGGAACTCTGGAACCGTCGCGACCGCCTCGGCAACCCCGACTTCCACTACCCGCCCTACATGGTCATGGACAATGGCGAGCATTTCGTCTACAAGAAAAAATGATACTTATAATATAATAGGATAGTCGCGCCTTTGGTGCGACTATCCTTTTCTCCCATCTTTCCACATGTCCTCCACTGGCAATGAACTGAAACCCCGCATCGGTATCTTTGGCCGTCGCAACTGCGGCAAGAGCACGCTGCTCAACGACCTCACCGGCCAGCCATCCTCCATCGTCTCCCATGTTCCGGGTACCACCACCGATGCCGTACGCCGTTCGATAGAACTCCTCGGCATCGGCCCCGTCGTTCTCATCGATACTCCGGGATTCGACGACTACGGCACCCTCGGCTCCCAACGCTCCGCCTCGGCCTTTGCCACTATCGACGAGGTCGATCTGGCCATCCTCCTCTTCTCTCGCAACCTCTTCTCCGACATCGAGACAGATTTCATCCGTCGCTGCCAGCAGGCCGCCACCCCGCTACTCCTCATCTACTCCCTCTCCGATGCCTTCCCGCCCAATCCGCATCTGCTCCACGACATCTCCGACCGCTTTGCGCTCCCCGTCCAGCGCTATTCCCACACCGACGCAACCCTTCTGCAGCCCATTATCGATAGCATCACACTCTCCATCCCGGCCAGTGCCTATCGTCAGCCCAACATCATGAGCGGTCTCGTCTCTCAGGGCGACACGGCCGTCCTTGTCTGCCCCATCGACTCCGAAGCTCCGGCCGGACGACTCATCCTCCCCCAGGTTCAAGTGTTGCGTGCCCTGCTCGACCTCAACGCCTCAGCCGTCGTCTGCCAGCCCGACCAGCTTCCTTCGTCGCTGCAAAACCTCGCCACGCCACCTCGCCTCGTCATCACCGACAGCCAGGCTTTCCGCACCGTGGCCCCTCTCGTGCCCGATAGCATCTTCCTCACCTCTTTCAGCATTCTCCTCGCCCGTGCCAAGGGCCCTTTCCGTTACTACCTCGACAGCATTTCCGCTATCGACCGTCTCGCCCCAGGATGCCGCATACTCATGCTCGAGAGTTGCACCCACACCAGCAATTGCGACGACATCGGACGTGTCAAATTGCCACGCCTCCTGCAACAGCATGTCGGAGGCCCACTCCATTTCGAGTTCCTCGCCGCCCAATCTCCTCTGCCCGACGACCTTGCCAGCTACGCTCTCGTCATCCAATGCGGTGGCTGTGTCGCTACCCCGAAACTAATCAACGCACGTCTCGCACACGTCATCAGCGCCCATATCCCCGCCACTAACTATGGCCTCGCCCTGGCCCACCTGTCTGGCATCCTCCCTCGCGCCACTCAAATTTTCCGCCACGCTAAGTTCTCCCGCACGTTCCCAAGCTCCGATTAATCAGATTATCTCGTTCCCCGGTTTTTAGGATTATTCCGATTATTCTGATCCCTCCCGATTATTCCGATTACTCTGATTATTCCGATCCTTCTGAATATTCTGATTATTTCGCTCTTCTTCTCTCTAAAAACAATAAGCTCATGCATCCCTATCCGCCTTCACCCAACATCAGCATCATCGTCGCCGTCGCCTCCAACTGGGCCATCGGCAAGGACAACAACCTCCTATGGCATATCTCCGACGACCTCAAGCACTTCAAGCAGCTCACCTCCGGCCACCCCGTCATCATGGGCCGCCGTACGTTCCTCTCCCTCCCTCGCCGACCGCTACCCAACCGTCATAATATCGTCCTCTCCCACAATCCCGACTTCTCTTACGACGACATCAGCGTCGTCCACTCCGTCGGTCAAGCCGTCAACCTCGTCCGCTCCGAGTCCGAATCTTTCGTCATTGGTGGCGCCGAAATCTATAAGGCTTTCCTGCCCCTCGCCACCACACTCTATGTCACGCACGTACTCAGCCATTTCGACGCCGACACATTCTTCCCGCCCATCGACACTTCCCTTTTCCGCGAAATTTCTCGCACTCCCACAATGCATGACGCCGCCTCCAATCTCGACTACTACTACGCCGACTATTCCCGCATTGCCCCCGCTTGCTTCCGCTGTCGATAATCAATGATGCACATTGCACCATCCCACCTACGACATGTTTAGCTTACCTTTTCTCGTGCGGGGATAGCTTTTCGAGATAATTTGCAGTGTAAAGAAATATATGTTTTTTTTACTTATTGGGAAATATTTGTACCTTTGCACTCTTTCTAACCCAGTTGTTTATGTCTCTCTATATATCGTATAATACACAGAAAGTCAGTGTTTTTTTGGGGGGGCATAGCGCCTAATTTTTTTTACATAAATCTTTTATTGGCGAACGCTATCGTTTTTTCGATTGTGTTCGCCTTTTGTTTTCTTTCAGCTATATGAATCTTCGCTTTCTGATTCCGTTTGTCGTCGCCCTTGTTTGGCTCAACACGCTCTATGCCGACACCACCTTTAGTGCTGTAGCACCCACAGGACAGACCCTCAACTATTGTTTAGAAGATGGAAAAGCCATCGTCGTCCGATCATCAGTCGGTGGTGACTTGCAAGTCCCCGACAGCGTAACCTACAATGCCGTCCGTTATCCCGTAACAGCCATCGGCGACTATGCGTTTGTGAATAGTTATAGTCTGACCAGTATCGCTCTCCCCGTCGGCATCACCTTCATTGGCAAAAGCGCATTTTTTGACTGTGACGTTTTGACCAGCATCACTCTCCCCGACGGTATCACCTCCATCGGCGACAGAGCATTTTATAGCTGTGACGTTTTGACCAGCATCACCCTTCCCGACGGTATCACTTCCATCGGCAACGAGGCATTTCGGGAGTGTAGCAGTCTGACCAGCATCACCCTCCCCGACGGTATCACCTCCATCGGCAACGAGGCATTCTATGGATGCAGTAGTCTGACCAGCATCACCCTCCCCGACGGACTTACCTCTATTGGCAACGAGGTATTTATTTCCTGTAGCAGTCTGACCAGCATCACCCTCCCCGACGGACTCACCTCCATCGGCAACTATGCATTTTGGGGCTG
>JAFUVR010000082.1 GCA_017477485.1 Bacteroidales bacterium | reverse complement strand
TGTCGGGCACGTCGCTTGACGGGCTCGACATGGCATGCTGCAAGTTAGGAAACGGCGTAGGTGGCGAGAAATTGGATTTCCGCCTCTTGGTTGCCGAGACAGTGCCCTATCCCGAGGCATGGGAGCGCCGTCTGTCATCGTTGGACAAGGCATCGGCCTATGACTATGCGTTGGCCGATGTGGAACTGGGCCATTATATGGGCCGTTGTGTCAAGCAATTTGTATCAAGGCATGGGTTGTCGTCGGTGGATGCCATAGCCTCGCACGGCCACACGGTGTTCCATCAGCCGCACATAGGGCTGACCACCCAGATAGGCTGTGGCGATGCCATAGCTGCCGAGACAGGTCTGCCCGTAGTGTTCAATTTCCGAAGGCTCGACGTGGCCCTCGGCGGGCAGGGGGCTCCGCTCGTTCCCGTGGGCGACCGTCTGCTCTTCGGCCACTGCGACGGGTGCCTTAATCTGGGCGGCTTTGCCAATATCTCGTATGAACGGGATGGACGCCGTGAGGCTTACGATGTGTCCCCCTGTAACATGCTGCTCAACCGGCTTGCACAGCAGGCGGGCAGACCTTTTGACGACGGCGGTCTCATGGCACGACAGGGAACCATAGACGGGGAGCTACTCTGCCAGCTGGACGCCTTGCCATACTACAGAATGCCGCTGCCCAAAAGCCTGGGGAAAGAATGGTTCGAGTCTGAGGTATGGCCGTTGCTGCTGGGGAAGGGGCGTGCTGTGGATGACCTCTTGAGCACTGCCACCGAGCATGTGGCACGGCAGGTGGCGGCATCCATCCGTGGCGGATGCATACAGCGTCTGCTTGTCACGGGCGGGGGAGCACACAACCGATTCCTGATTGAACGTATCGAGGCTTTGGCCCCGACATGCCACGTGGAGGTGCCCGAAAAGATGATAGTGGACTATAAAGAAGCCATCGTGTTCGCCCTGCTGGGCTACCTACGGCTGACAGGCAAGGCCAACTGTCTGCGGAGCGTCACGGGCGCGCGTGTCGACTGCTCGGGAGGCGATATCGCCGGAAGTGTGTCCTGCCGATAGTTGAAGAGCTGCCTCGGCACCTCGGAAAGAGCATTGAAAAGCATAAATTTGCAGGAGTGGCAAAAAAAATGTATTTTTGCAAATTTGTAACTGATACGCAAACATCATGTTTCGACTGTCATGTCATGGGAAGGGGAGGGGAGCGTGGAACCATGATAGGTGAAACAATTGGAATAGTCAAAACACAGATTCTCAAATAATAAATGCCCGTCTGCTTATGAAGAAATACCTATCGTTGATGATGCTCATGGCATTGATTGCCTGCGGCCTGTCTGCTCAGACCCTTTGCGAAGACCGCGACAGCAAGCTCTTCGGCTACAAGAATAGTATGGGCACATGGATGATAGCCCCGCGCTATCAGCGTGCGTCAGAGTTTCAGGGACGCGACCGCCAGTATGCCGTGGTGAAATACAACAACCTGTGGGGCTGTATCGACGTGAAGGGTGAGATGATGGTGCGCAACGTCTTTGCCACCGCCGAGGAGGCGGAGGCTGCTGCCCTCGAATGGCAGGGCGCCGGCGAGCCGGGCAAGTGGCTCTATCCTGTGTGCAACCCCGCCACCGGACGTTGGGGCTATGTGAACTACTATGGTCAGTGGAAGTTCAAGCCCGAATACGATGGTGCCGGCAAGTTCGTTGGCACCGAACCGATTAACTTTGCCGCCGTCAAGTTCAACGAACGCTGGGGCTGCATCGACGGCAAGGGCATTTTGATTATCAACAACGTCTTCTCCACGCAGCAGGATGCCGAGGCCGCTGGCCACCAGTGGGTGTCCGGCCTGCACTACGAGACATGGCGTATGCCGGCCTCCAATCCCAAGACTGGCAAATACGGAGTGGTCAACTACCTGGGCCGCTGGGTGCTGCAAGCCACCTTTGAGGATGTGGCCTATTTCGGGACCGACCATCATCACGCCTATACTCAGGCCAAGATGGACGGCCGCTGGGGCAATATAGACCGCAACGGCAATACAATCAGTCAGTTTATCTTCCACACCCAGGCCGATGCCGCCGACGCCTTGGACCAGATGGAACACGGCCGCCTGATTGGCGACTGGCGTCTACCGGTTCAGCATCCTACGAGCAAGTCGTGGGGATGGGTGAACTATGAGGGCGAGTGGTGCATACAGCCTATCTATCAGGGGGCTACCCATTTTGTCAACGACACGGGCAACTATGCCACGGCCAAGGTGGGCCGTTTCTGGGCCGCCATCGACAATACGGGCTATCACATCTCTCAGCCTGTCTTCATCCTCTCTGACGAGGCTGGACAAGCCGGACGCGAATGGGACAACCGCGAAGAACTGGGCCGTTGGCAGTGGCCGGTGAAAGATACCGTATCGAAACAGTGGGGCTTTGTCAACTATAAAGGCCTCTGGTCTATCCGCCCCACACTGGAAGGCGCCAAGCAGTTTGACGGGACAGGCAACAACCGATTTGCTCCTGCCAAACGAGAAGGTAAATGGGGCTGCTTAGACCATACGGGACGCTTCGTGGTGCCCTACATCTATAACACCAGTGCCGACGCCTACGAGCAAGGACGCCGTTGGGCAGGCAAGAACAAGTTTTAGTATCCTTACACAATCACGATGAACTATATCATTGACAATGGCATCGTGGTAAGCGAAGGCGCTATAGGCCAGCGCACGGTGGCCATCGTCGATGGTCGTTTTGCTGACGCTGACGAGGCGGGCGATGCCGTCCACATCGACGCTACAGGCTGTTACGTGCTGCCAGGTGTGATCGACACCCATGTGCATTTTCGCGAGCCGGGCCTGACCGAGAAAGCTGATATGGGCACCGAGAGCCGTGCCGCCGTGGCCGGCGGAGTGACCAGCATCATTGATATGCCCAACACCATTCCGCAGACCACCTCGCTCGCAACACTCGAAGAGAAAGGACGTCTGGCTGCCGACCATTGCGTGGTGAACTACGGATTCATGCTCGGTGCTACCAACGACAACATCGGGCAGCTGCTCGCCATAGCGCCGCAACGCTATGCCGCCATTAAGCTCTTCCTTGGCAGCAGCACGGGCAACATGCTGGTCAACGATGCCGCCCAACTGGACAGGCTCTTCGGCGAAAGCCGCAAACTTATTGTGGCACATTGCGAGGAAGAGCAGATCGTGCAGGCCAACATGGCCACCTACCGGGCACAGTATGAGGGTACGCCCGATGAGACCGCCGCCCTACATCCCAAAATACGTAGCAGCGAGGCCTGTTTCGAGAGTACCTACAAAGCCATAGCGCGTGCCCGTCGCTATGGAACCCGATTCCATGTGGCCCATCTGACCACGGCTACAGAACTGAGCCTTCTCAGCAACCAGGACATCGACCAGAAACACATCACTGCCGAGGTGACCCCCAACCACCTATGGTTTGACGACCGCGACTATGCCACGCTGGGCAACCTCATCAAGTGCAACCCTGCCATCAAGAGCAACGACGACCGTCTTGCCCTTTGGGCTGCTCTCCATGATGGACGACTCGATACCATTGCCACCGACCATGCCCCGCACACATGGGAGTCAAAGCAAAAAAACTACTTTGCCGCGCCCGGGGGCATCCCGTCGATACAGCATTCGTTGCAGATGATGCTGGAACCCCTCTTCAACGACAGCGTGGAAGAAACGGAGCGTGCCGAACTCATTGAAGTATGGCTGCCCCTGATTGTGGAAAAGATGTGCCACAATCCCGCCCGCATCTTCGGCATCCGTGAACGCGGCTATGTCCGCAAGGGCTATCATGCCGACCTCGTCATCGTGCGTCCTCAGGTGCCTGTCCAGGTTACCAAGTCCACCCTCCGCTACAAGTGTGGCTGGTCGCCGCTTGAAGGCAAGACCTTCCACAGCCAGATTGTCACCACCTTTGTCAACGGTACGCCTTATTCCGAGGGCGTCAATAGCGCGCAGCCGTTGCAATTCTCCAAATAAAAAAAGTGAATCACCAACACCATAACCCATAACAATGAAAAAACTTGCCTCCATCCTTATCCTCGCCCTATTGTCCACGTTAGGAGTTGTATATGCCGACAATCCCATCGACCCTAACCAGTTGCCAACCCATACTAAGAAGTTCCTTCGGCAGAACTTCCGTTATGCCATGCCTATCTATGCTTCGC
This sequence comes from Bacteroidales bacterium, assembly GCA_017477485.1. Lineage (GTDB taxonomy): Bacteria > Bacteroidota > Bacteroidia > Bacteroidales > P3 > Colimorpha. Next base: position 583 of record JAFUVR010000082.1, on the reverse strand, counting down.
ACGACCGCGACGGCTACGACGTGATGATGAACGACAACAGTACCATAGAGTTCGACCGCAAGGGCTATTGGACCGAGGTCAAGTGTGCCGAAGGAGTGCCCGAGAGCGTCATCCCGGCTCCGATACGCGTCTATCTCACCCGACGCTTTGAGGGTGTGAAGGTCATCAAAATAGAGCAAGAAAAAAAAGGCTATGAGGTGGAACTGGCCACTGGTATGGAGCTGCGTTTCAATAAGAAAGGAGATTTTATTGGGGTAGACTGATTTTTCCTCCTCGTCGCAAGAACGCCATCCTTTTTCCTCGTCGCAAGAGCACCGTCCGTGACAACGGCGGGTGTTCCTGTCTCCTGATTGTTTTGTTGCTGTATTCTGCCAACGAACGCCGCCGAAGATATACACACCCATGTTTGCAAAAGGACTGGGTTCATTTGTATTTTGCCAACGAATGTCGACGAAGATATATATATGCACCTACGTTCGCAAAAAGACTGGGTGTAGTTATATTCTGTCAGCGAACGACGACGAAGATACTCATATTCCGTTCAACGGCTTGTCCGTCAGGCCACAGCGGGAAACCATCGCCC
>JAFUVR010000081.1 GCA_017477485.1 Bacteroidales bacterium | reverse complement strand
TCGTCATTGGCGAGAGGGCTACCGACGATGTTGAGTTTTTCGTCTTCAATATATTTATAGAGCGACTCATTGAGCAGGTTCTGCACCTCGTCGGCAGTGATAGCGCCCTTATACATACGCTGGATGAGGCCCATAGGAGCCATGCCCTTGCGGAAACCGTGTATTTCAGCACGATTTCTGTAGTTCTTCAGCTGCTTGGCAACCTTTTCGGCATAGTCATTCTCGTCGAGTACAATCTTCACTCTAAGGTCAAGATCGCTCACGTTCTCTCTTGTGATATTCATGTTAAAAACTTGATTTTTTGATTATTAAAACTAATAATATACAATTATAGAGTTGCAAAAATACAAAAATTATTGCTTTGAAACACTCTTTTTTGACACAACAATATGGAAACAGCCAGTGCTACCCACAATAGTGAATATCATTATTTAGGAAATGGCACCCCATTAAACTCTTGTTGCGCAAAAAACATGTGTGAAACAAGGATTACAGGTCATCCTCTTCGTTCTACATTTTGCTAATCTTTCTACTCGTTTCTTCCTAAAATACATTACAGCAAAGCAAGATAAAATAGTATCTTTGCAACTTAAAATTTCGATTAAAATAATCCATAAAAATCTGTAAAACATGTGGTTTGTCAATCTATTCACACAACCCAGCGTAGCGCAGAGCATCCTACTGGTGTCGTTGGTGATAGCCATAGGCATCGCACTGTCACGCATCAAATTCGGCAGCATTTCGCTGGGAGTGACGTGGGTACTCTTTGTTGGTATACTGTTAAGCCATTTTGGCCTTGTCATTGATGCCACCACATCGCATTTTATCAAAGAATTCGGACTCATCCTGTTCATCTTTTCCATCGGATTGGAGGTTGGTCCAGGTTTCTTTTCATCCTTCAAGCAGGGCGGCGTCACACTCAATCTGCTTGCCGTAGGGCTCATCCTGCTGGGCAGTGCCACGGCTTATGTCATCCATCTCATCACGGGAGAGGACCTCAACGCCATGATCGGAGTACTCTATGGAGCCGTAACCAATACGCCTGGCCTGGGTGCAGCACAACAGACTTTCAGCGACATGCACAACGGTGAGACCAATGCAATATTTGCTCAGGGCTATGCCGTTGCCTATCCGCTGGGCGTGGTGGGCATCATCTTAAGCATTGTGTTGCTTCGCTACATCTTCCGTATCAAAAGCTACGAGGATGAGCACCGTCTGCACGAAAAAAATGTGAAGGAACATGCCACCGATGTTGAGGCAGCAACGCTCGAAGTCACCAACACGGCCATCGAAGGGCACACGATACGAGACATCCTCTCAGCCAGTGGACGCAAAGTGGTGATAACACGCATCAAGCATGCGAACTCCGAAGATATAGAGATGGCATCGGCTGCCACGCAGTTGCATACGGGCGACCGTATATATATAGTGGCGACACCCGACGATATCGAAGCCGTCACGCTCCTCTTAGGCCGTAAATGCGAGGGAATAGACATACGTCAGTGGTCGGAGCCCAAGGCTGCCCACGACCTCATCTCGGCTCGTATCGTGGTCACCAACAGCGAAGTACAGGGGCGGCGAATCAAAGAACTCGGCATTAGAGAGAACCTTCATGTCACCATCAGTCGTGTCAAGCGTGCCGGTATCGACCTCATCGCGCAGCCTAACCTATATCTTCAGATGGGTGACCGACTTACCGTTGTGGGTTCGGAGCATGACGTGCGCAAGATAGAGCAGTTGATAGGCAACTCCATCAAGCGCCTCGACACGCCGCAACTCTTTGTCATCTTCTTCGGTATCGTGCTTGGCGTCATACTGGGCTCGCTGCCCATCTTCCTACCGGGCATGCCCGTGCCCGTCAAGCTTGGCTTAGCCGGCGGACCACTCATCGTCTCCATCCTACTCAGTCGCTTCGGACCCAAATATCATCTTGTGACCTATACAACAAACTCTGTCAAACTGCTAATGCGAGAGATGGGCATCTGCCTCTTCATGGCATCTGTAGGACTTGGGGCCGGACAAGGCTTTGTGGAAACCGTTCTCAACGGTGGCCTGTGGTGGATTCTCTACGGCTTCATCATCACCTTTGTGCCGTGCATCGTCATAGGCATTATAGCCAGAATATGCCATCGCAGCTACTTCACCATAGCGGGATTGATCAGTGGAGCCACCACCGACCCACCTGCTTTGGCCTACTCCAACAGCATTAGCGGCAACGACCAGGCCTCTGTAGCCTATGCCACCGTCTACCCGCTTTCCATGTTCATGCGTGTCCTTGTGGCCCAAATACTTGTTCTCATGGCGCTGTAAAAAGAAATACATAACAAACAAAAGATGTACGATGTTCCCCATCATCGTACATTTTTTTTGAGCCAATAAAGGTGTTGTAAGTAGGAAAGAATAAACTGACGATAGACAAACCCATAGTTAAACAGGCGACGGATTCTATCAGAATCCGTCGCCAACACATCCAATTCAATAAGTTTGTACAGGTTAATAAAGGATGCGTATCCTATCGGCATCCGTCACTATAATCTCCAATTCGATTGGTTGTGCTGTAATAAAGGATGCGTATCCTATCGGTATCCGTCGGGGTTGTTACGTTGCCAGTTCCAGCTGTCGCGACACATGTCTTCTATGCCGTATTGTGCCCGCCAGCCGAGTTCGTCGAGAGCTTTAGAGGGGTCGCTGTAGCAGGTAGCGATGTCGCCAGCACGACGAGGCTTGATGACATAGGGAACGCTGACACCGTTGACACGCTCGAAAGCATGGACAACCTCGAGTACAGAATAGCCGTGGCCAGTACCGAGATTATAGACCGAGAGACCACTTCCTTGCCCTATCTTCTTGAGGGCCGCCACATGGCCACGGGCCAGGTCTACAACATGAATATAGTCGCGCACACCGGTGCCATCGGGGGTGTCGTAGTCGTTGCCGAAGACTCCCAGCTGGGGCCGTTTGCCGACAGCCACCTGCGTAATATAAGGCATGAGATTGTTGGGGATGCCATTGGGGTCTTCGCCGATGAGGCCGCTGGGATGAGCTCCGATGGGGTTGAAATAGCGCAGCAGGACGACATTCCAATCAGGGTCCGCCTTCTGCATGTCTGACATGACCTGCTCAAGCATACTCTTGGTCCATCCATAGGGATTGCTGCACTGTCCCTTGGGGCACTGCTCGGTGATAGGAATCTGTTGTGGATTACCATAGGCCGTGGCACTGGAAGAGAAGATGATGTTTTTGCAGCCGTGCTGACGCATGACATCGAGCAACACCAAGGTGCCCGAGATGTTGTTGTCATAGTACTCCCATGGTTTTTCGACACTCTCGCCTACAGCCTTAAGACCTGCGAAATGAATACAGGCATCGAAATGATGGGCATCGAAGACATGCGAAAGACCGTCCCTATCACGGATGTCTACTTGACAGAAGGGGATATGCTCAATGCCGACGATTGCAGCCACTCGTCGCAAAGATTCCTGTGAAGAATTGCACAGGTTGTCGACCACCACAGCCGAATGGCCTGCCTTATAGAGTTCTATCAGCGTATGGGAACCGATGAAGCCGGCACCGCCAGTTACAAGAATATTCATAGCGATAAAGAATTAGAATCCAAGGCAAAAAGTAGGGTATAAAAGCCACACAAAAAGAAAAGTAAATAAAGAAAAAAGTCCTTAAGGCCTTTATAGACTTTAAGGACTATAAAAACCTTAAGAACCTGAACGTCAGTGTCTGTTACCAGGCAAAGAGCGGACGGTTCTGCATCATCTCGTTGACCTGACCCGTGATCTTGGCACGGACAGCCTCGTCGGTGGGGTTGCAGAGGACGGTGTCGATCATGTCGACGATAGTCTTCATCTCGTTCTCCTTGAGACCACGAGTGGTGATAGCAGGGGTACCGACGCGAAGACCACTGGTCTTGAAGGCGCTACGGCTGTCGAAAGGCACCATATTCTTGTTGACGGTGATGTCAGCAGCGACGAGAGCGTTTTCAGCTTCCTTACCAGTGAGTTCGGGGAACTTGGTACGAAGGTCGATGAGCATGAGATGGTTGTCGGTGCCACCGCTGATGACCTTGTAGCCTTTCTCGATAAAGGCGGCGCACATGGTCTTCGCGTTTTTCATGACCTGCTGGATATACTGGTCGTAGGAATCGGAGAGTGCCTCGCCGAGAGCCACGGCTTTGGCAGCGATGACATGCTCCAGAGGGCCGCCCTGAGTGCCGGGGAACACGGCGCTGTCGAGGAGGGCACTCATCTTCTTGATCTCACCCTTAGGAGTGGTCTTGCCCCACGGATTGTCGAAATCCTGGCCCATGAGAATCATACCTCCACGAGGACCACGGAGCGTCTTATGGGTAGTAGTGGTCACGATGTGGCAATACTTGACGGCATTGTTGAGATAGCCCTTAGCGATGAGGCCAGAGGGGTGGCTGATGTCGCCCATGAGGATAGCGCCAATCTTGTCGGCTATTTCGCGCATACGCACCCAGTCCCAGTCGCGGCTGTAGGCAGAGCCGCCGCCGATGATAAGCTTCGGACGGAACTCGAGAGCCTTCTTCTCCATATCGTCATAGTCGACGGTGCCGGTCTCTTCCTTGACCTGATAGCCGACCACCTTATACATGAGGCCGCTGAAGTTCACAGGGCTGCCGTGGCTGAGGTGACCGCCATGGTTGAGGTCCATGCCCATGAAAGTGTCACCGGCATTGAGGCAGGCGAGGAAGACAGCCATATTGGCCTGTGCACCGCTGTGGGGCTGCACGTTGGCCCATGCGGCGCCATAGAGCTGTTTGGCACGTTCGATGGCGATGGTCTCGCTCTGGTCTACGACCTGGCAACCGCCATAGTAGCGTTTTCCGGGGTAGCCCTCGGCATACTTGTTGGTCATCACGCTGCCCATAGCTTCCATGACCTGGTCGCTGACAAAGTTTTCGGAGGCAATCAGTTCGATGCCTTTGGTCTGACGCTCACGCTCTTTCTGGATGAGGTCAAAAATTGCTGTATCTCTTTGCATATCAATTGAAATATTAGATTAACAAAATGAATAGTTAAAATACAAAGTTACGTAAAAAAAATTTATTTTGCCAAATTGAGTTATTATAAGGGAAAAGGACAACACAACTGTCCGACAGAAAACCATCCGTAATATAAAAGAGAACACATATGACAACATG
>JAFUVR010000010.1 GCA_017477485.1 Bacteroidales bacterium | reverse complement strand
TACAGGCATGAGCATGCGGAAAAAGATGGAGGACTCAAACTGAGCCATAGCGTTGGCCGAGATGGCCATGAAAGCAATGCTGAGAATGATAGTTTTAAGTTTTTTCATCGTTCTATGATTTAATGTTAAAAACTCTTTTTGTGTTATTGCGTTTATACTGCAAAAGTATTAATATTAATGATTTCTTGCAAAAAATATTTATAAAATCGTAATTTTGCAAATTCATTTGCCACTAATCGACACTGCTATAATGAAGAGAAGATGCCTTCTGACCCTTGTTGTCCTCATGCTTACAGGACTTACGCACACGCAGGCTCAGGTTCATCTGCAACCGTTGTTTTCTGACCTTGATATGGAGGCGCGTGCCGAATTTGACTACAATAACCTCAACCGTAGCCCAGACCAAGATGACAATACTTACGGGATGAGCGGACGCTACTTCAACCTGCGTGTTGGCGGCAGTCTTTCGGAGCAGTTCAGCTACTACCTGCGGCAGCGCATCATAGCTACCCCCGGCTCCTCGACTATGTTCGACAACACCGACTTTCTGTATTTGAACTATAAGATCAGCCCCAACTGGAGCCTGAGGGCTGGCAAAGATGCCCTGATGGTAGGCGGACACGAATATGACGCGGCACCCATCGACGTCTATTTCAACACCTATAGCTGGGATATGTTCTATTGCTTCCAGCTGGCAGCCTCGGCGGCCTATACTTTCAACGATGGCAATCATTCCATAGCCTTTCAGGTGGCCAACTCGCCTTATGTCTTCTCGCTGGCCTCGCAGCCTGCCACGTTGGGTGGAGAGGCCGATAAGAGCCTTCTCTCGTACAATCTCTTCTGGTCGGGCAAATTTGGTCACCTCCACATGCTCTATTCTGCCAACCTCTTTGAACGCGAGAGGGGCTATTTCATGAACTATATAGCACTCGGACATAAAGTAACGTTCGATAGCTGGGACCTCTATATTGACCTGATGCACCACTCGTTGGGCACCGATGACTGGGGGAAGATCTTTGGCATCGTGGGGTGTGCCAACCTCAGGGTGACTCCCTGGCTGAACCTTTTTGCCAAGGGCGGCTACGAGACCAACCATTCGAAATACGAGATAGACTATGCCAGCTTTGCCTCGACCACGGCACCTATGCAGTCTCACGACATCCTTGCTCAGCCCGAGACCGACAGCTATTTCTATGGTATGGGGGTGGAGATTACGCCTGTGTTCTGCAAAGACGTGAGGTTGCATGCTCTCGCTAATCAATACCACCACACCCATCCTGACCTTGCCAATCCGGGAGCCAATACTACCGAAAGCAAACTGAACGTCAAAGTGGGATTGACGTGGTTTATGAATATCCACCGAATGGCGCGCGAACGGAAACTGTTCTCAAATAATAATGAATAGTCGCTCCTGTCATCGGAAGCGTTAGCGGCTCTCAAACGATAGTCTGTCCGGTTATCACTTCCTGCGTCCTCGTCTTTTCTCACCGTATTGTCGGCAAATCAAGAAACAAACAATAACACTATTTATTAAGTATATGAAACCTTTAGTCAGTATCATCATGGGCAGCACTTCTGACTTGCCCGTTATGGAGAAAGCCTGCCAATTTCTGGAGGAGATGGAGATTCCCTTTGAGGTGAATGCTCTCTCGGCACACCGTACACCCTCAGAGGTCAGCGACTTTGCACACAACGCTCATCTGCGTGGGGTGAAGGTAATCATTGCCGGAGCTGGCATGGCCGCCGCCCTGCCCGGCGTCATAGCCGCGGAGACCCCGCTACCCGTCATTGGCGTGCCTATCAAGGGCAGCGTGCTTGAAGGCCTGGATGCTACATTCTCCATCATGCAGATGCCTCCGGGAATACCTGTAGCCACCGTGGCTATCAATGGTGCCCAGAATGCCGCAGTGTTGGCTATGCAAATCATGGCTACCGGTGACGAGGCGATGCAGCAGAAGGTGGTTGCCTACAAGCAGGGACTGAAAGGCAAGATAGTGAAGGCTAACGAAGAATTGTCCAAATTGGAATACCGCTTTAAGGTCTGACCGCCTGACCTATACTCTCGTCGCTCTTATACCCTCATATCCAACAACCAACAATCGATACGCTATCATGATAACCATTGGCATTACAGGCACGCTGGGTGCAGGCAAAGGCACAATCGTGGACTACCTGGCCAAACACCGAGGCTTTGTGCACTACTCGGTGCGCGCATTCATCACTGAGGAAATCAAGCGAAGGGGCCTGCCCATCAACCGCGACAGCATGACGCTTGTAGGCAATGACCTTCGGGCTACTCATTCACCCTCCTACATCGTCGAACAGCTCTACGAACAGGCTCAGGCATCAGGTTGCAACTGTATCATAGAGAGTGTGCGTACCCCTGGCGAGGTGGCAGCCCTGCGAAACAAGCCCAACTTCTACCTTTTTGCCGTAGATGCCGACCCCAAAGTGCGATATGAGCGCATCTGCTTGCGGGGTTCTGAGACCGACCACGTGTCCTACGAGACATTCCTGGCCAACGAGCAGCGTGAGATGTCTTCCGACGACCCGAACAAGCAAAACCTGAAACGTTGTATCGAGGAGGCCGATTTCCGCTTTGACAACGGAGGCTCTTTCGAGGAACTGGAAGCACAGATAGAATCTGTGTTGCAAAAAATCACCTATCGTCGTCCCTCGTGGGATGAATATTTCATGGAGTTGGCCAACACCGCATCCAAACGTGCCACCTGCGACCGCGGTCGCAGCGGTTGTGTCGTCGTGAAAGACAGGCAGTTGTTGGTAACGGGCTATGTCGGCTCTCCAGCAGGTCTACCGCACTGCGACGAGGTGGGACACCTATTTCGCAAGAGCATAGATGCCGACGGCCACATCAGCAACCACTGTGTGCGCACCGTCCATGCAGAGCAGAACGCTATTTGCCAAGCCGCACGCCGCGGCATTGCCCTCGACGGGGCCACCCTCTACTGTCGTATGACCCCCTGCCGTACGTGCGCCATGCTTATCATCAATTGCGGCATCCGTCGCGTGGTCTGCGAACGCAAATACCATGCCGGTGCCGAGAGCGAGGAACTGTTCCGGCAGGCCGGTGTGACGATTGAATTCTTCAATGACGAGATTGAAAAATACGACAATCAGTAACTCTGCATGGAAACCACCGTTGAGAAAGCACTTGCCGAACTGAAAGCCACACAAGAGTGGAAACCCATCTACTTTCTGACAGGCGATGAGACCTATCTGATAGACGTGTTGTGCGACTATCTTGAGAACAATATCATCGATGAAACGTTTCGCGACTTCGACCAGAAGATTGTCTACGGACGCGACACTACTATGGCCGATGTGATCAGCATGGCCAAACAGTTGCCCATGCTCTCGCCGCGTCGCGTGGTGATAGTCAAGGAGGCACAGGACTTGCCTTCCAACGACCCACAATGGGTCAATGCTATGAAGCAGAATGACATGAAAGGTAAGAAAAGTGATAACGGCGCTGCTCCCGACTCAAAAAACGCAGCATGGGACAGGCTGGCCCACTACCTCGCTGCTCCGGCACCTATGGCTACCATCGTGATGTGCTATCGTTACAAGAAACTGGACAAACGTACCACCGCCTACAAGGCTATCGAAAAGGCTGGCATCATCTACGAGCAAAAACAGCTCTTCGACAACCAACTGGTACCATGGATTGCTACCTATGTGAAAGGAAAGGGGAGCAGCATCACCGAGAAGAGTGCGCGTCTGATTACCGAGACTATAGGCAACGACAGGTCGAAACTGGTGCACGAACTCGACAAAGTGCTCATTGCCTTGCCTCAGGGTAGTGTCATCAACGATGCTGCTGTAGAGAAATATATGGGCATCAGCAAGGAATACAATGTGTTTGAACTTCAGAATGCCATCGGTCGCCGCGACACAGTGAAGTGCAGCCGTATCATCAACCATATCTCTAGAAATCCCAAAGATATGCCGATACAGATGATTATCCCCGTGCTGTACAAATATATGCTCAACGTGATGATGTTCATCCAAGACCCTTCTTCTGCAAAATCACCTTATCAAGCACACGCTTATGAGGAGGTGGCCCAGCGCTATACCCTTTCCAAATTAGCACTTTGCATAGGCTATCTACATGAGGCTGACCTGCTGAGCAAAGGTGTGCGCAACACAGGTACTATCACTGATGGCGAGATTCTGAAGGAACTTGTGTTTAAAATCACACACACTTGATGATTACTCATCTCTTACATCGAGAGGGTGTCTGCCACTCTCATTACAGTATGATTCAAGCAGTCAGACGCTCATTGTGCCTGCTGATGTTGCTTGTGGCCCTGTCTGCAGGCGGCCTGGCGCAGGCCACCCTGCGTGGCGTGGTCCATGATGCCGACAACGGCGAGGCGGTGCCCTTTGCCAACGTGCTACTGGAGGGGACCCGTCATGGCGCAGCAACAGACCTGAATGGTCTCTTCGTCATCAACCAGCTGAAAGCGGGGACCTACGTGGTCAAGGTACGCTATATCGGCTATGAGGATTTCTCCGATAGCGTGGTGTTGCAGCCTGGCCACACCGAGAAATTGGACATACGGCTGCACCCTGCCGCCACAATGCTGAAAACGGTCGATATCAAGGATAATCGCATAGAAGAACGCAAGATGCAGACTCAGGTATCGGTAGAAAAAATCACGGCTTCACAGATCAACCAGATGCCCTCTATTGGCGGCACCGCTGACTTGGCCCAGTATCTACAGGTGTTGCCCGGCATCAGTTCCACTGGCGACCAAGGAGGGCAGCTCTATGTGCGCGGCGGCTCGATGATTCAGAACCTTACACTCTTGGACGGCATGGTGGTTTACAACCCGTTTCATTCTATAGGTTTATACTCAATCTTTGAGACCGACATCATCCTCAACGCAGACATCTTCACTGGCGGATTTGGCGCTGAATATGGTGGTAGGCTGTCGTCGGTGATGGACATTACCACGCGCGATGGCAATAAATACCATCATTCGGGAAAACTGAGCCTCAACACATTCGGGGCTGCCGTGACGCTGGAGGGTCCTCTGAAAAAAGAGCGTCAAGGAAGCAAGTCAACCTTCACCTACCTCCTCTCGGCCAAGAACTCTTTCCTTTCCCACTCGTCGAAGGCTATCTATCCCTATCTTGCTGACGGCCTCCCGTTCGACTATCTGGACCTCTACGGAAAACTGACGGCCAATCTGGGCAACGGCAGCAAAGTGAGTATCTTTGGTTTCCACTTCGATGACTCGGTGTCCCACTATCAGGCCATCGACCGCCTGCGCTGGCGCAACTATGGAGTGGGTGGCAACTTCAGTATCGTCACGGGTTCTTCGTCGGTGATGGATGGTGGGCTGGCCTATTCTAACTACGGCATCACGATGGACGATGCGTCAAACATGGCGAAATACAGCTCCATCAGTGGCTTCAATATGGGCTTCAACATCACCAATTTCTTTGGCCAGAACAGACTGAAATACGGTATCAGTATGCAGGGCTACACTACCGACTATCAGTACTACAATGCCTATCGCATACGTTCTCAGCAACAGGAACATACCAACGAGATTGCCGCCTATGCCACTTACCGTTGGATGCAGGGAGCCTGGATTGCTGAGCCTGGGTTGCGCTATATCTATTACAATGCCCTCTCGGAGAGTAGCCTTGAGCCCCGACTGGCGGTGAAATACAAAATCAGCGACCGACTACGGCTGAAGATGGCTGGCGGCCTTTACAGTCAGATTTTTCTTGACGCACGGTCAGACAACGATATCGTGAACCTCTTCAGCGGTTTCCTCACCAGCGTTCACCTCAACAAACCTACTACCTTCAGGGGCGAAGAACGGTCATCTTGTATTGAACGTGCTCAACATGTCATCGCAGGTGTCGAGTTTGACATCAACAACCATTTCACAGCCAATGCTGAACTCTACCTGAAACACTTCTCCCAGTTGTTCAACTACAACCGCAATCGCCGCTACGATCGCAATGATGCCACCTACCAAACTGGCGGCATCTACGAAAAAAGCGCCTTGGAGTTGGTTGACTACCTCATTGAGCAGGGCGATGCCTATGGCATGGATTTGAGCCTGTGCTACGACGCCGAGCGACTATATCTCTGGGCTACCTATTCGCTGGCCTTCGTGAATCGCAGCAACGAACGACAACGCTACACACCACACTACGACCGCCGGCATACCGTTAATCTGTTGGCCACCTATGCTTTGGGGCGCTATCGCGAGTGGGAACTGAGTGCACGATGGAGTTTCGGTAGTGGTTTTCCGTTCACCCAGACACAGGGAGTATTTGAACAATGGACACCGAGCAGTATCAACGACAATTATGCCACGGCCAACGGCCAATATGGTGTCTATTACGCCGATATCTATCAGGGTCGGCTACCAGCCTACCACAGACTCGATATTGGTTTGAAACGCAAAATATCCTTGGGAAAACGATCTCTGCTTGAACTATCAGTAGGCGTCACCAATGTCTACAACCGCAACAATCTGTTCTATTTCGACCGCATTACGCTTGAGCGGGTAGACCAGCTGCCTCTGTTGGCCACGGCGGGAGCCAAATTCTCTTTCTGACGGATAGTGGGCTGTGGATTCTTATGTTTCCTTTCCACGACCACAGGGGGTGTGAAAACCTCTTTCCGACGAAGCATTAAGGAACAAGGCATCCTGCATGAACCTGTCCAAAGTGGCTGCCATTGCCCCCCATTTCTCAATCCCTTTTCCTTCATTATGGGCCTGTAGGTTTTGCGTCTGAACAGAATGGATGCCGTTGCCCGCCATGGAAAGCGGGTGGTTGGAATAAGTCACATGTCGTTTCGCTCCGCCATACGGGGTTTTCCCTCAAGTCTCAACATGTAAGAAGGAGGTGCATTTCGACACGGCAGATAACATCTATTACGTAAGTTTGGGATAACTTCGTTAGTAACTCTTATCAGAAAAAAGAACGTTTTCGATAAGCCGAATCCAGACGAGCTTGCTCGTATGGTGAGGCGAGAAAACGGCTAAAT
>JAFUVR010000080.1 GCA_017477485.1 Bacteroidales bacterium | reverse complement strand
GTTCAGAATCGTCTATGTGATTGGCATCGGTAATGTAAACAATGTCACCGACACGGTAGCCGAGGACCGGCATATCTTTGTGCATGGCACGGATAGGAGTCACGGTCACGCCAGCCACATTGATATGTTCTATATTGTCGAGGGGATGGAGGTCAGCCTCAGGTAGGCCGGCAAAACGATGTGGTTCAAAAATGTAATGGTAGTCGTGTTGCAGAACATTGAATGCAAATTTGTTGCCATAGAGTTGCATCTTGGCGTTCTGAACATAGTTAAAGGCACGAATATCGTCGATACCGCTGACATGGTCACGATGGGGATGGGTGATAAGGATGGCATCAAGGTGGTCGACCTCATGCCGTAGCATCTGAGTTCGGAAGTCTGGGCCGATATCTATCAGAATATTTTTCCCTTCATCAGTTTGGATAAGAGCCGAAGTACGCAAACGCTTATCATGGCTGTCAATGGAACAGCAGACAGGACATTTGCAAGCAATTACGGGCACTCCCATAGAAGTGCCCGTACCGAGAAAAGTGATTTTCATTTTCGTTGATTCATAGTAAGTGTTTAACGACTATACAGGAATCGAAAGTTGCAAGTCAGAAAAAAATCGTTACCCATGAGAAATTGCTACGAGGTTCCGAAGAGGCAGTCCGAAAGAATCGGAATAGAGCGACTCAAATGAGAGGATTAGGGGCCAAAGCAATACTCAAAGAAAGGGTCTCGACTATTCGTGAACTTGTGTCAGTTTGAAACCAACACCGTGGATATTGATAATCTGAATGGTGGGATCAGCCTTAAGATAGCCGCGTAGACGCGTGATATAGACATCCATGCTGCGTGCAGCAAAGAAGCTATCGTCTTTCCAAATCTTCTGCAAGGCACTGTTGCGCTCCACGACTTGATTGAAATTGATAGTAAAAAGACGTAGCAGATCGGCCTCGCGGGAGGTAAGGGTACGAGTGTTGGTACCAATAGTGAGCGAGCGATGGCCATAGTCAAAGACGAATTTACCCATGTGGAAAATATTCTTCTCGGGCTTGCCATCGTCGAACGAGCGACGAATAGTAGCATTGAGACGAGCAAGAAGAACCTCCATAGTGAAAGGCTTAGTGATATAGTCGTCGGCCCCTACCTCGAATCCCTTGAGAACATCCTCTTCCATAACCTTAGCCGTGAGGAAGATAATAGGGATTCTTTTATCGGTACGGCGTATCTCTTGCGCCACAGAAAAACCGTCTTTTTGAGGCATCATAACGTCGAGGACACAGGCATCGATATCGTCGTGTGCATAAATATTGAGGGCTTCCTGCCCATTAGGAGCAAGGAAGACCGTATACCCCTTCTGCATAAGGTAGGTCTTCAGAATCATTCCCATATTGGGGTCGTCTTCAGCGACCAAGAGTTTGATACCAAGATTCATGATGCTTGACTTTTGATGATTGATAAGAAGGAATAGATGATGATGAGCGGATAAGATGCGTCAAAGGACGACGGTCATCACTTGCAGGGTAAGCGAGTGCCAATGCTATTTGATAGTGATACTAATAATCTCGTCATTGGGGCGTATCTTGTCAATAACATCAAGGCCCTCGACCACCTTGCCGAAGCAAGTATGCACACCATCAAGGTGTTGTGTATTCTCACGGTTATGGCAGATAAAAAACTGCGAGCCGCCTGTGTCTTTTCCTGCATGAGCCATGGAGAGGACGCCACGGTCATGATACTGACGCTCTGCGTTGGTCTCGCATTTTATGTGGTAGCCAGGGCCGCCCGTGCCTGTGCGAGGGTCGCCGATGTTGCGACTAAAGGGGCAACCTCCTTGAATGACAAAATCGGGAATTACCCTATGGAAATGGAGCCCGTTATAAAAACCTTTCTGGGCGAGTGTGACAAAGTTGGCGACGGTGCCAGGGACCTCCTTCTCATAGAGTTCGGCCACCATGGTACCTTTAGCAGTTTGAATAATGGCTTGCATAGCAGTATTCTATCATTAATAATTAGACTGAGCGGAAAGTTCCTTTTCTGTTAATTTAACTTTTCATTTATAACTTAAAAAATTGTTTTTTATTTTGGAAAAGCATGCTTTTTCCTAAATTAAGACAAAAAAAAGGCAATTTTGTAAAAAAATGAAATCAAACGTCACATACGGAAATACAAAAAAGAGAATTAAGACCACCTTATCGTCTATGTAAAAGGAGATGTCCATTGCCAGACATATCAGCAATGGAGAAAAGGGAGTAGTAATTGAGTGTAGGGCAGGCGTCAGGTAAACAATTCTCGGAAGGCCTGTTCAATAACACTGACTTCGACGATTTCGATATCGAATCGTTTTTTGTCGAGTTCGCGGCTGTTGTATTTTGAGACAAAGATTTTTTCGAAGCCAAGTCGGTTGGCTTCGGCGATACGTTGTTCCACACGACTGACAGGGCGCACCTCGCCCGAGAGTCCCAATTCAGCGGCCATACAGATGCGGGGCGAGATGGGGATGTCTACATTGCTGGAGAGAATCGAGCAGGCTACCGCCAAATCGATGGCAGGATCATTGACGCGGATGCCGCCGGCAATATTGAGGAAGACGTCTTTGGCTCCCAACTTGAAGCCGCATCTTTTTTCAAGGACCGCGAGGAGCATGGACAGGCGCCTGAAGTCAAAACCGTTGGCATTACGTTGCGGAGTGCCGTAGACGGCGGAAGAGACCAGCGACTGGACCTCGATGAAGATAGGACGAGCCCCTTCGAGAGTTGCAGCCACGGCGGCACCACTGAGCGTCTCGTCGCGCTGGCTGAGGAGAAACTGCGATGGATTGGCCACTTCTCTGAGTCCCGACCCCGCCATCTCAAAGATGCCGAGCTCGGCGGTGGAGCCGAAACGATTCTTCAGAGCGCGAAGGATGCGAAAGCCATAGTTGCGGTCGCCCTCGAACTGAAGGACAGCATCAACGATATGCTCCATGACTTTAGGCCCTGCCAGGGTGCCATCCTTGGTAATGTGGCCGATAAGCAACACAGGGACGCCAGTGGTTTTGGCATAGTGCTGGAACTCAGTAGTACATTCTCGAATTTGGGAGATGCTGCCAGCCGAGGAGTCAATGGTCTCGGTATTGACTGTCTGGATGGAATCAACGACGAGGATGTCGGGTCTTACGCTGTCTATATGTTCAAAAATGCGTTGCGTGCTTGTCTCGCTAACGACGTAGCACTGCTGGCTGTTGTGGCTGATACGGTCGGCACGCATCTTGATCTGTTGTTCGCTCTCTTCGCCACTGACGTAGAGAATCTTCTGATCATTGATGGAGAGAGCCGTCTGGAGGAGTAGCGTACTCTTGCCTATGCCTGGCTCGCCACCGATGAGGATGAGGCTTCCGGGGACAATGCCACCGCCCAGAACACGATCAAACTCGCCACAATGGGTGGGAATACGGCGGTTTTCACTGTAGGTAACCTCCTGAATAAGGCGTGGTGAGGATGTGGGAATGCCATGGTTGGCAGCGGCCACAGCGTGGCGTTTGTCGGACTGCACGACCTCTTGCTCGAAGGTGTTCCATTGACCACATTCGGGGCATTTGCCGAGCCACGAGCTGGACTGATAGCCGCATTGGCGACAGAAATAGAAAGACTTTGGTTTTGCCATCTATAAGAGAAATCAATCGAAAGACTTGATGCTTTTGAAGCAGCGGTTCCAACGGATTTTGCCGTGGTCCTTGTCATGCGACCAAAGGACGGCAATGAACTTGCCAAGGATATGGTCTTCGGGAACGAAGCCCCAGTAACGGCTGTCAGCACTGTTGTGGCGGTTGTCTCCCATCATCCAGTAGTAGTTCTGACGGACGCGGTACTGTGTGGTGGGCGTACCGTTGATGAAGAATTGACCATCGCGTATTTCGAGCGTGTTGTGCTCGTAGGAGGTGATGAGCCGTTGATAGATAGCAATATTTTCGGATGTCAGGTTGATTGTTTCGCCAGCGGCCGGGATATGGATGGGACCATAGTTGTCGACACTCCACTGATGAATCGTATCATGAGGAAAGAGGTCGCGCGAGTCGTCAAGGGCCGGGAAGACGACGGGCTGAACATCGGCCACATCATAGCGCTGAGAGAGTTGCTGAGCCATCTGACGGGTGAGGGGCAGCATATAATATGGCGTGCCCATATACTGCTGCTGGAGGAGAGCATTGCCATAGTCTTCGGAACTGACACCCATCTCGTCGAGGACCTTGCGGGGCATACCCATGCCGGGTTTGAAAAGAACAGCGTAGGTAAACTGGAGGTAGGAGGGGTCGGCGAGGGGCTGACCATTGATGAAGACTTGCTGGTCGTGTATGGCGAGGGTATCACCGGGTAGGCCGATGCAACGTTTGATGAAGTTTTCGCGTTTGTCGAGTGGGCGAACGCGGATCTTGCCAATAGGGATAGGAGTGCCCGAGGCATCCACCACACGGTCGTTCCAAACAGCCTCACGTCCGTATTCGCGTACGAGGTCGTAGTAGCTGCGATTGCTGAACTGAGCACTGCACATGGTGTCACCATCGGGATAGTTGAAGACGACAGCGTCATAGCGTTGGACGGAGCCAAGGCCGGGGTAACGGTGGTAGGGCAGCTCGATCCAATCAAGGTATGACTCCACCTGTCCTCCAGTGAGCGGCATCACATTATGCACGAGCGGTATAGATAGCGGGGTCATGGTTACACGGGCGCCATAGGAGTATTTGCTGACCAGCGTGCGGTCGCCCACGAGGAGTGTCTTCTCCATTGAAGAAGAGGGAATGTGATAGAGTTCGAAGAACTTGCCCCGGATGATGATAGCAGCGACAAGGGCAAAGACAATGGCATCAACCCAGTCCCGCAACTCGCTCACTTTGTGTGGAGGGTTATTCTTGGGGTCAAAATAAGGCAACTTAGAGAAGCCAAGCGCTGGAAGATAAATCCATGGGAAGATGACGGCAAACGTCTGCTCCCAGAAATTATAACGACGGAAGACCTTGGCGGTTTCCACCACAAGGAGCAGGAAGGTGAAAATATTGATGGCGGGGATAAGAAAATAGATATACCATTTCCAGTCCTTGCCGCAAATCTTTATCCAAAGAACGATGTTATAGACGGGGATAAGAGCTTTCCAAAAAGGGATGCCACTTTTACGGAAAATCAGGCATAGCCCAAGAAAGACGCCAACGAAATATAATAAAAGAAGGATATCGTAGACCATGGTGTTGTGTAATGTTTAATGAATAAGGAGAGACGTTGTTTTAATTAAAAATAACCAAGAAAAATCGGGCTCATAGTCTTCAAAGAGGTCCGAGGATACTTCGTTAAGAGGATGATTGGATTTATTCTGTAGTAAAAATGGTGTTTTATGTTTATTTAACGTTGTACAATGGTAATTATTTTGTTGAAGAATAGCATTGGCGGGACGAAAAGATATAAAATCGGAAGGATGTTTTTATTCAAAAAGTAGTATTATAATTATTTCCTTTTTAATATAACATGGTGTCAATTAGTTTATCATTTTTCATCAGGTCCGTACCAACTCCATCATTGTTCTTAACCATTCGCAACCAAAGTAGAAAAAAATATTTTAACAAAAGGTCAGATACTGCAAATCAGATTAGTCATTTTTATTGCGCAGAGAAGACCGAATGTACGGCATTAAGCAGCACCATTTTTTCTTTGTTCCAATCAAGGTCGTGGCGAGCTTTTTCAAAACGCGTTTGTTTTTCTTTGTCAGGCAGGGCATTCCAATCTTTCATGGCATTGGCGATAAGCATGGCAAGTTCTTCTCCTTTCTGATATCCGATGGTGTAACCCACACCATAGGTCTGGACGACACGCGAGATTTCGGGAAGATCGGTAGCAAGAAGCGGGACACCGGCGGCGATGAAGTCACCGATGCGATTTGGGAAAGCGAAGTAGTAGTTTAGTCCACGAGGTTCGAGGAGACACACCCCGAGAGTGGCCTGCGGGGTAAGCTCGTGCAATTCCTTGGGCGAGAGGCGACCGAGGAAATGGATACGGTCGTGCCACGGTTTAGAGCGGGCATACGCCTGCATCATCTCGTACTGATCGCCGATACCTGCTATGAGGAACTGGCAGTCGGGCAGAAATTGCATAGCATCGATGATGTGGTCGATACCGCGGCCAATATTTACCGCTCCCTGATAAAGAATAGCTGGGGGCGAAAGAGGCGTTGTCGGGAGATGCGACTCCATAACTGGCAGATTGCGCACCACGCCCACGGAGATGCCATAGCGACGAGAATAGATATCGGCGATGCTCTGGCAGACAGTTATCATAGCATCAACGCGGGGAATACAGATATCTTCGATGCGCTGCCAGAATTGTTTCACACGACGGCGTCCACAGAGTTCGGGCACCTCGGGGAAGAGTTCGTGCGCATCAAAAAAGACCTTCTTGCGGCGTAGTTTGGCAGCAAGCAGACAGGCTGGCAGGGCATCGGTGTCGTTGGCATAGGCCATGTCGAAGCGAAGGAAAAGCAGCCGCAGGAAGAGCCTAATATTGTATTCCGCATAGAATAGGAAGCCACGGCGGAACAGGAGCCTCATTCTGCGACAAGGATAGGGACGAAGGAGAGGCTGCCGGTCATCAAGCTGCCTGCCAATGAGAATAACAGAATACCCGTTTTCAAACAGCGTCGAGCAAGTGCGCCCTACTCTCTGGTCGGCGATTAAGTCATTAGTAACGGCGACAGCTATTCTCATTAGGCTTCATTTTTAAGGAATGGATGAAAGATTGTCGTGTGGCTTCAGTATAGCGAAATAATCTAATAATCTGCCCGATGAAATAATATATCCTCAATTGCATCATTATAGGGCTACAAACATAAGAGCACCGCCCATAAATGAATACCGTTAAACGGTGTCATTTCTTGAACATTATCAAAGCATACTGCAAAAGAACCCATTAAACCTTTCAGTCGTGGTCTTGTTTGTTTTGACTGCAAAATTAGTGTTAATATTTCTATGCGCCAAATATTTCGCAAAAAGCCCTCTGAATTATTCCACGATTTGTGAATATCCAGAGGGCTGTATTCATATTAACCATCCTCCTTACTCTGGATGATTAAGACCTACTCATCACATCCTCGGAAAATTATTGATACCTGCATTCTCTCGATGAGCAGCAAATCATGACTGGAAAGCCATACACAATATGAAAGACAGCAATCAAAGACGGTTCCTCAAAACGTCGACTAAAGAAAGGAGATATCCTTTACGCCATATAAGGCATTCTATACTAAAGAAATATTTGCGGTATAGTTTTTTTTCTTTAGAGAAACGTCTTAGGTGACGGAAAGAGTCGAGCCGCGCCTTGAATCGTTGGTTGTTTTTATGCTGACTGACGGACGAGGGATGAATAAAATAGTTATACAGACTTTTGTCCACAGCCGCGATCCGGTTGGCCACCAAGAGACAGCAGGCAAGGAAACAACTATCCTCAGCACTATTAGTGTTGGGGAATCTAATATGGTTGCCGATGACTAAGTCTCTTCTATAGATATATGTAGTGAAGTAGGATGTATATTTGAAGAGATAGTTACGTTTATTATCGCCTATAAAGCTGCCGGAGACGACAGCCGGGTTAACACCATCCACTCTTTTGCCATCGGGGTAAATCTTGGTCAAATTGCATAATGCCATATCGGCATCATGTACCCGTATAGCCATACAAAGCGTCTCGGCAAAGGTGGGCTCAATCGAGTCGTCGCTGTCGACAAAAGCGATATACCGGCCCTCTGCATTCTCAATACCCACATTACGAGCTTGGCCGGGGCCAGCATTATGTCGAGTTGACAGTATTCTGAACCGTTTATTCCCTGCATATTCCGTTATCAGTTGTTGCAACAGCGGAATGCTATTATCCTTGCCATGGTCGTCGACAAAGATAACCTCAATATCGTCAATGCTCTGGCTGGCCAAAGAACTGAAACAGCGAGCAACATAGGATTCCGAATTATAAACGGGGACTATAAACGAAATCAAACACATCTTTTGTGACTCGAACAAAGTGATTGGTTATGATTGCTGAGTCTTATTACGTCGTGCACGCTCCCTTACATATAAGAAGAAAGCACCTCCAACAGCAATGACCAACAGCAGTATGGAACATATCAGCGACACGCGGTCGAGGCTGTGCATCCGCGGGGCTTCGTTGCGGAACTCTATCACATGGTCGCCGGCGGGCACCACCATGGCGCGCAGGATGTAGTTGGCACGGAAATAGTCGGCCCGTTTGCCGTCGATGTAGACGAACCAGTCGGGTCGGTAGAACACCTCGCTGAACACGGCTATACGCTCCTTCTCGCTATGACTCTTGTAGCGCAGGTAGCCCGGATGATAGGGGGTCTGGTAGTCCTCGACGATGGTGTCCGTTGCACCGGCTTCTGTTGGGACGAATGCCGCCAACTGCGAGGCCCACTGGCTGCTATCCACCACAGCGGTCTTAGCCGGGTCTATCTCGTTCAGCGCCAGAATCTCGCCGTTGGGGTCGGACACAAAGCGGTAGTCGTCCACGAACCAGCAGTTGCCCAGTGCGTTGGGGTTGCGCTGCACGCGGCGGTCGGGCGTCACAAGGTAGCGCATGTTGAGCATGTCGAGCACCCGCCAGTTGATATGGCGGCTGATATAGAAGTCGATGATGTCCTGATAGCGGCGCAGCTTCACGGCGCTGTAGCCGCCTATCTGGTGGTGGTATGCCGACGGCTTGGCGTCGTTGAACGTGTTCACTGCCAGATTCAGCACGCGGTAGTCCACGTCGCCGAAGTGGGCTGCCTGACGGTCTATCTCGGCATCGTAGGCCTCGGGATGCAGTTCCATGCTCTTGGGCTTGACGAAGTCTTCCTTGGCTATATAGCGACGGTCCACGCCCCACAGGTCCACCAGCACCAGCACCGTCAGCGGCACTACCGTCAGCCACACCTTCTTTATCTTGTCGCTCACGTAGAGCCACAGCACGGCAAAGGCCAGTGCCACGAACAGCAGCGAACGCCACGAGTCGCTCACGAACAGTGCCTTGCGGTCCTGGATAAAGATGTTCTGTATGAATGACCACTGGTCCTTGTACTGTGCCGCCATCTGCTCGTCGGCCACGCCGCTATACGAGAAACCGCCGCTCAGCATGAGCCCTATGAGCAGGATGCCCGCCGTGATGCCGCCCGAGATGTAGAGCGGCAGTGCCATGTTGCGACGCTCCGCCTTCGGCAGCCTTTGGTTGTCGATGACCGCCTTCAGTGCCAGCACGGCCATCAGCACTATGGCCACGTTGGACAGCACCAGCGCCATCGACGGCGTACGGAACATGCTGTACATCGGCAGGTGGTAGAACAGCCATTCGTTCACCGCCATGAAGTGGCGGCCCCACGAGAGGACGATGCCCACGATGGTCGCCGCCAGCAGCCACCACCGCTCGGGCCCTCGGACCACGAAGAGCCCGAAGATGAACAGGAATATCACTATGGCACCGAAATAGACCGGGCCGCTGGTGAAGGGCTGGTCGCCCCAGTAGAGCGGCGCTCGCGTCTGCCGAAAGTTCTTGTAGCTCGCGCTCTCCTTGCTCACCCGCTCGCCGCTGCCGCCGCCCATGGCGCCGGGCACCAGCAGCGTGTAGGTCTCCCCTACCCCGTAGCTCCAGCTGTAGGCATAGTCGATGCTGAGACCCGAAGATGTATAGTCGCTCTTAGGTTCGCTGTCGTTATATAGGTTCTCGGGCGTCACCGTGATCTCGCTGCCGCCGCGCATCGTGTATTTGGCATACTCTTGCGAGATGAAGAGGTTGCGCGCATTGCAGCCCACCGCTATACCGGCCCCCGCCAGCAGTATCGCGCCCGCGATGACATAGGGTGCCAGCCACTTATCCTTGATAGCATACACGAGGTAGGTCAGCGCTATCAGCGCCCCGCCAATGGCCGTGTAATAGGTAATCTGGATGTGGTTGCAGGCCAGCTGAAGATTGATGGCTATGGCGAAGAGGATGCCGCCGCCTATCAGTTTCTTCATATCTATCTTGCCTGTAGTCGTTTTGCTGCGTGCTCCATGCAGACTGATTAAAATGCCCGCAAGCACAGGCATTGATAAGGCAATACAATTGGCTTTGGTTATATGCCCAGCCTCGATGATGATGAGGTTATAGCTGCCAAGACCGAAAGCAATAGCGCCAAAGAATGCCACCCATGGCTTTATCCCCATACATGCAAGAGAAACAAAGAAAAGGAGGAAATAAACAATCAGGACGCAAACATCGCTATTATCGCTCATACGCAGCCAGTTGTAGGCACGAGCCCAGTAGTTCTGGGAAGGTGCATAGCCACCCACTTGATAGTTGGGCATACCACTGAACAAAGAGCTATTCCATGTCGTATATTCGCCTGTGGCTTTGGCAAAATCTTGGTTTTCTTTCACCATGGCCCGAACACTGACAAGGTCACCAGCGGGAAGCTTCTTGCCATCGAATACGGGCGAGAAGAAAACACAGGCGAGCATGATCAGAATGAAGGCAAAGCCCAGATATGGCAAAGCCGATTTAATCTTAGTATTCATCAACAGAAAGTGTTATATAAAGAGCAATAATTGAATTGTTTTTTTAGAGTTGCATGTTATCGTTATTCAAAGAGAGACATGTAGTTATCCGTCAGATAATCGTCGACAGACAAATACTTTTGGACACGATGATAGTTGTCCTTGATGGCCTCCAAACGAGCCTCATAGTCTTTTTGGGAACACTGCTTGATGGTATTGACCACACATTCGATGGTGGGTTCTTCGATACGGATGATGCCATCTGGGTTGAAGAACTTATCAATAGCAGTAGCTCCGAAATAGACGGGGACGGTCATCGAGGCAAAGCAATCGAGGATTTTTTCAGTGAAATAGAACTTAGTCTGCTCGTTCTCGATGGCGACGTTATACATATAGTCGTCGAAGGCATCTGAGATTTTCTCAAAATACTGTCCTACGGATCGCCCCATAGCATCAGCCAAGCCCCTGCGCTTCAGTTCCCTGGCGGTGTTGGCACGGAATACATGAAGCGGAACTTCGTGTTTGTTGGAGGCGACAATAGAGATGAGTTTCTTCTTGCGTTGGTAGTTGGTCTCATCCATGTTGCCGCCAAACAATTCGGTGCCATACCAAGTGCCATTGCATAGGGAGAAGCGGGCGTTCTCGTATTTATCAAGCAGGCGTTCAGAGAAAGTAAACAAGGCGCTGAGATGTTTGACTTTATCCTCGTTATGTAGCAACAGGTCATATTCACCCGGCACAATAATCTCGGCTTCCTTCATGATGCCGAACTGTCGCACATTATCTTTCGGAGCATGTTTTAATATCCGAAGATGATTATACATGTGCAGGCTGAGGGATTGGTTTTGTCTGTCCCAAACGACACGCCTTGGCATATGTCCGGCGTTGAGCGTATACGGATGATGCAAGAGCCTCGTGTCGTCCAGATAGAACCATACCATCTTTTCCCCGAATTGATTGTATAGCTCAGGATGAGAAGCATCGCTGGGCTGAACGGCGCCACTGATTCTCCTCATCAAAGAATCATAAGCGACAGGGTGGTTTTCAATAATATATCGTCTAATACTCATGCCAACGATTGTACGCTATAGAAAACAAAGATTGTAGGGTATTCGGATTATTATAGGACAATCCAATTTTGCGGCAACATGGTGAAGTATAATTGGTTCTCATGCTTATCAATCATGTACTGAGACGGACAAACAACCTTGTGGTCGGTCTGAGTATTGATCAGTGCAGCCATGCGGCTGAAAGAGCTATTGGCCACAATGTTGTATTTGCACAGACTCATGAGTTGCATATCGCGATAACTATGCTCACCGTGATTCCAATCGATAAAAATAGCTGAATCGTATTGAGCAAACGCCTGCCGACACCAGGGTATATCATCCGAGAACACAAACAAAGACACGTCATTATCGAACCCACGAACAATGTTTATGGCCTGATGATACCATTCGATATCAATCTGAGCGTAACTCTTGATATTGGTGCTATTGAGATAGTCGCCACGGCGTACGTGCAACGATACCGACGGGTGGCTTCTAATGCTATCCGATACAGCCTTATTCTCACCTTCGAGAGGATGCTTAAAGGCAAACTCACTTCTGATTTTTGGGAGATAATCCTTAAAGTAGCGAATACTATGGTCAAGACCATAGAGGGTTGTATGTTTATTAATTAGTTTCGACTTGTCCTCCGTGTCGGCAATATCCACAATGTTGAAAAGACGCTGAAAGACTTTGCCGTCCCAATGATTCTTACGGCTCATCAAGTAAAGCAGTTCAGCCTTCTTGAAAGCATTGCTATTGGCAGTCTCGGTGGCAGATGGTAATTCAAAGATGCGCGACAGTTCATATTCGCGCATCCACGGACGAGACTGGAACAAACGGTACATGGACAAATCCATACGATGCGTAGTACCATGCCGCAATGCCTGCCCAAGACCTATGGCATAATGCAGCATCTGATTGCCTAATCCTCCGTACAAAATAGAAGTAATCATAAGATCAGCATCGGTTATTTAAGGCAATGGATTATAGTATTGCGCTCCTCGTCCGTCATATCGGGATAGTTGCCGCAGTAGAAGCCATTTCGGCTCACTTGGTCGGTGCCGGCCAGGGAGTATCGCTGGCTGACGAAGCGGCTGTAGAAGGGCTGGTTCTGCATGTTGCCGGCAATGACGGGACGCACCTCTATGTCGCTGTCGATGAAGCGTTGCAGGTAGCGGTCGCGCAGTTCGGGAGTGCGGCACATCACGATGAGGCCGAAGGGCGAGATTCTTTCGATATGGCCATG
>JAFUVR010000079.1 GCA_017477485.1 Bacteroidales bacterium | reverse complement strand
GCGTAGGGCCGTCATCAGATATTCGTTGTAGGCATGCGTCTCGCTAAGTTCTTCCATCTCGTAGTAGTCGCCGCCCTTTGCCACCCCATTCACATAGTTTCCTATATGACCTACATTCCACCGTCTACGTCGTCCGTCGAAGCTGTGAGCGGCAGCGCCAATACCGATATAGGGGGTCCGGTCCCAGTATCGGCTGTTGTGGCGCGAGTGAAATCCGCTCTGGCAGAAACTCGAAATCTCGTACTGCTCGTAGCCTTCGGCGGCGCTCCATTCTTTCAAACGTCTGTATTGTGCTATCACGGTCTCCTCGTCGGTTGTTTTGATGGCCCCTTTCGCTATCTGATGGGCCAGAATGCTGCGCGGCTCTATGCTCAACGAATAGCATGACAGGTGTTTCAGAAATCTGTGCCCGGGGTCTATAGCCTTCAGGGTCTGTAGGTCAGCATCCCATCGTGAAAGATCTTGTCCGGGCAGACCGTAGATCAAGTCAGCGCTGACGTTCTTATATCCGGCATTGTCAAGTGTTCGCAGTGCCTCGATGGCCTGGGCGGAGGTGTGTCCCCTGTGGAGGAGCTGTAGGCAGTCGTCGTCGAAGGTTTGTATGCCTATGCTCACACGGTTGATGGGGTGTACTGTCTTTATTGCCTCTACCCATGCACTGTCAATGTCTTCCGGATTGCATTCTATGGTGCTCTCCTCTGTCTGGCTGAGGTCGTAGCATTCATGCAGCGTGTCGAAAATGTGTCGCAGATGCTCTATCGGCAGGATGGAGGGAGTGCCGCCACCCAGATAGAGGGTCTTGACCGGATGCCCCTCATGTTCGACACTCCGTTGCCGCAATTCCTTGCAGACCGCTTCTGTATATGATGTGATACTGCGCTCGTCTACCGTCGAAAAAAAAGCGCAGTAGGTGCATTTGCTGTGGCAGTAAGGTATGTGTATATAAATCATTTATATTTTTCTCATTCCGCATTTCCTGTAATGATGACGATTGCAAAAATACTTTTTTTTCAAAAAAATTTGGCGGTATACTGAAATCTTCGTACCTTTGCAAACGCTTTCGAGGTCGGACCCCTGTTGATTAATAAAGCATGGCGGGGTAGCTCAGCTGGTTAGAGCGTCGGATTCATAACCCGGAGGTCATGAGTTCAATTCTCATCCCCGCTACTGGAAAGAAGGACTTTTTTTTGAAGTCCTTCTTTTTTTTTGTCCCCAACCGTATTATCGGCTTGTACCCTATGCTTCAGGTGCTTGTTCCCGCCAACTGTGAATCAGAAAAAGGCTGAACCCCATGCAAGGGATTCAGCCTTTTGTTTGCGCAAAAAAAACTGACAGCAATGTTCTAAAATGAAAAAGACGGAGATAAAAGTCTCTTTAGTGTTGCTCTTGCTGGGTGATGGCATCAGATGCCGTCGTCGGTCTCGGGCAGTGCATCCTCGATGACAAGGGGTAGGGCATAGACGTTGTCGCGGATGATGGTGCCCGGGTAGATGCTTTTGATCTCGTTCAAGAAGGCGTAGGCCTCCAGACGTGTCCGGAAATCTCCCAGTTTCACCTTGAAGTTCGGCTCGTCAAAAACCACATAGGCTGGTACATTGGGATAGCTCTCGCGTAGCCTGTCGCGTAGCGCAAAGGCTTTGTTCTTCGAGTCGGTGCCCGATAGCGATGCCACCTGTATGCGGTAGCCTTGTATGCTGTTCAGCCGCTCATTCATCTCTATGTGCTTGTCAACAAGCATCGACACCCTCACGTCGCCTACTATGCGTAGGCCCTCGCTCTGTGCCTTCAGTGGGCTGGCGGCCATGGCGGTAAGGATGAATAGTGAGATGAAAAATGCTGATTTATAGATGCGTGTCATTGGGCTCGTGTTCTTTATATGCCGACAAATTTACATTTATTTTCTCTCATGGCATCGCCTGACAATAAAAAAACTATATGTTTTCTAAAAAAAATGTATCTTTGCACTCTGATAGTTATGCACTTTGCTCTTTGGGTATCGACTACGTGGTACCTCTTTTTTGATGAATAGCATATTATGACTATCGGACTTGTATATAGTAACTTACTTGTGCTATGAAAAAAAGTTTCCTTCTCATCCTCTTCATGTCGGCGCTCATGCTCCCGATGAGTGTATATGCCCAGCAGGACTATTGCCATGACCTCGTCTTTCCCTTGTTCAACTATGACGAGGAACGCCTCGCCGAATATCCCGAGACCAAATTGGCCTACGACTGCCTCTTCTCCCGCAACAGCTTCTACGAGTCGGACACCATCCCCGCCGGTGCGCCTGTCTATAACATCTCCGACGTGGTGTCTAAGCGTGATAGCACCCATATTGCTCAAGACCTTGTGGTCGATTTGACCAAGCTCAGTTTTTATGACTACAATTTCAATGATTTCCGCTATCGCCACTACGAGACGCCCATCTGTTTTCGCACCCCATCCTCTGCACACCCCTATCTCGTCATGCGCACCTATATCGACGTCATGCGCATAACTAACGAGGCGACTGGCCAGTGATTCTTTGTGTTAGTACCCTTTTGCCCCAAACAAACCTCTCAACGCTGTATAGTGCTTCTATAGCATGGTCAGATATCTAAGATTTCTCATACTGCTTCCTCTGCTGCTCTGCTGTACTGCTGTCTTCCCTCAGGCGGCCCCCGCATCGTATCAACTCAACGCTACGCTCAACGGAAATGTGCTCACTGTCCCTGCCGAGGGGCTGTTCCTTTCCGACGACAATACCCTCGAAGGCGGTCAATACGGGCCTGGGACCAATTACAGCGTCACGCTGGTACTCGGCAACCCCTGTTCCGAACCTAATAGGTTCTCTTTGGTATTCAACTCGTTCGATATTGCTCCCGAAGATACCATCTATTTCTATGATGGCGCAGGGCTCAATTCACCTCTCCTTCTCAAGGCCAACAACAGCTACAACAGCCTCGCCACGGGACGTAGCCGCGTCTTTGTCTCTCCTACCAACACTTCCAACGCCATCACCATCCGTTTTCATGTTAGCGGCAATGTGTCGGGACACACGGGTTTCTCGTTGCTCACCGACTGCGGTAAGCCCTGCGAGACGGTGAGACCTACTATCGACAATTTCTTCTACCGCGTCCGTAACGGCGCTATCTATGACACTGCCTATATGGCTTTCGACACCTTGCCTGATGGTAGCGGCATCGACTGTATCAACCTCTGCCTCGGCGACGAACTAATCCTCAACGCCCATGGCACCTACTCTAATTATCATGGTTACTACCATGGTAGCGACGAGACCTCTACTTTCATCTGGGACATGGGTATCGACAAAACCCTTCCCATGGGGCCTGACACCATCCAGCGCGTTGGCGGCAACCGCCTTGCCACCAACTTCTATGCCGATACCATAGGATGCTATGAGGTTATCCTTTCTATGGTCGACACCTTCGGATGCGTCTCTACTATGCAGTCCTCTGTACGTGTACGTGTGGCTCGCTCTCCAATCAAGACCATCGTCAGCGAGTTGCCCGTCTTCTGTAGCAACGACTCCCTCCGCATCATCATCGGTGTTGAGGAACTTCGCTCCCATCTCATTCTCGACACCATGCACCGCGTACAGGTGGTCTCGCGTACTAACTATGTCAAGACTTTCATCCCCGACGGTCCCAACTGCAATGTGCTGTGCTACTCGGCTCCCGTCACATTCACTGAGTTCCCTGCCGGCAAGACGGTGGTCTCGCAGGACGACATCTGCTCCATCTGTGTCAATTACGAGCACTCCTATATGGGCGACTACACCCTCAGTATCATTTGCCCTAGCGGAAGAAGAGCTACGCTGAAAGGATCCGGCGGAGGCAGCATCCATACCGGTTTTCCTTACGGGGGCAACCGTACCGATATGGCACTCTCCTACGACGGTGGGTCAGGCCGCTATTGCGACTCCATTTATAATATGTATGGCATAGGCCTCGACTACTGTTTCTCGCGCAACCCCGCCTATACGCTCGTTGATGGGACCACCGCCGATAACCCTGCCAATGGTAACCACTTTCTGCACAACAGCGCCTATCAAGACAACATCACGGTGACTTTCCCTCCCCGTCCTGCGGCTTACCGCAACAGCGGGTCTTCCGATGCCGGAACACGTACCGTCACCACAAAGCGCCCCAGCGACCACGACAACAAGCTCAACTACTATAAGCCTACTGACAATTTTACCTCTCTCGTGGGTTGTCCGCTCAACGGTACATGGAACATCGAACTCTGTGATGCTCTGGGTGCCGACAACGGATGGGTGTTCAACTGGTCGATGGATATCTGCAATGTCCTCGACAACCGCGATTGTAAATATGACGTGGCTGTCGACTCCGTAGTGTGGAACCTTGACTCCTCTGGCGGCAGTTTCCGCAAGGGTGTCTATTACGGCCCGCTGGTCCACAAGCATAGCGACAGTATCTCCTATGCCCTCATGGCCGACACGGCTGGCGTATTCCCTCTGCAGGTCTTTGTCTACGATGCCTTCGGCTGCCGCTGGGATACTACGACCAGCATCCGCAGCATTTGGGCACCTAAACCCGAATTGGGCGACACCCGCTTCATTTGCAAGGATGCTACCGTTCAGCTTACCGCTACCGACCGACATCTGAATCCCACCTATACTTACGAATGGTCGCCCAACGGAGAGCAGTCACCTACCATCACCAGTATGCCTGGCGGCGAAGCCAAGTCGCAAGTGATATATAAGGTGGAGGTCTCCAACAACGAGGAGGTGTCTGTGCCCAATTGCAAAGGCTCTGACTCGGTCATTGTGGAAGTACTCCCGCAGCCGCTGCCCAACTTTGACGCAAGCATCTATCCCATGGAAGGCTGCGAACCTCTGGTGGAGAAAATCACCAACCACTCTCAGTATACCGATCATTATTATTGGGATTTTGGCGATGGCTTCACTACCACCGACCCAGAACCTTCTCACACCTTTGCTGCCGGCGTTTATGATGTCAAGTATTATGTGTCCAACAACAACGGATGCAAGGACTCTCTCATCCTCCCCGGCCTCGTGACGGTCTACGCCAATCCCACGGCCAACTTTACGTGGGAACCGGCCTATCCCACCATCCGCAACCCCTTCATCACCATCTCGAACCATACTACCCCCGAAGACGACGAGATGCAGTATCTTTGGGAATATCAGTATAATAAGGATAACCCCTATTCCTTCCAGACCAACCAAGAGAAGGAACCGACCATCACGT
The DNA here is from genome assembly GCA_017477485.1 of Bacteroidales bacterium. Lineage (GTDB taxonomy): Bacteria > Bacteroidota > Bacteroidia > Bacteroidales > P3 > Colimorpha. Next base: position 13,608 of record JAFUVR010000079.1, on the reverse strand, counting down.
GGAACCTTGGCGATGAGCAGGACGGTGCCCGATACGCCGTGCGCCTCTCGGCCTATATGGATCATCAAGCTCCCAGCGGTAAGTGGTACCGCTGCGTCGACACTACCGAGACGCTCATCCTGATGATTAACGACTACATCCAGTTCCCAAACTTGGTGACAGCCAATGGCGACGGAGTCAACGACAAGTTCATCATCAAGAATCTCGCCAATGGCAAGGGCTATCCCAACAACCGACTCGACATCTATAATCGTTGGGGGGCTCGTGTCTTCCACGCTGATAATATCGACAGCGAGGACGATTTCTGGGATCCGGCCGCCAGCCATGCGCCTACGGGTACCTACTTCTGGTATTTCTACGCCCATGGTTACACTGGCATCATCGAGCGTCGTGGCGTCGTTGAGGTCATCAGATAAGTGTTTTATATTTGTTAGTATTGAAAGGAAAACTGCTGGCTCAAGCCCAACAGCAGTTGGGGTGTGATTCATATTTGTAAGTATTGACAAGTGCCACACATTCACTCCAGCCAGCAGTAAGTTGGAGGTGTGATTCATACTTGTAAGTATCGGCAAGGTTTTCACTTGTATCGGCTTCCTCATACCGTTTGAGAGGGGAGATTCGTATGTATCGTTAAGTATGGATATTACAAATTCAATATCAATTGCGTCGGGGCATGATACATATTCTTATGTATTGATAAGTTAGGGCGTTTTGCAGTATGGGGGTGTCATATTGTTTTGCCAATTTGTCAGTGTTTTTGTATCTTTGCATTTGCGTTATGATTGACAAGCAGACGGTAGATAGGATAATGGAAACGGCCCAGATTGTGGACGTTATTGGCGAATTTGTGTCGCTCAAGAAACGTGGCGCCAACCATATTGGCTGCTGCCCTTTCCATAATGAGAAGACCCCCTCGTTCTATGTCTCGGCTTCGAAGGGCATATACAAGTGCTTCGGATGCGGCGAGAGCGGCAATGTGGCGGGCTTCCTCATGAAGCATGAACACTATTCTTACCCCGAAGCATTGAAATGGCTCGCCAAGAAGTACAATATTCCTGTGGAGGATGAGCCGCTGACCAGCGAGCAGCAAAAGCAGCAGACGGAGCGCGACAACCTGTTTCATGTCAGTGAGTTTGCTCAGAAGTATTTCGCCGACCTGCTCTACAACAATGAGCTGGGGCAGGCCGTGGGGCTCTCCTATTTCCATCAGCGTGGACTGACTGACGAGATTATCAAGCGGTTTGGCTTGGGCTATTGCAAGGATGTATGGGATGATTTCACGCAGCATGCCATCCGTAACGGCTACAGCCTTGATGTGCTTCAAAAAACGGGACTCACTATCGTCAAAGAAGATACGGGCAAACAATATGACCGATTCCGTGGACGTGTGATGTTCCCCATCTATAGCATCAGCGGCCGCGTGATAGGCTTCAGCGGCCGTGTGCTCAGCAAGGATAAGACCGCTGCCAAGTATGTCAACTCGCCCGAGTCGGACATCTACGACAAGAGCAATGCTCTCTATGGCATCTTTCAGGCTCGCAGCGCCATTGGTCGGGCCGACATGTGCTATCTGGTTGAGGGCAACGTGGATGTGCTCTCTATGCACCAGTCGGGTGTGGAGAACACAGTGGCTTCTTGTGGTACCTCGCTTACCGCTCAGCAGATACGCATCATTCGACGCTATACGTCCAACGTTACGGTGCTCTACGATGGCGATGCTGCCGGCATCAAGGCCACGCTGAAGGCCGTCAATCTCCTCTTTGCCGAGGGAATGCATGTCCGCACGGTGCTCTTTCCTGACGGCGACGACCCCGACAGCTATGCGCAGAAATACGGCTCCACGCAGCTACAGACCTATCTGAAAGAGCATTCGGAAAACTTCTTGCTCTACCGTGCCCGTCTTGTGGATGCCGAAATCAAACGCGATCCTACGCGCAAGGCTGCCTATGTCGGCGAGATTGTCAACTCTATTGCCCTTGTGGCTGACAGGCAGGAACGCTCCGAATATATAAAGCAATGTGCCTATCTCTTCCAGACCTCCGAAGAACTCTTGGCCAACATGGTGCAGAAGAGCATCAATACGGCACATAAGAAGGTCTACGAGGAACAGCAGCGCGAGGCACGGCAGGGGCAGCCGCCAGATCCGGCACTGGCGCCATTGCAGGGTGGGGGAGTGACGCAGCTGCAGAACAGCCCCGATGGCTTTGTGCCGCCACCCGATGACCTCTTTTTGCCCGACGGTCCTAAGCCTGTAGCACCCCTGCAGGTCCTGCCCTCGCTCAACCCTTCCGAAGCACAGGAACAGCAGATAGCAAGTCTTCTCGTCAAATATGGTGACCTCGATGTGCAGCCGCCCCTCAAGGAGGGCGTCGATCCCGAGGCGGTGTATGTGGTGAGGGTGGCTGACTGGATTGTGGCCGAGATAGAAGGCGACAGCCTCTCGTTCTCCAATCCTGTCTGTGCCCGCATCTATGCGCTCTATGCTGACAGTGTGAACAACGACCAGCCGTTGCCAGATGCCAATTTCTTCGCCCGTTCGTCGGACAATGAGATGCGCAATTTTGCCTTCGCCCAACTCATGGAGCCCTATTCCATCAGTCCTAAATGGAAGGAAAAAGGCATGGCCTGCAGGATGCCTGAAGATCAGGTGGCCCTTGAGGTCGGAGAGTCAATCATGGGGTTTAAGATCAAGAAATTCTCTGAGAAAATCGATTCCCTGCGACGTAAACTCAACGAGACCTCTGAAGAAGACCTCCCGCTCCTGCTCGACGAGATCAACGCCTACCAGACCATCAAGCGCGAGTATTCCGCTAAACTGCATCGCATCATCGACGTTTAGACTGAGACAGGATGACAATGACGGACGCCTGCTTCCGCCAATGATGGCGGACTACAATGTGGCTGTGATGCCACGGCAGTTGTTGGCAGGACGGGACGCCTGATGCGATTAGTGGCTCAGGAAAGCTCGGAAAAAGAAAAGAATCATCGACGCCGCATAGATACTACTAAAAAAACACAGAACGGAATCAAAATATTATCGTAGCCTACTCAATCTATACTTCATGAACCTTGATAAGATAAAAGCTCAGTTTGGTATCGTCGGGAACGACCCGAAACTCAATCTCGCTATTGAAAATGCCGTCAAGGCGGCTCCTACCGACCTCTCTATTCTCGTTACGGGCGAAAGTGGTGTGGGAAAGGATGTCTTTGCACGGCTCATACACGAGAACAGCTCTCGACGACAAGGGCGCCTTGTGTCGGTCAACTGTGGCTCGATACCTGCAGGGACTATAGAGAGCGAACTCTTCGGACATGTGAAGGGTTCATTCACAGGAGCCACAAGCGATCATGACGGTTACTTTAGGGTGGCCGACGGTGGCACTATCTTCCTCGACGAGGTAGGGGAGATGCCCTTGGCCGCACAGGTCAAGTTGCTGCGCGTGTTGGAAAACGGCGAGATAATACGTGTGGGAGAGGCTACCCCTCAGAAGGTGGACGTGCGTGTGGTGGCTGCCACCAATTCCAATATGGAAAAGGCAGTACATGATGGCGCTTTCCGCCCGGACCTCTACTATAGGTTGAACCAGATGGCTTTGTATATCCCGCCTCTCAGAGAGCGTCAGAACGACATCCCGATGATTTTCAGTCGCTTTGCCGCTGATATTGCTGTCAAGTCGGGGCGTGAGGCCATCCTGCTGGTCGACGACGAGGCCCGCAACTATCTCAAGCACTACTCGTGGCCCGGCAACGTCCGTGAACTGCAAAACATTGTCAAAAGAGTGGCTTATCTGGAAGACACCAACCTTATCACGCGCGAGATTCTGGAGCATTATATCCCCAATACTCCGGCTTCTTCGATGCCTGTAAGGGTCAGCAGTGGACCTTCAGCTATCAGCGACCGTGAACTGCTCCTTCAGGTCATCTCTATGGGCTCGGCGCTCAACGAGATGCGCAACGAGATCATGGTGCTGCGCGAGGCTGTGGCCCAGTTGCAGCAGGGCGGCTATGTGTCGCCGGTGGCTCCTCACAATGCTCCGATTATCGACCCCCATCATGATGTTCACATCCTCACGAGCCACTCGCCAATAGAGGACCACGAGGACTACACCACGGTCCATGATGTAGAATACCACTCTGACGACGATGTGGAACAGTTGCCGCTCTCGCTCTCCGAGCGTGAAGAAAAGGCCATCGTTAAGGCGCTGAAGATACACCATGGCAACCGCAAGCTTGCGGCTCGCGACCTTGGCATCTCCGAACGTACACTTTACCGCAGAATCAAGGACCTCGGACTATGAATACCGGCGACATACAGATAGCCCTCCCTCCGTCAAAGAGCATGAGCAACCGCTGGCAGGTGGTCAATCACCTCATGGGAGGACGTTTTGTGCTGAAGAACCAATCCATTTCGGACGACAGTGCTCTCCTGCGACGTCTCCTGCAACAGCTAAAGAACGGGACAGGCTCTGTGTTCTACTGCGAGAATGCGGGTACGGTGGCACGCTTCCTTCTGGCGCTGCTTTGTACCCAGCAGGGAGACTACGTGCTGACGGGCGACGAAAGGCTCTTTCTACGGCCCATTGATGACTTGGTGCAGGCCCTGCGAAGCATGGGCTTTTCGATAACCTATATGGAACGCGACGGGAGGCTGCCCGTGCGCATTATCGGCGGGGCTGCCAGCCGCAAGATGGTGTCGGTCCATGCCGAGAAAAGCAGCCAGTTTGCGTCGGCGCTCATGTTGATGGGTCTGGCCCTGCCGATGGGCGTCTCGGTGTCGCTCGTGGGCCGCATCGCAAGCCGTCCCTATATCGAGATGACGGTGCAGGTGTTGCGCCAAGCGGGAGTGGAGGTGTCGACCTCGACCAATGGACATTCGTTCATCGTGGCACCCTGTCCGCCGCCAACGGTACAGAAACGTACGATAACCATCGAGAATGACTGGTCGGCGGCCGCCGCTTTCTATGCAGCCGCGGCACTGCTGCCCGGTTGCCGCATTAGGTTGCGCAATCTCTCGCTCGATAGCTGCCAAGGCGACCGTGTGGTAGCCGACATTTTCGGACATCTTGGAGTGACTACGCAGCAGGTCCATTCTCCCTATCGGCGTGGGGTGTCGTCTTTGCGTATCACTTCAAATGGAGAATGTGAAAGAGTTGTAAAACATAATTTTGTGGATTGCCCTGACCTGTTTCCTTCGGTGGCTGTGGCCTGTGCCGCCCTTGGGGTGGAGGCGCGACTGCGTGGCATACGCAACTTGCGCCTCAAGGAGTCAGACCGCATCGAAGCAGTGGAAAACGAGTTGCGGCGTATGGGCTGTAATACGGAGCAGACGGACGATCAGTTCCGCATCATTCCCTCAACGTTGCAGGCTGTCGACACCATCCATACCTATGGCGACCATCGCATTGCGATGGCCTTCGCCCCGCTCTTGCTCCTGTTCCCCGATATGATTATCGAGGACCCCGATGTTGTGTCCAAGTCCTTCCCCGATTTCTGGCAGCAGTTTAATCCCATATTGAAATGGCGACGAACAAACGGCTCATAGTGGTAACAGGACCTACGGCTTCTGGCAAGACCTGCCGAGCTATTCAGTTGGCACAGCAATACCACACAGAGATTGTCTCATGCGACTCGAGGCAGTTTTATGTCGAGTTGAATATTGGCGTGGCCCGCCCTTCGCCCGCGGAGCTGGATGCGGTGCCGCATCATTTTATTGCCTGCCGCTCTGTGAGTAATCCGTATAATGTTTTTGATTTCGAGAGTGATGCAATATCTTTGTTAAATGGATTATTTAAACGATACGATGTTGTCGTGGCGGTAGGAGGTAGCGGGCTCTATATTGAAGCCCTATGCAAAGGTATTGCAGTGCTGCCCGACCCTCCCGCTGCTTTGCGTGCCTCATTGCAGGAGCGTCTGGCTGTGGAGGGTATTGCCTCTCTTCAGGAGCAGCTGCGTCAGCTTGACCCAGACTATTACGATAGGGTGGACCGATGCAACCCTGCGCGTCTGCAACGAGCCCTTGAGGTCTGTCTCACGGCGGGTCGTCCCTACAGCGAGTTGCTGAAACAGCAGGAACTGAAGAAGCGCCCCTTTGAGATAGATGTAGAGGTTGTCTGTCGCGAGCCTGGCGAACTCCGTTCCCGCATAGATGCCAGGGTGGAGCAGATGGTGGCAGACGGCTTGTGTGACGAGGTTCAGTCGGTATGGAATCTGCGACACTTCAATACGCTCAACACAGTGGGTTATAGGGAGTTCTTTGCCTATGGTTCAATGAAAGATGCAATGTCCCATCTGGATGAAATCGTTGGGAGCATTAAGCTCAACACCTGGCATTATGCCAAGAAGCAAATGACGTGGTGTAGAAAGAAATATGGGCAAGGCTGAGAGGCCTGACGGTTGGTCCTTTGGATGAGCGTTGTCGCTCGTCGGATCGCTTGGTCTTGGACGTCGCATGGCGTTGACGGTTGGTCCTTTGGATGAGCGTTGTCGCCGCTGCTCTCGATGCTGTGGCTTATTCGATATGGGCGAGCATGTGCTCTGGAAGTCGTCCTTGTGTCCAAAGGCGAGCAGAAAGGTCTATTTTATGTCGTTTCGCTTTCTGTGCTGTTGTTTTCGCCTTGTGCGCCATTCATTATTGGCTTCATGTTCAGCTTTTCGGCCTCCTCCATCATCATCTGCCATGCCGCACTGCGTTCGTTGGGTATTTTGCCATCTAAGATGGCCTCTTTGATGGCATCCTTGATGATGCCTATCTCGTGGCAAGGACCGATGCCAAAGGTTTTCATGATGTCTTCGCCCGACACGGGGGGTTGGAAGTTTCTGATGCGGTCGCGCTCTTCAAGTTCTACAAGTTTCTGCCGGACTATCCTGAAGTTTTTCATGTACCGACGCACCTTCTCTTCGTTTTTGGAGGTGATGTCGGCCTCGCAGAGCGTCATTAGGTCGTCTATGTCGTCGCCAGCCTCGAAGAGGAGTCGCCGCACGGCCGAGTCTGTAACAATGTCTTCGGCCAGCACTATTGGACGCATGTGTAAAAGCACAAGTTTCTGCACATAACGCATCTTTCCATCAAGTGGCAGTTTAAGCGATGCGAAGATGCGTTTCACCATCTTGCTGCCTTTGGCTTCGTGGCCGTGGAAGGTCCAGCCTTGTTTTGCGTCATAGCGTTTGGTGGCCGGTTTCCCTATGTCGTGTAGGGCGGCAGCCCATCGCAACCATAGGTCGTTACTCTGAAGGGCTACATTGTCAAGTACTTGCAGCGTATGCTTAAAGTTGTCCTTGTGGCCTCTCCCTTCTACGTTCTCTATGCCTTGCAGGTTGGCAAAGTCGGGCATTATCAGTCTCATCAGTCCACTGTCTTGCAGCAGGTTGAGTCCTATGGAGGGCCGTGGCGACATCATGATTTTGTTGAGTTCGATGGCGATACGCTCTTTCGACACTATCGCGATGCGTTCGGCGTTGCGTCCTATGGCTTCGTAGGTGGTCGGGTCTATGGTGAAATTCAACTGTGAGGCAAAGCGTATGGCACGCATCATGCGTAACGGGTCGTCGCTGAAGGTGATGTCGGGGTCGAGCGGGGTGCGCAGCAGCCCTTTGTCGAGGTCACGAATGCCCCCAAACGGGTCCACCAGTTGTCCATAGGTGTCTTTGTTGAGCGATACGGCCATGGCGTTGATGGTGAAATCACGTCGATTCTGGTCGTCTTCAAGCGTGCCGTCTTCCACGATGGGCTTCCGGCTGTCATGGCTGTAGGACTCGCGGCGGGCACCTACGAATTCTATTTGCAGCCGCTCGCCGGCATGGTGGTAGACGAAGGAGGCGGTGCCAAAGTTGCGAAACACGCTGACCTTGGTGGTATGCCCGCTCTCGCTATCCAGCTGTCTCGCGCAGGCCTCGGCTACGGCTATGCCCACGCTGTGTTGCGTTGCGGGGTTGCCTACGCATACGATATCGATGTCGGTGCAATGACGTTGCAGGAAATAGTCTCGGACTACACCTCCAACAGTATAGGCGTCTATATTCAACTCATTGGCTTTCTTTCCAATAAGTTGGTATATTGGAAGTTCTAATTTAATGTCCATTACAGCTAAAGGGATTGGGTGTGGGTGAGGTTGCCCTGGGCGTCGTAAAACTCCCAGGTCCCGACGCGTTGCCCATGGCTATAGGTTCCTCGGTAGTACGGCAACCCGTTCTCGCGGTAGACGGTATAGTTGCCGTGCTGTTTGCCGTCTACGAAGTCGGCTTCTGTCTGTATCTGTCCGGAGGGATGGTAGAAGACCCAGTGGCCGTCGCGTTGTCCGTCTTTCAATTGGCCCAACGACCGCAGGGTGCAGTTGCTGTAGAACTGGTAGTACGTCTTGCTGTCGCCTCGGCTAACGATGATGGTGGCGGGAGTCAGCATCTCGCTCAGTTCGGCCACACGCAGGCTGTCGTAGTCTTCGCTGAAGAGGTCCTTGCCCTCGTGGTTGTAGAAGTGCCAGTCGGTTCCTTCCTTGTGTTGTTTGTCGAAGGTGCCTGTGGCAAAGGGCTTTCCGTCGCTGTAGTAGTAGCGCCATGTGCCTGTGGGTTGCTGGTCTTTGCCGGTGAAATGTTTCTCGTATTGCAGGGTGCCGTCGGCGTAGTAGCGTGTCTCGCCGATGCGTGTACGGCTTTCGCCCCTCACTTTGTACTGGTTCACCAACATCTTGGCTCCGTCAGCATAGGTGGCTATCACTTCTTCGCTGGTGTGACCGCAGGCAGCCAAGAGAGGGAGTAGTAGAAGGATGAGATGGTTGCGTGTCATGATGGATGGATTTGAAGAGTTGCAAATATACTATTTTTTCATGAGTTGACCGCCTGTGGCTGGCGGGTGTCGACGACGGTGAGGTGGCTACGGTTGAGGTCCGTGCGGACAGCGTGGATCTGTACGGGGATTCGCGACGTGAGGTATTCGATATGGCTGATGATACCCACGCGCTTGCCCTGCTGCCTTTGTAGGTTTTCGAGAAGGGTAAGCACGTGGTCCATCTCTTTCTCTCCAAGGGTGCCGAAGCCTTCGTCGATGAAGAGGGTGTCGATGTCGAGGCTACGGTTGTTGAGCGAGGCGAGGGCCAAGGCCAGTGATAATGAGACCAGGAAGCTCTCGCCGCCGCTCAGCGTGTCGACGGGACTGTCGACACTCTGCTGGTAGCAGTCGTGTAGAACGATATTGAGGGTGCCTGGCAGGCAATGGAGCCGGTACCGTTTGTCGAGACGTTGCAGGTATCCGTTGGCCGAATGCAGGAGATGGGAGAGCAGATAGCTTTGGGCTATATTGCGGAAGAGGCTCCCGTCGCTTTGCCCGAAGAGGAGGTTGAGCTGCTGCCAGCGGTCGCGTTCCTGCTTCATCTCGTCGGCCCGCTGCTGCTCGTGGCCAGCCCGCTGTCGTTCTTCGGCATCTTTGGCCAGCTCGCCCTGTAGGATGCCCTGTTGCTCTATGGCCTCCTGAAAGGCCTGTTTCGCTGCCTGTTCTCGGGCTCTCAGCTCGTCGAGACTGTGCAGTAGGCTCTCTTGGCCGTGTGACTGTTGCTGGTGTGCTTCGAAGTCTTGCGTTTTGGCCCGGAGGGCTCCTGCGGCGGTGTTGAGCCGATCTCTTAGCTCTTGGTGGGTTTGGTGCAGGCGGCTTATCTCGTTGCTATCAATATTAATGAGTTGCTTTAATTCTTCTATTGTAATATCTTGATTGTTATGTATAAAAGTATCTATTTGCTGTTTGGCCGACTGGATGCGTTCGTCGATGGTGCGTTGACGTGACAGGCGCTCGCTGACATCTGTTGTCAAACGGCTGTATGACTCTTTGGTGCCTTCGCTCTTGGTGGCGTTCACCGCCTGGATGGTGTTCCATTCGGGACACATCTCGACAATCTGTTTGGCAATGTCGCCGAGTGCGTCTATGAAGGTCTTGCATTTTGTTGCTTTTTCTTGCTGCGTGGCGAGCTGGTTGCAGATCTCGTTGTAGGCTTTTGCCCGTTCGGTGATATTTGCTATAAATGCTGTGCTGTCGTTCTCCCATTGCTGCCTCCAGTCCTTTATCCCGCCCATCCACGGGGCGATGGTGTCGAGGCTTGCTTCGAGATTGGCCCGTGCTTTGCTGGCGTTCTCCTTGTTCAGTTCGATGATCTTTGTTTTGGTGGATATTAGGTTTTTGTTTTCTGTTAGTTGTTGTTTCGCTTTATTGTGTTCGTTTGTGAGCCACATCAGTTTTTCGTCGTTTTCGGCTTTTTGCTTTTGGAGCTGATTCAGTGTGGCCTGTTGCTGGTCATGGGCTTTTTTCTGCTGCTCGTAGTCTGCTCTTCTCTGTGCGGTATAGGCTATGGCCTCTTGCAGCGATAGGAGTGTGGGTTGCAATGGAGGGGCTCCTATCGCTTCCAGTGCTTGGGTGGCATCCGCTATGGCTTTTCCCAATTGCTTCTGACTGAGTGTCTTTTTCTCTTCGAGTTCTTGCTGTTCTGCAATGGCGGTGTCGATAAGTTGTTTTGTGGCCTTGCAAGCGGCAGCAAGCTGGTTCAGTTTCTCTTGTTCTTGCTGTTGCTGCTGTCGCAGGCTGTCAAAGGTGTGGGTGAGTATCTCGTCGGTGGGTATCTGCCAGCCCTTGAGTTTCTGTCCGCACACAGGGCAGGTGTCGCTCTCGTGGCTGTGTATCTGTGCTCGTAGTGCTTTAGCTGCATCGTTGACGCTCAGCTGCGCTCTTTCGTATATCTTCTGTGTGTTGCTATAGATTTTTTCTTGTATGTTAAGTTGCTCTATCTGACTTTTTTGTAGTTCCTGATTTTTAGTGATACTTTCTCTTTTGCTCTCAATGGCTTGTTTGTTTTGGCTGTCTTGTTCTATCAGTGTCTGGATGGGGGCGAGACGCTGTTCGCATGTCCTGTTTTTTTGATCGTCTTCTTTCAGTTGTTGTGCCCGTAGCGAAATCTGTTGCGGGTCGTGTTTCTGAGTCTCTTTTTGCAACTCTTGGCTGCGGGCCTCGGCTTGCTGTCGTTGTTTTTCCAGTTCGGCTGTAGCGGCCTCTCCTTTCGTTACCGTCTCTTGCATAGCGATGACCTCGCGGCCTATCTGCATGTTTTCTGTTTCGACATGCTTGATTTCCTGCTGTCGGTCGGAAGCATGGGTCAGGTTTGCCCTCACTGTCTGAAAGTTGTCATATAGGGGCTTGAGTGATTCTTCACGTTGTATCTGTCTTGCTGTCTCATCAATCTTGTCCTCGGTGTCTTGCAGCCAGCCCTGCCAAAACAGTTGGTTTTCAAGAAGGCTCACATACCGTTGTCTCTGTTCTTCTTCCTGCTGGCAGCATTGTTTTTGTCGTTGTTGCTCCTCGTTGGCCTGTTGCATCCATCCTCGCACCTCATGGGTCTGCTGCCAGAGCGCAAGGGTCTTCTCTTGGTCGAGATATTGCGGGTCGTTGCACTGGGCATTCAGTTGGTCTATGGTTGACTGTAGTTTTTTCTGCTCTTGCAGCATCTGCTCGTGAGTCGTGCGCCAAGCAAGATCCGCCGTGGCCTCTTCTGCCAGCTGTTTGAGACGTGCCGTTGTCCGCTGGCAGGTCCTGATGGTCTCGTTCTTTTGCGCTATCTCCTCTCCGGTAAGCAGGTGTATGCCGCTCAGTTTGGCCATCTGCTCTTTGTACTGACTGTCTTTCTCCTTGGCCGTCTGGGCTATCTGGATGCCTATCTGGCTGTAGATGGATGTGTTGGTGAGTTTTTCGAGTATGTCGGCTTTCTCGTTGTCTTTGCTCTTCAGGAAGCGGGTGAATTCGCCCTGTGCCAGCATGGTCGTTTGGCAGAACTGTTCAAAAGTGAGTCCTATCACATGGCTGATGGCCTCCTTGAACTCTTTTTTCTCATAGCTTTTCCCGTCGCACACGAGGCTTTGCTCTATGTTCTTTTTCATGCCGTTGCGCGACAGCTCGGCACTCCAGCGGGCCGTACACGGCCGCCCCTCGCTGTCGACGAAGTCCAGCTCCACGGAGGCTTTGCTGGTCCCGCGCCGTAGCATGTTATAAGGGTCCTGCGGTGTCAGCATGTACCCGTTTTTCCGACTGCCGCTGAGGTCTATCTTGTTGTTCCCTGCCTTCGAGAGGCGTGGCGTGTTGTTGTAGAGCGCCAGGCAGATGGCGTCGAGCAACGTGGTCTTCCCCGTCCCCATGTCGCCCGAAATCAGAAAGATGTTGCTGTCTTTCAGTGGCGGTCGAGTGAAATCGATGTCTACGGCCTCTATGGAGGCCACGTTTCGGATGCTGATCCTTTGGAGTCTCATGGTTCCCTTCTTTATTTAGGTTTGCAAAAATAGCATTATTTAGCCGTTTTTTTATCATAATGTGCTACTATAAGTGCTATTTGCCCCCTTTTCTCGTTATTATCTTTGTATGTCGCCGGCATCGTCATTGCAGCGACGGCGCATCCCCCTTTCTCCTTGGCCTTAAAAAGAATACTATTCTATACGAATCATTCCTCTCTCATGAAAAACATAGCTGTTGTTTTGGCTGCTGGTGCAGGACATCGCTTTGGCGGCGACCTGCCTAAGCAGTTTTGTCTTTTGGAAGACCGCATGGTGATTGAGCACAGCATCGGGCTCTTCGAGCGGTCTGTTGGCATCGACGAAGTGGTCGTGGTCGTCCACCCTGATTATATGGACATGATGAAGGCGGTCGTCGCAAGACGCGGCTGGCAGAAGGTTCGTCGGTTTGTGGCTGGTGGTGCAGAACGCTATCAATCCAGCCTCAACGCCATAGGGGCCCTCTCCGACTGTGATGACGAGGGATGCAACGTTGTGCTGCACGATGCTGCCCGTCCATGGCTCGACGAGCCTGTGCTGGAGCGTGTGCTGCATGCCTTGGCCGACAGCGAGGCGGTGGCGGTCGGAGTGCCCTGCACCGACACGGTGTGGCATTGTTCTGCCGCACCCCGTCCTCTTATCGAATCCATCCCGCCGCGCTCGCTGATGTGGAACGCTCAGACACCACAGGCGTTTCGCCTTGCCCTGCTCCGCCGGGCCTACGACCTTGCCTGTCGGGATGCCTCGTTCCGTCCTACCGATGACTGCGGCGTGATTCTTCGCTATTGTCCCGAGGCCCCCATCCGTGTGGTCGAAGGCAGCCCGCGCAACCGCAAGATCACCTTTGCCGACGACCTGCCTTCCTTCCCATCCTGAGCAGGCACTTGGTTCATCCGACAAAAACACCATGGCGAATGAACCTTTGATGCCGCACTTCCCATCCTGAGCAGTCATTTGTTTCCCCCATCGATGATCGTAGAGTGCCCTACGGGCAGAAATCTTACAAATAATTTCAAATCTTACAAATCCAATCGGACAGACCTCTTCAAATCCAGCAATCCGTAGGAGAAAAAGATTTGTCCAGATTTTGAAGATTTCTCGCAAAGCGACTCCCGATGAACTTCCGCCGGCACGGTAGAAATCGAACAAGTTAATCAAAAAAAGATTTGAGGGATTTGTCCAGATTTTGAAGATTTCTCGCAAAGCGACTTTCTTAGAGTGCCCTTTGGGCAGAAATCCTACAAATAATTTCAAATCTTACAAATCCAATCGCACAAACCTCTTCTAATCCAGCAATCTATAAGAGAAAATACTTGATGG
>JAFUVR010000078.1 GCA_017477485.1 Bacteroidales bacterium | reverse complement strand
TATCCAATCTGGTACCTATGGCTGGGCCTCATAGTGGCTGCGGTAGTTCTGCTTGAAGTTGCCGAGGCCTTCGTTGAGCCAGGCCTCAAACTTGCGCGGGTTGCGGTTGTACTGATAGTTCTTGGTGGTGAGCACGTCGCCCGTCGTCGGGTCGACGATGACATAGTAGGGCTGTGCGTTCATATTGAAGGCGCTCTTTTCGTATTCCAGATTGACGCGCCCCAGGGTTTTGAGCACGCGTCCGTCGTCGGTGGTCATCCATTCTTCTTCGGGCAGGAAGATGGTGTTCTCGTCCACGTAAAGGGCACAGATGACGAACTCTTCGTTGAGCAATTGTTTGACCGCAGGGTCGTTCCACACGTAGTGCTCCATCTCTCGGCAGTTGGCACAGGTCTTGCCGGTGAAATCTATGAAGATGGGTTTGCCGGTGATGCTGGCATGGGATTTGGCCTCTTCGAGGTCGAAATAGCCGTCGAAGCCCGTGGGGAGGTGTAGCTGGTCGGCGTAGCGGCGTGTCTCTTCCTCCTCATCTTGGCGGCCATCGGAAGCAGGAACGGCGTGTTCGTGGATGAGACGCTCGATGTTGAAGTCCTGTGTTCCCATGGGAGGCAGAAAACCCGAGATGGCTTTGAGCGGAGCACCGAAAAGTCCCGGAATCATGTAGACTACGAAGGCAAAGACAAGGATGGCCGTAAAGAGCCGCCCTACGGAGAGGTGTTTCGCCTCGCTGTCGCCCTTGAAACGTATCGCCCCCAGCAGATAGCATCCCAGCAGTGCGAAGATGACAATCCAGAGGGCCAGATAGACTTCGCGGTCCAGCAGGTGCCAGTTGCAGTAGAGGTCGGCCATGGAGAGGAACTTCAGTCCGAAGGCCAGTTCGAGAAAGGCGAAGGTAATCTTGATGGTGTTGAGCCAGTCGCCCGACTTGAGGCCTTTGAGCCACTGGGGGAAGAGGGCCAAGAGGGTGAAGGGCAGGGCAAAGCCGATGCCGAAGCCCAGCATGGTGACGAGCGACACCCATGCGTTGGTGGTGCTGGTGGTGAGGCCCACGAGGGCGGCACCCAGGATAGGGCCGGTGCAGCTGAACGACACCAGCACGGTGGTCAGTGCCATAAAGAAGGGTGCCAGCCATCCGCCGCGGTCGGCCTGCTGGTCGCTCTTGTTGACCCAGCGCGAGGGCAGCTGTATCTCAAACAGGCCGAAGAAGGAGAGCGAGAACAGCAGGAAGATGACGAAGAACAGCAGGTTGGGTATCCAATGTGTGCCGAGGAAATAGAGCGCCTCGGGACCGAAGATGAGGGTGAGCAGGGCTCCCAGCACGGCGAAGATGAGCACGATGCTGAGGCCGAAGATCCATGCTTGGTTGCGTTGGCCCCCATGTACGAAATAGTTGACCGTCATGGGTACCATCGGAAACACACAGGGCGTAATCATGGTGAGCAGCCCGGCCACAAAAGCCAGCAGAAAGGCCAGCCACAGCGACTGTCCGGACTCGGCGGGCTTCTCTGATGGCTCGTCTATTATTTGTATCACGGGTTGATTGCTATCAGCCTCGGCAGCTGTGTCGGGCGTTGTGAGGCTTGTGTCCATCGTCTGTGACGGTTCTTTGTCGGTGGCTGCGGCCGATGCCGTGGCCGGTGGCGTGGCCTCGGCAATCTCGAAGACAAAAGGACGGTCTTCGGGTGCTATGCAACTGCCGTTGTTGCACAGCTGGAAGGAGAGGGTGCCTTCCACCTTGAACGCCTTTGCGGTGTTGCGTTTTATTTTTTGTCGGAAGGTTACTTGGTTGGCAAAATCGCGCACCGTGACTTTGAAGATATCGTCGAAAGCCTCGTGTGGTTTGGGCTCCGCGATGCCGCCGTTGAGGGTGTAGTTGCTGCTGGGGTTGAATGCAAATTCGGTGGGCAGCGGCCCTCCGTCATCGGTGCGGGTGGAGTAGATGTGCCATCCTTCATCCAGCTTGACGGTGAAACACAAGTCGGCACTCTCGGCACTGACGTTCTCAACGGTATAGGTCCAGTGCGAGGGATTGAGCTGCTGGGCTGCGATGCTCCAAGGGGCTATCAGCAGGAGTAACAGCATTGCGAGGTGTTGGACGCTTCTCTTCATATTATATATTTGGTGTTATGGTTCTTTGGGGTATTTGGTGTAATGGCTTTCTTGGGCTATGGGGGTATCGGAAGTCTATTTCAAGTTGAATTTCAGCTCTTTCTCGGTTCTCGCCGTCTTGATTTTGAGGGTATACATGCGTTTGGGCATTTTGGAGATATTGATGTGGGCTCCTTTCTGATAGTGCGGTATGCGGCGCACCGACTGGCCTGATGGGTTGAAAAACTCCACGCTGGCCTCTATGCCCTCGAACGAGATTTCCACATAGCCTTCTTCAAGATGAGGTATGACGCGGATTTTCTCTTCCGAGGCGCCCTCTTCGGGAGCGTTGGCGGCAGGTGCCGGCGTCTGGCTGGAGGAGGCTTCGGTGAGCCAGTAGCCCGAGAGACGGGCCACACCGTAGAGGTCGTAGCCCACGTAGATGTCGTTGTTGGCGTCGGCCACGATGTCGGTGATGGAGCCGCGTGGCAGCTTCTCTTTCTCCGGCGTGAAGGCGTCCCAGCGACTCTTGCGGTCGTAGACAGCCACCCCGTTCTCGGTGGCTATCCAAAGCCATCCGCGCGTGTCGAGGGTCATGGCGTTGATTTGGTTGCCCGGCAGCGGGCTGTTGTCTTTGTTGAAGGTGGTCCAGTTCTCGCCGTCGTAGCGGCAGAGGCCATTGAGGGTGCCAATCCATTTCACGTCGTCGTTGTCGATGACCACGGCGGGGACAATCTCGTCGGCGATGCCGCTGTTGGAGGGTGTGTAGGATATCCAGCGGCGTCCGTTGTACATGCCCAGTCCGCCGTTAGTGCCCACCCACTTGCGGTTGCGGCGGTCTATGGCGGCGCAGAGCACAAAGTCGCTCGGCAGTCCCGAGTCTTTCGGGGTCATCATGTCCCAGGTCTTGCCGTCGTAGCGCACGAGGCCCACCAGCGTCACCCCTATCCACATCGTCCCCTCGTTGTCGATGGCTATGTCGCCTATGTATTTCATGTTCAGACGCCGTGTCTCGCGCTCGTGTTCGGTCCACTGTGTGCCGTCGAAGGCTATGACGCCATAGTCGTCGGTGCCTATCCAGAGCATGCCGTCGTTGTCGATGGTCAGGCAGTTGACCGACTGGCCGTCGAGTTTCTTGTTGAACATGGTGTAGTCGGTCCATGTGTTCTTGCCCCGCAGACGGCACAGGCCGTTGAGGGTGCCCACCCACAGGTTGTTCTGCTTGTCGACGGCGAGGGCAAGGGTGGTGTTGCCGTTGATGTCGCTGTTGCTGGTATTATAGGTGCGCCACATGCGGTTCTGCGCTATGGCCCATAGCGGTGTGAGGAGCAGGAGTATGATGAGGATTGTCTGTCGCATGGTGTGGGTTGAATGGGGTTGGGGTAGGGGAGTGTCGGAGTGAGCGTGAATCAGGTTTTATGTTTCTCTTTCTTGGCAGCCGGAAAGAGGATGTTGTTGAGAATGAGTCGGTATCCGGGCGAATTGGGATAGAGGTTGAGGTCGGTGGGCGGGTCGCCTACGAAGTGGCTATAGTCCTCAGGGTCGTGACCGCCAAGGAAGGTCCATGTGCCTTTGCCGTAGTCGCCATGCAGATAGCGCACCTCGCCCAGTTCTTTGTTTTCGCCGAGGATGACGACCGAGGTCTTGACGGTCTCTTTGCGGAAGGCCGTGGTCTGGCCCATGAAGCCATGGACGATGCGGGTGTGGTTCTGCGTCAGCATGGTGGGAATCCAGTCCCACTTGGCCGAGAAGTCGAAGAGTGTGAAGAAGTCGGTGTTCTGGTTGACCTTGCGGCCGCGGGCACGGGGGTCGATGTCGATGGTGGAAATCTCGTATTCGGCAGGATTGGTGCTGATGCGGAAGTCTTTGAAGGCAAAGGTCTTGGAAAAATCGAGCTGGCTTTGGGCGTCGGGCTGCATGGGGTCGCCGTCAAACATGACGTCGCAGATGTCCACATTCTCGGCTGCCAGGGCCACGTCGTAGCTGTCGGGAGCCGAGCACATGGCGAAGAGGAAGCCGCCGCCGCTGACGAAGTCGCGTATCTTGTGGGCCACGGCCAGCTTCAGCAGCGACACCTTGCTGTATCCCAGCCGCTGGGCCATGGCTTCCTGATTGCGCACGTCTTCCACATACCACTGCTGGTTGCGATAGCCGCCCCAGAATTTGCCATATTGGCCGGTGAAGTCTTCGTGGTGCAGGTGCAGCCAGTCGTACATGGGCAGCACGCCGCCCACCACCTCTTCGTCGTAGACCACGTCGTAGGGTATCTCGGCATAGGTGAGTACCAGCGTCACGGCGTCGTCCCACGGCAGCTTGCTCTTGGGCGAGTAGACGGCAATCTTGGGAGCCTTCTGCAGCTTCACGGCGTCCATGTTGACGGCGGGGTCGGCAATCTGCGAGAGTATGGCCGTGGACTGCCCGTCGGCAATAGCTTCGCAGCTCACGCCTCGCAAACGGCATTCGCGCTCTATGGCGTCGGCATGCTTCATCATGAAGGTGCCGCCACGATAGTTGAGCAGCCATGTGACCTCCACGTCGCGTTGCAGTGCCCAGTAGGCTATGCCGTAGGCTTTGAGATGGTTTTTCTGCACCTCGTCCATGGGCAGCAGCAGATAGGCCCCGCGGGCCGGTGGCAACAGGATGGCAATGAAAAACAGCAGTATGAGGCTATATCGAGACATGGGGTGTTGGGTGTATGGTCTGTGTGATGGGAGTTTTCTGAATAATCGGAGTGGTCTGAGAAATCGGGATAATCTGAGTGATTATAATAAACTGAATGGTCTGAATAATCGGAGTGGTCTGAGAAATTGGGATAATAATCTGAGTAATTAGAATAAACTGAATAGTCTGAATAATCGGAGTGGTCTGGGCAATGGTATGATTGGATATCGGGCTATTTCGACAGGCCTATCATCAGGCGGACGGCCTCGTCGATGTTGTCTACGGGCTGGAAGGTGAGGCTCAGTCGCGGACCGTCCTCCTTGAGACGTGCTATGCGGGGGTGCGTCTGCACATAGTTGATGAGCCGCATGAAGTTGGCCGACTTGTAGAAGGGATTGTCTTGGTTGGCAACGAAATAGCAGACCATACGGTTCATCTTGAGCACGATGCGTTCTATGCCAAATTCTTTGGCCATGCGGCGCAGGGTGATGGTGCGTATCAGCTCTTCGGTAGGCTGGGGGATGGGGCCGAAGCGGTCTATGAGGCGGCTGCGGAATCCGGCAAGCTCTTCCTCGCTGGAGAGGCCGTTAAGTTCCTTGTAGAGCACCAGGCGCTCGGTGCCGTTGGTTACGTAGTCGTCGGGCAGCATCACTTCCAGGTCGGTCTCTATCAGGCATTCTTTGGCATAGCTCTTGTCGCGTTCCACCTCGGCTTGGAAGAGCTCGCGGAAGTCGGTCTCCTTCAGCTCTTCGATGGCCTCGTTGAGGATTTTGTGATACATGTCGTAGCCTATGTCGCTGATAAACCCGCTCTGCTCGGCCCCGAGGATGTTGCCGGCCCCGCGGATGTCAAGGTCGCGCATGGCTATGTTGAAGCCGCTGCCTATGGCGCTGAACTCCTCTATGGCCGCCATGCGTTTCTGTGCCTCGGGGGTCAGTGCCCCGAAGGAGGGCACCAGCATGTAGCAGAACGCCTTGCGGTTGCTGCGTCCCACACGGCCCCGCATCTGGTGCAGTCCGCTGAGGCCGAAGTTCTGCGCGTTATTGATAATCATGGTGTTGGCGTTGGGAATGTCCAACCCGTTCTCTACTATCGAGGTGGAGACGAGCACGTCGATGTCGCCTTCGAGAAACTGCATCAGGTGCTCCTCTACCTGTTTGCCGTCCATCTGGCCGTGGGCTATGGCTACCCGTGCGTCGGGCACCAGCCGTTGCACCAGCCCTGCCATCTCGGGTAGGTTCTCCACCCGGTTGCTGACGAAGAAGGTCTGTCCGCCGCGCGACATCTCGTAGCGTATCGCGTCGCGTATCACCTCTTCGTCAAAAGTGCACAGCTCGGTCTCTATGGGCTGACGGTTGGGCGGCGGGGTCTGTATGATGCTCAGGTCGCGGGCTCCCATGAGCGAGAATTGCAGGGTTCGTGGGATGGGCGTGGCCGTCAGCGTCAGGCAGTCTACGTTCACCTTCATCTGGCGTAGCTTCTCTTTGGCGCTGACCCCGAATTTCTGTTCCTCGTCGATGATGAGCAGCCCCAGGTCTTTGAAGTGCAGCCCTTTGTTGAGGATGGCATGGGTGCCTATGAGGATGTCCAGCTTGCCGTTCTCCACGTCTTTGAAAATCTGGTTCTTCTCCTTGGTGGTGCGGAAACGGTTCAGGTAGTCGATGTTGACGGGCAGCCCTTTGAGACGTTCGCTGAAGGTGTTGAAATGCTGGAAGGCCAGTATGGTGTTGGGCACAAGGACGGCCACCTGCTTGCTGTCGCACACCGCCTTGAAGGCTGCCCGTATGGCCACCTCGGTCTTGCCAAACCCTACGTCGCCACACACCAGCCGGTCCATCGGCGAGGAGTCCTCCATGTCGTGCTTGACGTCGATGGTAGCCTTCAACTGGTCGGGCGTGTCTTCGTAGATGAAGGACGCCTCCAGCTCGTTCTGCAGGTAGCCGTCGGCACTGAAGGCAAATCCCTTGCTGGCTTTCCGCTTGGCATAGAGGGCTATGAGGTCTTTGGCGATATCCTTGACCTGCTTCTTGGTCTTCTGTTTGAGCAGCTGCCAGCTGTTGCTGCCCAGCTTGTTGAGTGTCGGCGGTATCCCCTCTTTGCCCACATAGCGGCTGATCTTGTGCAGGCCGTGGATGCTGATGTAGAGGGTCTCGTTGTTTTTATAGATGAGGCGGATGACCTCTTGTGTGCGTCCGTTGTTGGTAATCTTCTCCAATCCGCTGAATCGCCCCACGCCGTAGTCGATATGGGTCACGAAGTCGCCCGGCTTGAGCTCGAAGAGCTCTTTCAGCGTCATGGCCTCGCGCGTCTGGTGTAGGTCGCGCACGGTGTATTTGTGGTAGCGCTCGAAGATCTCTTGGTCGGTGAAACAGAGCAGGCGGGCGTCGTGGTCTACGAAGCCTTTGTTGAGCGGGCATTGCAACGGCTCTATCGTCGAACCCTCTTCGCCCAGGCATGCTCCATGCACGCGGAATTCGTCGCTCTCGAAGATTTTCTTCAGCCGGTTCTGCTGCGAGTCGCCCGTTACGGCCACCAGCAGGCGGTATCCCTTCTCGGCATAGCCGTTGTGGCACCGGGCCAGCAGGTCGAACTGCTTGTTGAACACCGGTTGTGGCTCGCTGTGGGCCGTCACTACGGCGGCTTTCGTGAAGAAGGTGCTGTTGCCCGTCTCGACGATGCGGCAGCGCAGCAGCCCTTGCAGAAACTCGTTGGCCGAGCAGTATAGCTCTTCGGGCTGCAGGGTCGTCATTGTGGCGGGCACCGCGCTTGCTTTCATCTGCTTGTGCTGATTCCGCATGGCGGCCAGCCGACTCTCTATGGTCTCGCCCACGAGCATCAACCCCTGCACCCAGGCTGTGTCGCCTTCGTCAAAGTAGGCCGTCAGCGGCACTTTCTCCTCCACTGTGATGCTCTCGTGCTGCCGTGCCTCGAGGTTGGGCAGCACCGTCACCTGGTCGTACTGGCGGATGGAGAGCTGTGTGGCGGGGTCGAAGGTGCGCAGCGAGTCCACCTCGTCGTCAAAGAGCTCTATGCGATAGGGGTTGTCGTTGGCATAGGAGAAGACATCTACAATGCCGCCCCTCACCGCATATTGTCCTGGCTCCACCACGAAGTCGACACGCTCAAATTCGTAGTCCTGCATCACGTCGACAAGAAAGTCGATGTCCAGTCGGCTTCCCTTGCTGACGGTCAGCGTGTTGTGCGTCAGCGTCTTGCGGCTCACTACTTTCTCGCTCAGCGCCTCGGGATAGCTCACCACCGTCAGCGGACGCCCGCTGTTGAGCTGTTTCACCACCTCGGCACGCATCAGCACGTTGGCGTTGTCGGTCTCCTCTACCTCTTCGCGTTTCGAGGCGTAGGGCCTGCGGTAGGTGGTGGGGAAGAGCATCACGCGTTTGCGTTCCACCTCCGCGTCTTTCTCTTCCAGCAGGTTCTCTATGTCGTTCTGCAGATAGTAGGCGTCTTCCTTGTTGCCCGCTATCACCAGCTGCCTCCGGTCGGGATGCCGTCGTGCCTCCACGGCCATCAGCACTGCCGACAGCGACCCCGTCAGCCCGTTCACGTGCATACGCGCCCCAGCCTCGCCCAGCAACTCGTCAATCTGTCGCGCCACAGCACTCTCGTCATATAGTTCGGTCAGTAGCATGAGTCTTGTTTCGTTGTCTAATGCAGTATCCACACACTTTTTTCGTGGTGGTTGTGTCGGTGCGAATGCACCCTCCGTTCTCTAATACTATATATAATTAGCGTTGCAAATTTACAAAAAAATATTGAACCACGTATTTTCGCCTCCTCCGTGGCCCCACGCCATTGTCTCCTTGGCTGCTCCTATCCGATATGGCTCACGTCCCTTTTCTGCAATAATAGTCACGTGCAAGCGTTATTATTTGTAAACCTCCCTTCCTATGGACACCATCACCATTCTCTGGGCCGACGACGAGATCGACCTCCTCAAACCCCATATTCTTTTTCTTCAGGACCGCGGCTATTCCGTCATCCCCGTGACCTCTGGCAACGAGGCTGTCGAAGAACTACAGCAGCATCCGGCCGACATCGTCTTCCTCGACGAGAATATGCCAGGACTCAGCGGCCTCGACACCCTGACCCAGATCAAGGCGCAGTATCCGCAGGTCCCCGTGGTGATGATCACCAAGAGCGAGGAGGAACACATCATGGACGAGGCCATCGGCAGCAAGATCTCCGACTATCTCATCAAGCCCGTCAAGCCTCAGCAGATACTCCTGACCATCAAGAAACTCACCGAGAGCCGCCGCCTTGTCAGCGAGCGCTCCACGATGAGCTATCAGCAGCAGTTCCGCGAGATTGGGTCCATGCTCTCTTCGCGCCTCTCCCACGGCGAGTGGTGCGACCTCTACCGCCGGCTCGTCTTCTGGGACCTCGAACTGGCCACCTCTGACGACCCCGGCATCCACGAAATCTTCTCTTCGCAGAAAAACGAGGCCAACCAGCTCTTCTGCCGACACTACGAGCAACACTATGTCGACTGGCTCAGCGGCTCCGACCCCGACAAGCCTACCATGTCGCACACCGTCCTCCGCGAACGGCTATTCCCGCTCCTTGCCGACAGCCGCCCCACCTTCCTCATCGTCATCGACAATTTCCGCTACGACCAGTGGAAGTTTCTCCAGCCTGCCATCGAGAGCCTCTATCATGTGGCCTCCGACGACATCTTCTATAGCATCATCCCCACCACCACACAGTTCGCCCGCAACAGCATGTTCGCAGGTCTCATGCCCGCCGAAATCGAAAAAAAATATCCCCAATACTGGGTCAACGAGGACCAAGAGGGACACAAGAACCAGTACGAATACGAACT
The DNA here is from genome assembly GCA_017477485.1 of Bacteroidales bacterium. Classification (GTDB taxonomy): domain Bacteria; phylum Bacteroidota; class Bacteroidia; order Bacteroidales; family P3; genus Colimorpha. The sequence goes on along the minus strand of JAFUVR010000078.1, from coordinate 4,772 downwards.
GCTGGGCGAGAACCTCCGCCGCCACGGCATCAACATCCGCACCTCCTACAACAAGGTGCTCAACGCGCAGTACGGCAAGCGGTTGGCCGACAACTATGCCAACCTCCTTCAGAACAAGCTCAACGTCATTATCTTCAACTTCATCGACATGCTCTCTCATGCCAGCACCGACTCCAACATCGTGCGCGAGCTGGCCGAGACCGACCAGGCCTACCGTTCCGTAACCCGTTCGTGGTTCGACCACTCACCGCTGGCCGACCTGCTGCGCAACCTCGCCTCCCATCCTGTCAATATCGTCATCACCACCGACCACGGCTCGGTGCGGGTCGAGCGCCCCGTTCGCGTCAAAGGCGATGCCACCCTCTCGGTCAACCTCCGCTACAAGCAGGGCCGCCTGCTCGACTACAACCCCAAGGAGGTCTTCGAGGTGCGCGACCCCGCACGCATCTTCATGCCGCGTCGCCACATCACCTCGCCCTATATCTTCGCCCGCCAGAACGACTTCTTCGCCTACCCCAACAACTATAACCAGTACGTCCAGCTCTACAACTCTACCTTCCAGCATGGCGGTATCTCCATGGAAGAGGTGCTGATACCCTTCGTGGTCCTCTCCAACAGGTAGACTCTCCCCCTCTCATCCCCCTCTCATCCCTTTGTGTCCCTTCGGTTCCCGTAGGGTGTTTGTCGCTACGCCCTATGTCGAGGGCGACAGGCTACGCCTTTCTCGTAGGCCCTGAGCACCCCTCTGTGCCATCTATCCGTCCCGCACGCCCATGCCTGCACGCTTATCTGCGGCCGAACCCCGAAATGGCGTCACGACCAAATCCTACCGTCGAACCCTTGAAATGACGTCAAGGCAAATCCACGACAGAGCCTCGAAGTGATGTCAAGGCCAAATCCTACCGTCGAACCCCGAAATGTCGCCACGACCAAATCCACGGTCGAACCCTTGAAATGACGTCAAGGCAAATCCACGACAGAGCTTCGAAGTGATGCCATGACCAAATCCACGGTCGCGCCCCGAAATGACGTCACGACCCAATGCCCCACGGTGAGAATATTCCATTTTTTTTTTTCGTCAGCCATCCTTGGTTTTGAGAAATAAATGTAAAAGATGATGGCATAATACTTCCCTCGTCAAGTCGGTTCTTTTTTATTGGATGTCAGATTGTGTATAAGTTTTTTTAATATCAACTATATATGGATTTTTTTTATATCTTTGCAAAGATTGTAGTTGGAATAACCCTGCGTTAATTCCTTTTTATTCATTTGATTATGACCATTGCCAGTATTGTAGTCCGTCGTGTTGGGGAGGCAGGAGCACGTTGTGCCGAGTGCCTGCGTGATGTGGCAATACGTGTGGAAAATGTCCTGTCGTTTTCTGTATGCGGACTATGGCAGATGCAATCGGCGATTCCGTTATTTTATGGTTTATTCGTTGATTATCAGCGATTTGTAAGGGGGGGGCATAGCTTCTTGTCTCCTTCGTTTGTACGATGGTCTGTTGGTCTGCTGCGGCAGATGCGACAGGCCTTTTTTGTATTGTCGCCAGTTGGCGCCAGCGCCTCTTCCCCCGCTGACAGCCTACGGCGTTCGGAGCAATACGCATAACCCGCAGATAGCGTGACCTCGACAAAGAAGCTCCACCTTTTCTATTGAAATATAATCAATTTATCAACTAATTTTTAATTAATCACAAACACATGAAAAAGCTCTTACCAAAACTCGCGCTTGTGGCGTTGCTTCTGCTTCCGTGGCAGAAAGCCTCAGCCCAGAGCGAAGTGCCGCTGGCCGCTTTTTCTGCCTCGGGTGCCTCTGTGGTAACCTCGGGCGGGACGTTGGTCAGCTACACTTTTGGGCAGTTGGCCTTTTCGACTTTTGGCAACGGCAATAGTACTGTCGCCCCGGGTGTGCAGCAGGTGTTCTGCCTGCCGTCGTTCGACACCGTCGAGTACGAAGTCTGCCAAGATGATGCGTCTCCCTTCCTCAGCCTGCTGCCTGAAGGGTATACGCTTCCCGAAGAGGTAACCCCCACGATCCCGGGCACCTACAGCTTTGTCCTTCGCACCCTCTCGCAGGGCGGTTGCGACTCGGTTGTCTGGATCACGCTCTTTGTGCATCCTGTCAAGGACACCACTCTCTATGCCCAGGCCGAAGGCTGCTACAAGTGGTTCGGCACCGACTACACCGAGTCGGGACGCTATGACCATCTGCTTTACACCTCTCACGGGTGCGACAGCATGCTGCATCTGGAACTCTCTGTCATGAAGCAGGGTGTCCCTATCCCGCAGATCTACACCTATCAGAATCGTATGCTCATGGTGGACCACAATGTCTCCGAGTCGCCTGTCGAGTACTACTACTATCGTTGGTATCGCGACGACGAGCTCATCGCCGAGGGCGATCATCTCGACGCCTACCGCAACGAAGAGGGTACCGAGCTGCCTAAGGGCTGCTACCGTCTCGAAGTGCCTGTCGACAACAGCCGCACCTACTGGGTCACCTCCAACACCATCTGCATCGGCATCACCGACATCGCCACTGCCGTTGTCGACGACATCCAGCTCCGTCTGATGCCCAACCCCGTGGCTGCCGGCAATGTGTTCCGTGTAACTACCTCGCTGGCGGAGACGCAGCTTCAGGGTGCCAAGGTGTGCATCTTCGATGCTCAGGGACGCAAGGTCAGCGAACGCGCCGCCCTCGCCGAAACCCAGTTCCAGGCTTCTTTCCCCGCAGGCGTCTATTCCGTACACGTCATTCTGGCCTCTGGCAAACATGCCGCCCGCAAACTCGTAGTCCGTTAACCCCATAAAGCCGCAATACCATGAAATCACTTAGTTCTATTGCATTGGCGTTAGTCTTTCTTATGTCTGCTGCGCATCTTATGGCTCAGGAAACGGACGAGGTGGGTGATGTCATGCGCCGCCACGAACTCACCATGGGCTTCGCCCGCCCGGGATATGGCGACCTGCCGTTCAAAAGCACCCTCAGCTGGGATAACCACGACATGTCTACTCCCTCTATGAGCATTGGAGCAGGCTATACCTATTGGTTCACCAAGCACATCGGTCTCACAGGTGCAGCCTCGCTGACCTACCTCAACAATACCGAGACGCTCTCCAACATCACCTCCACGGCCCACGGCACCATCACCATCAACAACGGCGCTGGCTCCCGTGTCGTCAACACCACGATGTCGGTTCTCAGCCCCAAGGTGAGCGAATACCAGTCACTCCTCATGCTCGATTTGCCTGTCCAGCTGTCACTTCAGCACAAGCATCTCTTCTGCAATGTGGGTCTTGCTTTCGGCGTTTCTCTCAATAGCTATGGCGCCTACACCTACGACCCCTCGGTCTATCAGATTGTGGCTATCGACGACCTCGGAATCGACATCAACTCCCTGCCGCTCGATGCCGTCGTGGTCGAGGGTAACGAGGGCAACTATGCCCCCGCCTCCGTCAAGCATCCTCTCTTCGTAGAGTTTGCTGCCGACCTCGGCTGGAAGTTCCACTTCGACAATCGCAATGCGTTCTCTTTGGCCCTCTCACTGCGCTATGCCCTCAACAAACGGACTATCGACAACAACAACTTCGAGATCATCGACATCCGTCAGGATAAGACCACGGCCCGCTCGCCCATGCAGGCCGGCCTCGTCGATAGCTACCGCTACTATGTGTTAGGCCTTAAGTTTGCCTACCACTGGGGTTGGGGCCCCGCTGCCGAGCGGTCTGATAAATAAGAATCAAAATAATAACAAATAAAAAACAACAATCTCAATGAAACGTCTTTTATCGTTTTTCCTCCTATGCGCAGCACTGCTCTCCATAGGAACGGCAATGGCGCAGGCCCCGCAGCGCGTTAGCTACCAGGCCGTCGTCCGCCATGCCAACAACCGCCTTGCCGCCAATGAGACCATGGAGGTCCGCCTCTCTATTCTCAAAGGCTCCGCCGACGGCACTACTGTCTATGTCGAAACCCGACAGGTCACCACCAACGCCAATGGCCTCTTTACCCTCATCATTGGCAACGGCGACAATCTTAGCCGCATCGACTTCTCCGACATCGATTGGACCGATGGTCCCTATTTCCTCAAGAGTGAGGTAGACGCCGAAGGCGACCAGACTTTCTCTGCCGTCTCCATCAATCAGGTGCTCAGCGTTCCCTATGCGCTCCATGCCAATAGCGCCTCCATCCTCGTCGGTCTGACCGACTCTCTCGGCAACGTTCGCGCCGAGATGGACAATAAGATGCAGATCGGCCGCACCCACACCGAGAACGCTATCAACGCCATCATCGCCAAGCAGCAGGCTGACTCCGCCGCTCTCGAGGCTACTATCGTCAATGAGATTCTCTCTGTCCGCACCGATGTGGACAACATGATGCAGATCGGTCGCTCCCACACCGAGAACGCTGTCAACGCTATCATCGCCAAGCAGCAGGCTGACTCCGCCGCTCTCGAGGCTACTATCGCCAATGAGATCCTCTCTGTCCGCACTGTTATCAACGACACCGTCCTCTATCTCACCGAGAGAATGGACGATAATATGACCACCATCAACGCCTCTATTGCTGCTATCGACGCCAAGGTTGACTCGATTAACGGTGCCATCAACACCACTATCACCGAGACTAACGATGCTATGAATGTCAAGGTTGATTCCATTGACAATGCCATCAACACCACCATCACCGATGCTACCACCGCTATCAACGCTACGATAGCTGCTAACGCCGCCAAGGTCGATTCCATCGACGCTGCCATCAATGCTACT
>JAFUVR010000077.1 GCA_017477485.1 Bacteroidales bacterium | reverse complement strand
CTTTGCGAGCCGTCAGCTCAGCCCTGCCGACCGAGAGCTGGTCACGGTTTCGGCTCTCAGTGCCATGGACGGTGTTGAGCCGCAGTTCGAGGGCCATAAGGAATGCGCCGTGTTCATAGGCAACAGTAAGGACCGTGTGGCTGCACTGTGCCAATGGCTTGACGAAAACGGCTACAGCAATAACGGACGTTAGTCACTATCCCTGGCAAATTGGATGCAGGACTGCGCCCCGCTGTCTTCCTTGGTCTCGCCATGTGCAGAAGGGCTATGCGTGAAATAATGCAGTGTGGCCCTCCACGTTTGGAAACGCCATCTTGCTTCTAAAATCTCTTCAGGGCTATTGGCTCGTTCGGCTATTCGACCTGGTTAAAAGCATTGTCTTGCTGCGAACCTGACGACAATTCGTCATGTTCAGAAGGTGTCATTCAGCACGTTTCGGCGAAGGTCGAATAGGCTACGTCCTCTTTGCTTTGTTATTTTTATAAATTTATTGTATCTTTGCGAGGTGAAACGATTGTCTTTTATGCTGATAATGATGATGGTTGCAGGCATGGCCGTGTCTCAACCGTCTGAGATGAGAATCAGCGAGATATTGTTTAATCCGCAGACCGGGGGCTCCGATTTTGTGGAGCTTTATAATGCTGGCAGCGTTGCAGTGTCGCTTGGCGACCTCTATCTTGGACGCTGGAAGACGGACCACGTCGATAAGCTATATGCGCTGAAGGCCGATCATACTGTCGGTGCGGGAGAGTATGTGGTGCTCACGACGGATGCGGCTGACCTGGTCTCGCGCTATGCCGTAGAGTATGCGGCACGTATTGTCGAGGTGAGTGCCATGCCGGCCTATGGCAGCAGTCAGGGCGTGGTCCTCCTCTGCCTGGCCGACAGCAGCGTGGTGGAACGTCTTGACTACGACGTGTCGATGCACTGCCCGCTAATTGCTGACGCTGCGGGAGTATCGCTCGAACGGCGCTCTTTTGAACGTCCCAGCCATGACCGTGGCAACTGGTATTCGGCGGCCTCCACCGCTGGCTTTGCCACCCCTACCTATGCCAACTCTCAGAGCATGGAGATGCTCTTTCTTGAACATGATTTTTCGCTGTCGTCCGATATCCTTTCGCCCGATGCTGACGGCTATCAGGACCTCCTCGACATCGGCTACACCTTGCAACGTCCCGACCTCATGGCCAATATCTCGTTTGCCGACGCACGCGGACGTGTCGTGCGCCATCTGTTGCGCAACGGCTCCCTCGGAACACACGGGGTGCTGACATGGGATGGCACCGACAACAGTGGCGCTGTATGCCGTCGTGGCAACTATGTCTTGCTGATAGAGGTCTACTCCCCGCGATCCGAACGGCAGATTGTGAAACGAAAAGTAACGCTGATACCTTAACCCTTGCATGGCTAAACACTAAACAGACATTATTACAACAATCTTGGATGTGTTCTCTGCATTATTGATGCTATCACAGCCCGTATCTCGGATTCTGAAGCAAATAATTAAAACAACATAACAATGAAAGCATTAGAAAATCTTAAGCCTGCCAATGTGTGGCGTTTTTTTGGTGAATTGACACAAATCCCGCGTCCCTCCAAGCATGAGGAGCGTGTGTCGGCCTATCTGCAAAAATTTGGTCGCGACCGCGGACTCGAAACTTTAAGCGATGCGCTGGGCAACGTGCTTATCCGTAAGCCTGCCACCAAAGGCTACGAGCATGCGCCCAAGGTGTGTGTCCAGGCCCACATGGACATGGTGTGCGAGAAGAATGCCGACAAGCAGTTTGATTTCATGACCGACGCCATCCAACCTGTCCTCGACGGCGAGTGGCTTACCGCCGACGGTACCACGCTGGGAGCCGACGACGGCATCGGAGTGGCTGCCGCCCTTGCTATCCTCGACGCCGATGACATCGAGCATGGCCCTCTCGAAGCACTGTTCACCGTCGATGAGGAGACGGGACTGACAGGTGCCGACGGTCTGTCGACCGAATGGCTACAGAGCGAGATGCTTCTCAACTTCGACGACGAGGACGAGGGTGAATTCTGCATTGGTTGTGCCGGCGGTATCGACACCACCGTGGACATCCCCTACACCACGGAATCCGCCACGGGCGACAAGGCTTTCGTCATTGCTGTTGCCGGCCTCAAAGGCGGTCACTCGGGCGACGATATCCACAAGGGCCTCGGATGTGCCAACAAGATTCTGGCTCGTCTGCTCTGGAACGCCAGCGAGCAATGCGGCATCCGCCTCAGCACCATCAAGGGCGGAAACCTCCGCAACGCTATTGCCCGCGAGGCCTCAGCCCTCGTTACCGTGGCTTCCGAAAAAGCTGAAATGCTGCAATCTATTGTACGTCAGATGGGTGATAACATCATCTTCGAGTTCCGCTCCACCGAGCCGTCACTTTCTGTCTCGATCACGCCTGCCGATATGCCTGATGCCGTCATCGATGCCACCACACAACGCAGCCTGCTCGACGTACTGCTGGCTGTGGCCCACGGTGTTCTCGCTATGAGTCGTGAACTGCCGGGCCTCGTAGAGACGTCTACCAACCTCGCTTCCATCAAGATGGACGGACACAACATCCATATTTCGACTTCGCAACGTAGTTCTGTGGAGAGTGCTAAACAGGCCGCTGCCCAAAAAATCGAGGCCACTTTCCGCCTCATTGGTGCCCGTGTGAGCCACGGAAACGGCTACCCCGGCTGGACCCCCGACCCCGACAGCCAGCTGCTTAAAGTGGCCGTCGGCACCTATCGCCGCATGTTCGGACATGAACCCGTTGTGCGTGCCATCCATGCGGGTCTGGAGTGTGGCCTTATCGGCGAGAAATACCCGGGCATGCAGATGGTCTCCTATGGCCCTACCCTCCGTGGTGTCCATTCGCCTGACGAACGTATCGAGATCAAAACCGTTCAGATGTTTTGGGACTTGACCCTTGAGATTCTCAAATCACTCAAATAGTCATTCTGTTTTACGACTACGGCGTATGTCATTATTATGCCGTAGTCTTTTTTTATATAATTGTGCCCCAAAAATGAAACGTTTTATTTCCCTAATCGTTATGACCTGTACTGTGCTCTGGGCGCTCCCCGCACAGGAAAAGCCAGCGTCAGACACCCTGACAGCCGACACATTGCAGCAACGATATGTTGATTTCCCCCCGCATCGCAAAGTCGTGGTCTATCTCAACCGGCATGACGGCATTGGCTATGGGCTTTTTCGCGACCAAGGCACATCTCCTCTCGTCTATAGCGGACTCCAAGCCCATTTGGGAGCCGACATCGATATCCATTTTCCCAAGTTCCGCGTCTCGCTGTCTTCGGCCCTGAATGGTGGTCTCTTCAACTTCGACTCTGATGACGATAGCGGGGCCAAGAGTCTTTTCCTCGAATCGTCGGCGAGTGCTCTGTTTAGGGTCTGGCACCATCGGCAGTGGCAGCTATGGGCTGGAGCATCTCTCGATGATTATTTTGGCATCAAGTATAATGAAAATCTCGAAAACTCCAGCATTGGCTTCACCGGACTGATTGGTCTGGGGCTGCGCGGACGCATCGAATACCGTACTCCCGCCCGTCCTCGAGGACACCACTGGATTTTCCATGGTGAATTAGCTCTCATGCCCGTTGCAGCTGTGCAACGACCTGGCTATGCCTACGTGGATAACCACACCGCCGGCGAGGGTGACATTCTATTCTCGTTCCTCTCCTCCTATGAAGTTTCTGCCGTATCATTTCCTATGGCTAAGACCGATTTTGGTGCCTCCTTTGTCTTTCCGAGTGGTAACCAAGTGGGGGCGGCCTATCGCTGGTCCTTCTTCTCCACTGGCAGTGCCGGGGCATCCCGCTTTGATGAAGCCTCTCACCAGCTAACTATTAATATCAAGGTAATCTTTTGATTAACGTTCTGCATTTGAGTCTTATATTCAATTGTAATTTATTATTTTTCTTGTTATGAAATACTTATTACCGTTATTCGTAACTTCTATTTTATTCTTT
>JAFUVR010000076.1 GCA_017477485.1 Bacteroidales bacterium | reverse complement strand
TACAAGAAAAGAGGATTCCCAATACAGGGAACCCTCTTTTTTATCTTACTATGCGAATAAAACAGAAGAAATCATCATGCAGCAGCGCATGATTCGTAAAAATCGTGTAAATTTGCACACGCAAAACACGAGGTCATGAAACGACATATCCTCATCCTCTTAACCCTGCTCTGCACGTTGCTGGCACCGTCAAAAGCCCAGAATACCCTCCCATTGACCGATGGAGCCATGGGAGACATGACGGCCACCCACGACATGCCCACATGGGAAGAGATGGGGATGCACGACCTGCTGGCCTATGCGGCAGAGACCTTGGTCGTCAGCACCACGGCGGCGCGCCTACAGCCCAGCCAGCATGGCGGGATGCTCGCCACAGGCCATAGCACCCTCACACAGACACGGCTGGCCTCACACAAAGCCACATGCCCGCCACACACGGCAGACTATACGCTCTGCCACAACTGCCAACTCCGACTCTGACAGAGGCGGGGCCTCCCCCACCCTTTTCCTGACACATCCGTCAACGGCAAGAAAGACCGTTGGCGCTATGCTTTGTTGCTTTCACTCGTCTGTATATCATCGCACAGCCGCCTGTGCATGATGTCATACACACCTAAACAACCAAAACATGGACTATCCAGACATACACAAAAACATATACAAACAAGAAGGTATCGCAGCCAAGACCGTCCCGCAATGGTGGGCCATGGCTGGCTGCATCATTGGTGTTGTGGGGCTGCTGCTGCTCCTGCGCTACCCCGATGCCGGCGCTGGCGTCAACGCCCTTCTCACCACACTGACCGTCACAGGGCTCTTCTGCCTGCTGACCTTGATAGGCTACCACACCATTGGAGACCATCGCATCCCCTATCGGAAGAGCGACGGAGACCGCCTCTACCACAGCGTCCACTACTATGCCAACGCCGCCCTCCCACAGCTCAGCGCGACTCTCGAACAGGGCGACACAGAGCACCTGGAACACATCAAAGGGAGCCCGACGCCGCAGATAGCGCTGGTAGTCTACCGCAACGATGCCCGCACATCCTACTATGCCCAACTGATGCGGGATAAAGATGGGAAACTCATCCCCATCTCACCAATTTATAATCTCACAAAAAAAGAAGAAAAGTCATGAATACAAACTCCGAACAACCCCAAAAGAACAGCAATCATCACTATGCCCTGCTGAAGGGCATGCTCACCGTATGCATAGGCGTTGCCATCTGCGTGATAGCCGTAACCCAAATCAAGGGCGAAACCCTGCAAATGGGCATCCTGTCCATCGGCGCACTTACAGCCATTGCAGGAGGCATCGTCATGCTTTTCGGAAGAGGCTGACAGCATGATTAGTACCATAGGCACTGATAGTATTTCATTCACTATCAGTGCCTATATAAATAAACACAAAAATAATTTTGTTAGTTCAAAAAATCTTCGTACTTTTGCAACCGTTTTCAAGCAAAGATGATCTGTTAGCTCAGTTGCTTTAGAGCGCTTGCTTGACAGGCAAGAGGTCAACAGTTCAAATCTGTTACAGATCACACGATGAGGCAGACCAAGAGCCTCGAAGCAAAAAAACAAGATCCTTTAGCTCAGTTGGTTTAGAGCGCTTGCTTCACACGCAAGAGGTCGACAGTTCAAATCTGCCAAGGATCACCAAAGAACAACGCAACTCACAAAAGAGTTGCGTTTTTTTTTACCTCGGAAATAATATTTCAGAAGTGCCCCCCCAAAAAAAAACTTGAAGAATACATAAACCAGATTATTCCTCAAGTAGGCAAGGAACTTCGCCACACCAAGGTATATACATTCATCGAATCCTACAACCGTGTACCTTGATAAGACAAGCGGCCTCATCGTACCAAAGAATACCAACCATCGAGCACACAACAACGATGGGCCTCAATGAGGCAAGCAATCTCAGTTCACCGATAGAGCCATCCGTCGGGAAGAGCAATTGTTTGCCTTCGGCAGTTCTTCTTACGGAAGTCCTATAGGCGCTACCGACAGACAAGTCATAGAGCCATATAAAGATAAAAAAAGCAGTGGAACGGCCGTTTTGGCATGACTTTTGCCATTCCTACAACTGGCGGAATAGCCAAGTCACACAAAAGCGTGTACAAATCTCATGGCTTAGTCCACGTCACATCAAGACGAGGCCAGCCTCGTAATGCACATTAGTCGTGGTGTTGCTGGTCAGCACAAAGGCGATATAAAACCGCTCTATATTGCAGTCATAGCTTAAAAACATCAGGTTCACAACGTATTTCCATCTCACGATGAGTTTGTGGATAGAATCACCCCCCCCGTAACCTTAAAGTTAAGCAACATAGGCAGTGTCACCTTTGGACACGATGAGTTTGTGGATAGATTATCATCCCCGTAATACACCCAATCAGATACTGATATAGTATAGCCACACCCTATGAAGCATACCCTCTGACGCTAAAAACAAGCAACGAGGATGGAATCAATCCATCCTCGCAACTTACTTCAAGCTATAGGTACTGCTTACCGTATATCTTGTTAGATGGAATCGATCCATCCTCGCAACTTATTTGATTAGTATAATCACATCTCCGCCTATTTGGGGCTATTCGCCCATGATTTGCTCATAGGCGGCATTGATTTCGCGGAATTGCCGTTCGGCGTTCTTCTGGATTTCTTCACTGAGGTTGGCCACCTTGTCGGGATGGTATTTCATAGCCAGACGACGGTAAGCCTTTTTGACTTCTTCCTTAGAGGCGCCACGTTCAAGGCCGAGCACCTTGTAGGGGTCTTGGCCCCGTGCGTCGGGATTGTAGGACTGATTGGTCGACTGACGATAGCGGGTGTCGCCGACATGGCGGTTGAATATAGAGCTGAAATCCTGTGAGTTCAATCCCAGATGGGAGGCGATGCGCACCATCATCTCACCTTCGGCATCGGCGTAGTCACTGTCGGCCATAACGAGTCCGAAAAGGAAATCAACCATGTGGTAGCGCGTCGTGTAGTCGGTATTGACCTTGATTTGCATACACACCTGTTCTACGGGGATTTCCTGCCTATTGATGTCGCGGAGGATGGCGAGGAGTTCCAGCGCCCGTTGTTCGCCGTAGTTGTGGAGGAGGAACTGCTTGACATAGTCGAGTTCGCTGCGCCGTACCTCGCCATCGGCCTTCATCACAGCGGCGATGAGGACGAGAAGAGCCGTGTCGACGTCGGCACGGGTGCCGGTGTTGTGGTAAGGACCATGATGAGGGGGCGGAGGCGTCTGGGTATTGCCTGAACCGATGTAGGCGTCCTTGTCGTCGGGGGCGATGGCTTTGCCTAGAAAATAGCCGATTATTGCTCCTATAGGGCCGCTAAGAGCCCATCCGAGGACACCGAAAATCCATTTTAATGCTGCCATTTTGTTGTCGTTATCTATGAGTTATATTATTGAGATAATCATGAGCCACGTCCGCAAGGTAACGGTTAGCGGCGGACACACCTCTATTTTCTTTGTTTACGTTTGCCGACGGATGATTTCTTAGACTTCGACGCGGCATTGGCCTTCGTGTCGGCAGCTGGTTCCGATTGCTGCATAGCCTCGGAGGCCGGCAGTTCGGTGAGGCCGAGATCTTGATAGACGAGCGAAAGGAAATCGGTGCGGATATTGAGTTGTGCAAGCCGATTGGGAGAGGCGGAGGGATAGACACGGTTGGAGAGGAAGATATAGACGAGGTCGTACTGGGGGTCGGCCCAGACCATCGTACCTGTGAAACCGGTATGTCCGAAAGAAGACTGCGAGGCCTCGGGCGAGATGTGGGAGCTGCGCTCGTTGATGAGCGGCTTGTCAAAGCCCAACGCACGGCGGTTGCCCCGATGGGCGTAGTGCCGGCAGTTGAAGGTGTCGATAACAGCGGCAGAGAGATACTTGCGTCCGTTGTAGGTGCCGCCGTCGAGGAGCATCTGCATGAGTGCGGCCACCTCGTCGGCATTGGAGAAGAGGCCGGCGTGACCCGCCACGCCGCCAAGGGCGAACGCGTTGGGGTCGTGGACTACGCCGTGGATGAGGCGGTTGCGATACTGCATCTCATCCTCCGTAGGGGCCATATTGTCGAGGTCGAAGCCATGCTGGAGCGGCAGAAAGCAGGTGTGGGAGAGTCCCATAGGCTGATAGAAATGACGCTGCATAAAAGTGTCAAGCGGAAGCCCGCTGACCTGCCGCACGAGGTCGCCAAGCATGATAAACCCGAGGTCGCTATAGAGATACTTCCTCTCCTTCTGCAAGGGGCTTTCGGCAATGAGATGCCGTATCTCGTCGGGGTCATTGGTCTGTGCCCAATAGGCATCGAAGGGCTTGAGGCGTGCGAAATGGCTGAGGGCCTGTCGGATGGTGATGCCTTCTTTGTTGGAGCCACGCAGATAGGGCAGATAGCGCGAGAGGCTGTCGTCGAGAGCCACCTGCCGATTGTCGACCAGTTTCATGATGGCGAGGGTGGTGGCCGTAACCTTGGTAAGCGAGGCCAGGTCATACATTGTCTTTACGCCAACCTTGCAGGCCAAAGAGTCGTCGTAGACAAACGAGCCGTAAGCGCGGCGAAAGACGACCTGTCCATGATGAAGGACGACGACCTGACATCCCGGGTAGGCCCGCTGCTGGATGCCCGAGAGCAGGACAGAGTCGAGACGAGGGTCCTGATTGAGACGGAGTCCCTCAAGGATGTGCTCACACCGCAGAGAGTCGGCGGCAGTGGGGACCGAGAGATGGTCAAGGTCGAGATGGTTGAGTCCGAGGCGGTATTTGGCCGTGAGGACGCGACGACAGCTCTGCGTCACCTGCTGACGGAGTGATGCGTCGTAGGCCGCAGCCTCGCGGATGGCAAGGATAGCCTCATCGACATCGGGCGGCAGGAGCAGCACATCGTTGCCGGCACGCAACACACCGACGGCCACTTCGCCATGCGAACGTCCTTCGGAGAGCCCTTTCATGTCGATGCCATCGGTAAAGGTAAGGCCATCGAAGCCCAGTTCGTCGCGAAGCAGACGGGTAACGATGTCGAAAGAGAGCGTCGACGGAAGATTGGGCGTAGTGTCGAGATGGGGCACATGAAGATGTGCAATCATGACGGCCATAATGCCTGCGGTAATCATACCTCTGAAGGGACGCAGTTCGACGCTGTCAAGGCGATAGCGGTCGTGAGGCACGATGGGCAATGTCTTATGGCTGTCGGTCTCGGTGTCGCCATGGCCGGGAAAATGCTTAGCCACAGCCATAACACCCTGACTCTGCAAGCCGAGCATATACTGGATGCCGAGCCGGGTAGTACGTTCCGCATCGTTACTAAAGGCACGACGACCGATGACTGGATTATTGGGGTTGGAGTTGACATCGACCACGGGTGCGAAATTGACGTGGATGCCCATCATACGGCACTGGCGTCCAATCTCGCGTCCAACATCGAAAACCAACGTGTCGGCAGCTGCTGGCAAGGTGCCATAGACACACTGACGGGGAAACGAGAAACAGTCTTTAAGCCGCATTCCGAGTCCCCATTCGGCGTCCATGCACACCATGAGGGGCACAAACGACAGGCGTTGCAAGTCCTTGGTGAGGCGCAGCTGATTGGGAGCCGTGCCGGCAAAGAAGCAGACACCTCCAACCCGCGTGCGCTCTATCATTCTCTTAAAGTCGCGCTCCGCCGTCTCATTCATTCTGGTGGGGACGCGGACCACCATGAGCTGAGCGATCTGCTGCTCGAACGTAAGCGACGACAAGACGGAATCCACCCACTGACGTTCTTCCTGAACAGACTGGCTTCGGGCTGTCATGGGGGCCGTCAGAAGAAGCGGAAGGAGAAAGAGAAGAAAGGCATGTGTGTACTTATTCATAATGATGTATTGTGTGCTTCTGGAGAGGATTTGATAACGGATATATAATATTTAGGGACAAACAGGATGGTCTACGACAAGAGCATGTTTTACGATAGGAAACGATGATGAATATAAAACAAATAGGGACAAATCGTCTGTATAGTCTATAAACGTGATAGGACAAATAACAAGAGGCTATAGCCTGTCGGCGTGGTCGTTGAGTGCCGCGGCCTTTGCGAGCAGTTGCTGATGGATGTGACAGACTTGACGGGCACGCGGGTTGCCCTCGTAGTTGAGCACCACATAGTCCGCACGTCGCATCTTCTCCTCAGCGGCCATCTGTGCCTCGACAAAAGGCTGGAGTTGGGCCACCGTGGCATGGTCGCGTAGTTGGAGACGTTGCAAGCGTTCTTGAAGAGAGGTATAGACCGCGATTACGGCGTCCATGCGGTCTTCGAGATGATATTCAAAGAGAATGGCACACTCGAAAAGGATATAAGGAGCGGTCTGACGTGCGGCCCACTGTCGGAAATCATGGAGCACACGGGGGTGGACAAGAGCATTGAGTGCCTGCAACTTGACGGGGTCGGCAAAAATGGTGTCCGCTATGGCCCGTTTGCTGACATGTCCGTCGGGCTTGAGGACGTGTGGACCCACAATGGCGGCGACCTGCTGACAGAATTGGAGGTCCTCATAGTAGTCGGCACCCGCTTTGTCGGCCACAAAACAGGGGATGCCGAGTCGCTCAAACTCCTCGGCCACCGTGGTCTTGCCACTACCGATACCGCCGGTCAATCCAACATATAGCATGGGCAAAAAATATAATCAAAGATACAGATTAGGTGTTCGTCTACGAAGATGATGGCGGAAAAGGCTATCGGGAGAAGGGGGCAGGAGATCGACGACAGACTACTTGATAACCACAAAAGAGACCTCGTCGGGGACAACCTCCTTGACACGGACAAAGTCGGGGAAAGCCGACACCCGAATCTTCATTTTGTCGGAAGAGGGGTCGGAGAGGGAATAGTCGACCGACAGTCGAAGCATATCGGTGGCGAGATGATGCACCGAGGGATCGGCGAGCCAGAGGCTGACCGAAGCCTGCTCGGGATAGATGCGCAGGCGGGTGCCTGCGGGGACCCCTTCGACAGCTACAGGAAGCAGCAGCGACCGCTCGCTATAGACCGCCGTAGGCACCTCGATGTCCACCGTCGTGGTAGAAGTGCGGATGTCACGATATCGGTTCCATACAGGGTCGAGGGCCACGGTGTGGACAGACGTGGCGCTGATGTTGCTAATGGTAGTGGGACGCGTGCGCAGACAATCAATCTGAGCCAGAGAACTCTCGCTACCATAAAGCCACACCGTGTCGGGCCGTACCACGGGAGGACCTGCCAACCCATACTGGTCGACAAAAGAGAGCTGCACATTGCTGATCTCGGGCCGGAAGGCACGCCGCATACGCTGCCTCAGCTGAAGGGAGAGCGAGCTCTGGCGGCATTCGATGGCCGACACCCCGCGCAAAGACATTTGAGAGACAATGAGCCGGGTGCAGTCGGAAGCATAGACAGTGGTATCGGAAGTGGCCGTAAGGACAAGACTGCTGCCCTTGAGCGCCATAGAATGCCCCATGGCAGCAAAGCCCGTAGAGGTGATGGTGAAGTGGAGCATAGAGTCGGAAGAGACCATGACATAGCGCACCGTATCGAACCCCGTCCACTTGATACGCACCGAGTGGTCGAAAGGATGCTCTTCCGACATGTAACTGGCTCCCCACAGCACAATACTGAAGAGGAGAGCCAGAAGAAAGCCCTTGTAGCGACTCCAAAAAGACTTGATAGCAGGCATGCGTAGAAACGAAACAAAGCAGGACGCACCGCAAGGGCATCCTGCTAAGGGTATCAGAAAAGATTATTTAGACTCTTCCTTGGCCTCGGGAGCAGGCTGGATCATCGACTTCTCGACCGTAAGCATAACACCATTGCCGACCTCGACGATGACCGTGGTCTCGTTCACCTCGTGCACCTTGCCATAGATGCCGCCGGAGAAGAGCACGCGGTCGCCCTTCTTGAGCGACTCACGGAACTTGCGTTCCTCTTTGGCGCGCTTCTGCTGTGGACGCATCATGAGCCACCAGATGACGATGAAGATAAGAATCATAACCCAGAGCGACATTCCGCTGCCACCCTGAGATTGTGCCTGAAGGAGAATGTAAAGGATGTTCATAGTTTATTGTTGTTTTTACTTATGGGGTTATATCCATTCAATCAATTGGGTTGGGAACCTAAGAAGACTATCTGTATGAGGAATCGCACTTGTACTATCTATTGGAAGGCCTGAGCCCGACAGCGGCAGAGACAAGACGGACCGCAAAGAGCAGCGGGCCTCTCGCCCTGAGATACTGTCAGATGACCTGCGCCACGATACGCAGACGCGTGGTGGCAGGCTGGGCATTGGAGTTGACCGTAACCTCCTTGATTTGCTGTCCGGTGCGCCCCACCGAAGAGAAGGTGACGGTGATATAGCCATCCTCGCCCGGGGCGATGACCTTGCGCGGATAGTCGGCCACGGTACACCCGCAGGTAGCATCGCATCCGTTGATGATGAGATTGGCCTTGCCGGTGTTGCGGAAGTGGAAGCCGTAGGAGACCGTCTCGCCTGACGACAGTCGGCCGAAGTCGTGCATATTACAGTCGAACGACATATGGGCCACGGCGGCAGTCGAGTCATAGCCGCTGGCACTGCTGGGGTTGGTGATGAGGCTCACGTCGGCCGATTCGGAACGAGGGCCGCAGGCGGCAGTCAACACCGAAAGGGTGGCAACGACGAGGCAGAAAAAAATGCGTCTCATAATAAGGAAAACGAATTAGCGGTCTTGAGAATACTCTTCATAGTCGAAATCGGGGTCGAAGATGCCACGTCCCGACTTCTGGATACGTCCTGCGGAGCGAAGCTCGATGACGAGTTTGTCGAGCACACCGTTGATGAAGAGCTTGCTACGGTCGGTACTGAACTCCTTAGACAGTTCTATGTACTCATCGATGGTGACGCGCTCCGGAATCGAGGGGCACTCGGTGAGTTCGGTGATTGCCATGACCAGGAGAAGCACATCCATCTGTGCCACACGTTCAAACTCCCATCCGTTGAGGTGCGACTTGATGAGCTCCACGTTGGAGTCGAAGAGACGGAGCGCGTCGAGGAGAAGCTGACGAGCAAACCTGTAGGCTTCGACATCGTTCTCGCTGCGCTGGTCGCTCACGAGGTAGAACGGAGTGGCCTCGCTGAGAGTGTCGTCGAGGGCTCGTAGGCTCATAAAAGCATACTGGGCTATCTGGTCGAAGTCGTCCTCCCAGAGAAGGCCGCGCTCATAAAAAAAGTCGCGGAGCACCTCATTGTTCATGAGGAACTTGAAGAGCAGCAGGGCGAGGGCCTTGTCGGACTCAAAGGAAGCCGAGGGTTCGGCAATGTAGTCGGCATAGACCTTGGAGGCCCTGAAATCGGCGAAGAGACGCTTGAAACGGTCGTCGTTATCCCACTCGACATGAAACTTTTCGAGTTGCTGACGGAGGTCGAACACATCGGCCAGTCGGCTGAGAAACTGATTGTCGGGAAAACGCATAGAAGGGTTGAGGTCCTCGGGCGTGGGGCGGAACTTGCGGCGTCCGTCCTCGATGGCTTGGACGCCAGCGCGGTAGGTCTCGACGAGGGTAGAAATCTGCCAGACAGCAAGTTCGTTGAGACGACGCACCTGAACATCGAACAGATTGCCGGCCAAAGTGGCATCGAGCTGGTCTATATGGGCGGCATAGAGCACCTGAAGCGTCTTGGCACGAAGGAAATGTCTGCTAAGCATGGGATGAAAGAGAAATAGTTGAAGAAAAAAAAATGAAGCGAACTTGATGAAAGAATCAGAGGACTATATTGACAATCTTTTTGGGCACGAAGATGACCTTCTTGGGGGTGGCATCGCCGAGCCATTTCTTGCCCTCGGGGAGTGCGCGGATGGCCTGCAGGGCATCGTCGGCAGAAGCCGAGGAGGGCAGGTCGATGGTGAAGCGCATCTTGCCATTGAACGAGACGGGATAGGTGAACGTGTCCTCGACGAGACAGGTCTCATCATAGGCCGGCCACTGGGCGGTGCACACCGAGGTGTCGTGTCCCAACTGGTGCCAGAGTTCCTCAGCAATATGAGGGGCAAAGGGGGCCAGAAGCACCACCAGCGGTTCGAGCACCTGGCGCGAGGCCGTATTGGCAGCCGTGAGTTCGTTGCAGCACACCATGAACGCCGAAACGGAGGTGTTGAAGGAGAAACGCTCGATGTCGTCGGTAACCTTCTTGATGGTCTGATGAAGCGTTTTGAGCTCAGCCTTAGAGGGGGTCTGATCGTTGAGTTGGCATCCGCCATCCTCCACACGATAAAGTTTCCAAAACTTGCGGAGGAAACGGAAGACGCCCTCTATGCCCTTGGTATCCCACGGCTTGGCCTGCTCGACGGGGCCGAGGAACATCTCGTAGAGACGCAGTGTGTCGGCGCCATAGCGTTCGACACGGTCGTCTGGGTTCTGCACATTGAACATCGACTTAGACATCTTCTCAATCTCCCATCCGCACACATATTTGCCATCCTCCAGTTCAAAACGGGCATCGGCAAACTCAGGCCTCCACTGGCGGAATTTCTCGATGTCCAGTATATCGTTGTCTACTATGTTGATATCAACATGGATAGCCACTGTTTTTTCCTCTCTTCCGGCAATGTTCTTAGAGATGAACAGGTTGTTGTCCTCCTTGCTGCGATACACGAAATTGGAGCGTCCCTGAATCATGCCCTGGTTGATGAGTTTCTGGAAAGGCTCCTGTTTGACCGACAGACCGAGGTCGAAGAGGAACTTGTTCCAGAATCGGGCATAGATAAGGTGTCCAGTGCCATGCTCAGCGCCACCTATATACAGGTCTACATTCTGCCAGTAGTTGACAGCCTGCTGCGAGAAATAGGCCTCCTCGTTACGGGGGTCCATATAGCGCAGGTAGTAGCCGCTGGAGCCGGCAAAGCCGGGCATAGTGCTGAGTTCGAGCGGAAAAACAGAGATGCCGTCGATAAGGCTGTTGTCCACAACCTTGCGGTTTTTCTCGTCCCAAGCCCATTGTGTGGCGTGGCCCAGCGGAGGTTCGCCGGTGGCGGTAGGTTTGAAATCAGACACCTCGGGAAGGAGGAGCGGTAGACAATCCTCGGGAAGGGTGTAGGGAATATTGTCCTTATAATAGATCGGGAAAGGCTCGCCCCAATAGCGCTGACGGCTAAAGATGGCGTCGCGGAGACGATAATTGACGGTGCGATGGCCTATGCCCATCTGCTCCACACGGTCGATGACGGCACGCATGGCGTCGCGCACCTTCATGCCGGTGATGAAATCGCTGTTGACGCTGACCCCTGTTTTGCTGTCAAGGCTCTCGTCCCAAGTGGCCGGGTCAGAAATCTCGTCGACAGAGGGGGCCACAACCTGCCTGATGGGCAGGCCGAAATGACGCGCAAAGGCAAAGTCGCGGCTGTCGTGGGCCGGCACGGCCATAATGGCGCCAGTGCCATAGCCGGCAAGGACATAGTCGCTGACATAGATGGGGATGCGCTCATGGGTGAGCGGGTTGATGGCGTAGGCTCCGGTGAAGACGCCGCTGACCTTCTTGACCTCGGCCTGTCGTTCGCGTTCGGAGCGGTTCTTGGCCCACGAGACATACTGCATTACCTCCTCGCGCTGTGCCTCGCTCACGATGCACTCTATCATCTCATGTTCGGGACATAACACCATGAACGTAACGCCAAAAATAGTGTCGGGACGCGTAGTGAAAATCTCGAAACGCAATTCCTCGTTGCTGTCGGCCACCGGAAACCACACCGCGGCGCCCTCGCTGCGGCCTATCCAGTTGCGCTGTATCTCCTTGAGGCTGTCGGTCCAGTCGACAGTGTCCAAGCCATCCACCAGGCGTTGCGCATAGGCCGTGATGCGGAGCGACCACTGGCGCATGAGTTTGCGCTCCACGGGATAGCCGCCGCGCACAGAGAGACCGTTGACCACCTCGTCGTTGGCCAGCACCGTGCCCAGCTGGGGGCACCAGTTGACGGGGATATCGGCCAGATAGGCCAGACGGTAGTTCATCAGATAGTCCTGCTGCTCGTGCTCCGTCATCTCGTTCCAGGGTTTGACGAGGCCCTCTGTCCACGAGCCGTTCTGAAGTTTAGACACCAGCTCGCTGATGGGGCGTGCCTTGTCTTGCTCGGTGTCGTAGTAGTGGTGGAAGAGCTGTATGAAAGTCCACTGGGTCCACTTGTAGTAATGCGGGTCGCAGGTGCGCACCTCGCGGTCCCAGTCGTAGCTGAAGCCGATCTTATCGAGTTGTTCGCGATAGCGGGCAATATTCTTTTCTGTCGTGACGGCGGGATGCTGGCCCGTCTGTATGGCATACTGCTCGGCGGGGAGCCCATAGGCATCATATCCCATGGGGTGCAACACGTTGTAGCCGCGGAGGCGTTTGTAGCGAGCGTAGATATCGCTGGCTATATAGCCAAGGGGATGGCCCACATGGAGTCCTGCTCCCGAGGGATAGGGGAACATGTCGAGCACATAGAAATGGGGCTTAGTGCTATTGTTGTCTACATGGTATACGCCCTGCTGGCGCCATTGGTTTTGCCACCGAGGCTCAAGTTCACGAAAATTGTAATCCATTCTACAATAAAGTGTTATTCGAGAATACTCGTTTGAAAGAAAAAACAAAGATACTATTTTTTTGCATTATCTATTGAAACAAAGCGGGAAGCGGGCTGTCGCAAGACGACGATTCTGTTTGGGCTGTCAGATATGAATAGGCGGCCCGTATGGCATGGCTCCTTTTCAAAGGAGAAAAAGTAGAAAACAACGCTTTTCGAAAAGTCGTACCGAGATAGTACAATTTGCAATATGTCGTATTTTCTACATTCCAAAATAAAACATACGAACAAAAGCATAATACTTTCATCTTTTCAACACTACACAATTGAGAAAACAAGATATTTTTGCAAAATAAGAATAAGCAAAAAACAAACATACACACAACTCACAAACAAGCTATTACAATTAAAGAACACCTATTATAGACACAAGTACACTAAAATTATAATACGTATTTTTGCAAAATAGCCTATCATAACAGCATTTTATACAAAAGGATGAAAGTAATAAAATAAAGCCGAAACAATATACAAAGACGCAATCATGAAAAGAACCTTTATTATGGCAACCCTCGTGTTGCTAAGCACAGTTGCATGGAGCCAGAGAGTGGACCCCGAGGTGCGTAAAAACACCGTAGTGAAACAATGGCTCACGCGTGGAACAGCCGCTCCTGTACTGGACAACGTGACCACCTACGACGAGCTGGGACGCAAGATAGAAGAGATAGAATATGCCTCATACGGACAGAAAGAGCGTATCACCTACGAATATGAAGGACAGTCGGACCGATGCGTGCGGCGCGTGGAATACAACGACAAGAACAAACCCACGAAAGTGCAAAAAATAGAATACAACGCCGACGGGACACGCAAGAAGGTCTACAACTATTCGCCCAAAGGCAACCTGAAGTCGGTGAAAACCTACGAGTACTCCACACGATAGCGAACCATGGAGAGCCAGAAGATAGCGGCAGCCACCCGTCCCGACGACCTTGCCGAGGTGCTACATCAGTTCCACACCATCACCCTTGAGGAAATCAAGGCCGTGAAGTTGATGAGCCGTGTAGACCAGAAATACATCATCCCCCGCCAACGGCTCCCCGAGTTGCTCGACGCCTTGTCGGGCTGCTACCATCTGCAAACCATTGCCGACGACCCGATAGCCGACTACCACACCCTCTATTTCGACACCGAGGACCTTGAGATGTACACCGTGCATCACAACAAGAAGTTGCAGC
This sequence comes from Bacteroidales bacterium, assembly GCA_017477485.1. Lineage (GTDB taxonomy): Bacteria > Bacteroidota > Bacteroidia > Bacteroidales > P3 > Colimorpha. The sequence goes on along the minus strand of JAFUVR010000076.1, from coordinate 5,771 downwards.
GGCAGAAACTGCGCGTGCGCTGCTACCGCAGCACCCAGACCACCTTCTTCGAAGTGAAGAACAAAAACAACCGCGGACGCACCAACAAGACCCGCATCGTCGTGCCGCCCACGGAGTTTTACGACTGCATGGCCAACGAGGCCGTCCGCGACTTCCTCGCCCACAGCTCTTCCTACACACCGGAGCGACTACTGCCGCAGCTGGAGAACCAGTTCCAGCGGCTCACCCTTGCCAACTACGGCATGACCGAGCGCGTGACCATAGACCTTGACATCCGCTACCACAACCACCAAACGCTTCGCGACGGAGACCTCTGTCAGGTGGTTGTCATCGAGGTGAAATACGACAGCGGGAGCCTGCATTCCGACATCAAGGACCAGCTCAACGACATGCGGCTACTGCCCCGCCGTATGAGCAAATACTGCATCGGCACCGTGCTCACCAACCCCGCCGCCAAATACAACCGGTTCAAAGACAAGCTACGATATATCGAAAAGATGGGCAGACGCTGACAACGGGGAAAATACTGGTTTTCCAGACCAGCGTGCCGGACTATCAAGTTCCGCCCATCCATTACAATAGTAAAACATTATTAAACGACCTAAAAAATAAAACATGAAACTGTTACAAGACACCTTCGACACATCCATTGCCAACGAATTTGCCACGCAGATGTCCGACATGGACTTCTTAGGCGTCCCCGTGTTCGACGGTCCGAGCCTGTGGAACCTGCTGATACGCTTTGCCTTCAACCTCGTGGTTTGCTGGGTGATTATCCATTTCTTCTACTATCGTAAGAGCCGCCGACGCGACTACTACTTCACCTTCATGATGTTCAGCGCCAGCATCTTCCTGCTGCTCTTTCTGCTTCAGAACCTCGCCATCGAGATAGGCTTTGCCCTTGGCCTCTTCGCCATCTTCGGCATGATCCGCTACCGCACCACTACAGTGCCCATCCGCGAGATGACCTATCTCTTTGCCATCATAGCCATCTCCATCATCAACGGCTTCGGCATGACCACAAGCTACACGGCTCTCATCGTCACCAATATCCTGCTCATCCTGCTCACATGGCTGCTCGAAAGTCTCGGCCTCTCACGCCAGCTGGCCACCAAACTCATCATCTACGACAAAATAGAGCTGGTGCACGAAAGCCGCCGCTCCGAGTTGGTAGACGACCTGAAACAGCGCACCGGCCTCGACATCGACCACGTCATGGTAGGCCACATCAACTACCTGAAGGATATAGCCTTCATCAAAGTCTTCTATCATGCCTCCACCACCGAGGACAACGACATCGACATGATTACCAAACTCAAACAGCAATAGCTGCCATTTCTATAAACCCAATTATATTACACCATCTTAGACAAAGATTTTGCCCCAATACGGCAAAATCTTTATTTTTGTAGACACATTTCGACGCCCTCCCCCATCCAATGCAAGGCGCGGTGCGCCATAGACACACACACCACAGAAGAGACAAACATGCTGAAAATCCTCCACACCAGCGACTGGCACCTCGGACATCTGCTCTACGACCACGACCGCAGCCAGGAACAGGCCGACTGCATGCAGCAGATAGTAGAAACAACCCGACGCGAGGCTCCCGATGCCGTGGTGGTGAGCGGCGACGTGTTCGACCGCAGCACACCCTCGCAGACATCCCGCGAACTCTTTATCAACACGCTCATAGCCCTACGCGACGTGATGGAGGGACGCCCCGTCATAGTCACCGCCGGCAACCACGATGGGAAGTTGATGCTTGACAACGACGGACGCATCTTCCGCCTGGCAGGCATCACAGTGGTGGGACAGGTGTGGCGCACCGAGGATGGCAGCGTAGACCTCGACCGCCACATCATCGCCGTGGGCAGTCCGTCGTCGCCTCAGGGCTACATCGTGGCGGTGCCCCACATCTACGAGAATTCCTATCCCCAGATGAACGACAGCCCCGCCGACGGGAACCGAATGACCGCCTTCTTCCAAGCGCTGCTGGACCGCACGCAGATGTTGAACAAGACACAAGCGCCCGTCGTGATGAGTGCCCACCTCTTCATTGGCGGCAGCGACATTGGCGGACACGAGGCCACCCGTTTCGGCGACCGGCAGGTAGTGGGCAACTGCGACAGCGTATCGCTCCCGGCCCTCGGCCACGGCTACGACTACCTGGCCCTCGGCCACATCCATCGGCCGCAAACCCTTGGTAGCGACGCGCCTGCGGCACGCTATTGCGGCACTCCCCTCCCCATCTCGTTCGACGAGGGCGGCAAGCATGGGCTCACCATGGTAAGCATAGCACACCATGGAGCCACTCCCGCCATACGCCACATCGAGCTGCACAACCCGCGTCCGCTGCTGACCCTCCCCGAACATCCGGCCCCCTTTGCCCAAGCCATGGCCGAACTGATAGACTTCGATGCCGACACGGACGCCTATCTGCGTCTCAACGTGCTGAGCGACCAACCGTTGCCCGCTGACTATAGGACCCAGATCAACAACATCATGCACAACAAAAGGGCCCGCTACTGCACCCTGAAGCTCACTGCCGTTGGCGAACGCGATGACGAAGACATCACAACGGCACAACACTTCAGTCCCGACAATATGCCGTCGCCACTGGAACTGGCCCGGATGCACTACAAAAACCGCTTCGGTAGCGAGATGCCCGACGACCTGCTGCAACTCTTCGAGCAGGCCGAGCGAGGGGCCCGCTCATCGGACCAAGACGAATGACGGCAGTCGGAACCACGGCAAAACAATAGGTCGGTACAATAAACACCCAAAAACACAGCCTGGCCATCGCCGACCCACCGCATCACCCAACATAAAACTAACAATCAGACAATTGCAGCATTTTGTTAATTAGTCTGTTGATAAGTTTGAAGAGGGGTTGCAGTAGGGAAAAAGAAAAGCATGTACCTTTGCACAATCTTATCGGTGGCCTACGGGCCTCAAAAGGGAACAGGGTGAAAATCCCTGACAGAACCCGCTGCTGTAAGTCCTAAGGGAAGCGACGGTCATCAAGGCCACTGGCCACGGAGAAGCGAAGGCTGGGAAGGCGACCGAAGCATGGGACAAGTCAGAAGACCTGCCGAAAAGGGAAAGCGCTGCAAGACCTTCGGGAGCTAAGGGAGCAGAGGACAGAAAGGCATTCCATGAGCAATGTTCTTTTCCCTCCCCTTGACACACTGCGGTAAAAGCTGGCAGCAGCCGACAACCACGTAAGAACAAAAAAACGCAATACATCATGGAATTGAACCAGCCTTTCATTATCAAGCGTAATGGCAAACGCGAGCCCTTCTCGGTCGAGAAAATCAAGAGCGCCATCCAGAAAGCCTTCCTCTCGGTAGGCAGTTTCGCCTCGCAGGAGGCTTTAGCCAACATCCTGAGCCGCATCGAGGTGCGCGACGGCGTCTCGGTCGAGGAAATCCAGAACCAGGTAGAGAACGCCCTGATGAGCGAGCGCTACTACCATGTGGCCAAATCCTACATCCTCTACCGACAGAAGCACTACGAGGACCGCGAGGTGAAAGAGAAACTGGACTTCCTCATCAACTACTGCAACGCGCAGAATGCCGCCACCGGCAGCAAATATGACGCCAACGCCAATGTGGAGAAGAAGACCATAGCCACCCTCATCGGCGAGCTGCCCAAGAGCAACTTCATCCGCCTCAACCGCCGTATGCTGTGCGACACCGTGCGCGACATGTACGGCAAAGAGGTGGCCGACAAATACCTGCAGCTGCTCAACAGCCACTTCATCTACAAGAACGACGAGACCAGCATCGCCAACTACTGTGCCAGCATCACCATGTACCCCTGGCTGCTCGAGGGCACCCAGACCATCGGCGGCAACGCCACCCGTCCCACCAACCTCAAGTCGTTCTGCGGCGGCTTCGTCAACATGGTGTTCATGGTCAGCAGCATGCTCAGCGGCGCCTGTGCCACGCCCGAGTTCCTCATGTATCTCAACTACTTCATAGGCCTCGAATATGGGCAGGACTACTACAAACATGCCGACGAGGTGGTAGACCTCTCCAAGCGTCGTCGCACCATCGACAAGATGATTACCGACTGTTTCGAACAGATCGTCTATTCCATCAACCAGCCCACCGGCGCGCGCAACTTCCAGTCGGTATTCTGGAACATCAGCTACTACGACCAATTCTACTTCAAGAGCCTTTTCGACAACTTCTACTTCCCCGACGGCAGCCAACCCGACTGGGATTCGCTCAACTGGCTGCAGAAACGGTTCATGAAGTGGTTCAACCAAGAGCGTACCAAGGCGGTGCTGACATTTCCCGTTGAGACCATGGCGCTGCTCTCCAAAGACGGCGACATTGCCGACCCCGAATATGCTGAATTCACCGCCGAGATGTATGCCGAGGGGCACTCCTTCTTCACCTATGTCAGCGACAGCGCCGACTCGCTCTCCTCCTGCTGCCGTCTGCGCAACGAGATTACCGACAACGAGTTCTCCTACACCCTCGGTGCCGGTGGCGTGAGCACAGGTTCCAAGAGCGTGCTCACCATCAACCTGAACCGCTGCATACAGTATGAAGAGAAGAACAACCTGCCCTTCCTCTCCTTCGTCGAGGAGGTCATCGACCTGATGCACAAGGTGCAGAGCGCCTATGATGCCAACCTGCGCTATCTCAAAGACAAAGGCATGCTGCCCCTCTTCGACTCCGGCTACATAGCCATGGACCGCCAGTATCTCACCATTGGCGTCAACGGCATGGTAGAGGCCGCCGAATTCAAAGGCATCGAGATCAGCGACAACCCGCGCTACCAGCAGTTTGTCGAGGACATCCTCTCGCTCGTAGAACGCTACAACAAGAAGTACAAGACCAAGGACCTGATGTTCAACTGCGAGATGATACCCGCCGAGAATGTGGGTGTCAAACACGCCAAGTGGGACAAAGAGGACGGCTATGTGGTGCCGCGCGACTGCTACAACAGCTACTTCTACGTGGTCGAAGACCCCAACACCAACGTGCTCGACAAATTCCGCCTCCATGGCCGCCGCTACATACAGCACCTCACCGGCGGGTCGGCCCTGCACTGCAACCTCGACGAGCACCTCTCCAAAGCCCAGTACCGCCAGCTGCTGCGCGTGGCCGCCCAAGAGGGATGCAACTACTTCACCTTCAACATCCCCAACACCATCTGCAACGACTGCGGCCACATCGACAAGCGCTATCTTAAAGAATGTCCGCACTGCCACAGCAAAAACGTGGACTATCTGACCCGTGTCATCGGATATATGAAGCGTGTGACCAGTTTCTCGCAAGGCCGACAGGTCGAAGCCGCAAAACGCTACTACGGCAGCCTCCGCGAGCAGAAAGACTAAACATAGTCCATCGACAATAATGACGAATGCGGGTGTAATCCAAACGATTACACCCGCACTCGTCTTATAGAACGTTCCAATCCGATTGATGGTTTCTGAATTGTGTGCGGTCCCTGATAGCGAGACTATCCCAAAATGCATGATTTATAATTTTACTCCCTTGCAAAGTTATTTGCAAAGGTGCTTAGTTACATTGGACATTAATGCACTCATCTCTTTGAATAAGTGAAAAAAGAAACGAGGCTTTTTATTCCCTATTTGAAGTTAATTTATTAACTTTGCAAATTAATTATAACTCCTAAGAGAATTTCTTCTCAATAGAAACATGTTATGGCTTCGTTGCATATAAAAAATTTTGGCCCAATAGTAGACTCAACCAAAATTGAGTTGACACCCTTAATGGTTCTCATAGGAC
>JAFUVR010000075.1 GCA_017477485.1 Bacteroidales bacterium | reverse complement strand
GGTAATACCTTTGATCCATTTGCCATCTTCGGAGAGCATGTTGGAGGTATAGACCTTATCAACAAAAGCGAAGAAGGGGACGAGCTGGGTCATGCTGGAATCCTGCTTGGCAATCTCGGCAGGGCTGGCCTTGAACATCTGGGCCATCTGAAGTACCGACTGAACCTGAGGATTCTTGACGGCTTGCTCGTTGAATTCTTTCTGCTCCACCATATACTGGCCTTCGACAATATCCATCTTGACGAAATAGAAGTGGAAGAAGTGGACGACGAGGAGGCAGAGGATGAGGGCGCCGGTCCAAGCCATCAGTTTAGAGCCGCTGTGGGTCTTGGTGCGGCTGCGCTCATGATAGCGGACAGTGCCGCGGGCCTTATAGTTGGTGTAGGCCAGCCAGAGCGTGATGATGATGTGGAAGATAAGAGTGAGGAAGAGAAGGAGTTCGAAGACCTTGACGATATAGTTGGTGCCCATAAAATGGCAGAAAGCGCTATACCAAGCGCCGTCGTCCTCGCGAAGGATAAGAAGGTTGGCGGAAGCGTGGAAGAGGATAAAAAGGAGCAAAAATCCTCCAAGGAAAGCCACCAAGATTTTCTTTGTGATGGAATGAATTTTGGTTAAGTTCATTATGGTTAATTTTTGATAGTTAATAAGATTACAAAGAGAAAAGGCCGTGCGGCAAGCCAAGAGCAAGCCGCGCGGCCAAGGGGTAAGGCATCAACCACCGAAGTTGTCGTAGAGGAGGTTTTCTGCCGGGACGCCGAGACTGTCGAGCAGGCCTTCGACGGCTTTGCTCATGGGGCCGGGGCCGCACATGTAGTACTCGATATCTTCGGGAGCCTTATGGTCTTTGAGATAGGTCTCGTACATAACATTGTGGACAAAGCCGGGGGTGTAGGGTACGCCCGCGGCATCGGCTGCCGGGTCGGGATGGTCGAGGGCGAGGTGGAAGTGGAAGTTGGGGAAATCCTTCTCGAGGTTGTGGAAATCGTCGAGATAGAAGACCTCGTTGAGGGCACGTGCGCCGTAGAAGTAGTGCATCTGGCGGTCGGTGGTGTGGAGCGTGCGCGTGAGGTGGAGAATCTGAGCGCGGAGAGGAGCCATACCGGCGCCGCCGCCGACCCAAATCATCTCGGGCTTCTCCTTCTCGTCGGCCGGATGCTGCTTGATGTGGAAGTCGCCATAAGGGCCGGACATGATAACCTTGTCGCCCGGTTTGAGCGAGAAGATGTAGGAAGAAGCGATACCAGGGTTGACCTCCATAAAGCCACTGCGGTCGGGTTTGAACGGCGGGGTAGCGATACGGACGGTAAGCATAAAGACATCGCCTTCGGCAGGATAGTTGGCCATAGAATAGGCGCGGACAGTCTCCTCGGTGTTGACGCAGCGGAGGTCGAACATCTTGAACTTCTCCCAAGCAGGCAGATACTCGTCGCCAATCAGCGAGCGGTCGAAGTCGGCATACTTGATGTCGAACTTAGGAATCTTAATCTGGGAATAGCTACCAGGCTCGAAATCCATGTGGGCGCCAGCGGGAAGCTGGACCTTGAACTCCTTCATGAAAGTGGCGACATTCTTATTGGAGATGACGGTACACTCGTACTCCTTGATGTCGAGGATAGACTTAGGCAGGATGGTCTTGAGATCCTCCTTGACCTTGACTTGGCAACCGAGGCGCCAACCTTCCTGCTGCTGTTTGCGGGAGAAGAAGTTGACCTCGGTGGGGAGGATGCTGCCGCCGCCAGAGACGACACGGCATTTGCACTGTCCACAGCTGCCCTTGCCGCCGCAGGCGGAGGGGAGGTGGATGCCAGCCTCGCCGAGGGTGCTGATGAGCGTACCGCCGGCGGGCACGCTGAGTTCCTTGTCGTCGTTGATATTGATCTTAACATTGCCCGTAGCGACCAGCTTGGCGCGGAGGAAGAGCAGGAGTGCCACGAGGAGCAGCACTACGATTAAGAAAACGATGAGGGCTGTTATAATTGTTTGTGTCATAGTATCGAAGAGTTTTTAGAGGTTAGACAATACATTATAACTTAATGCCCATGAACGACATGAAAGCGATACCCATGAGGCCGGTGATGATGAACGTGATGCCGACGCCCTTGAGGGGTGCGGGGATGTGGGAGTAGCGCAGTTTCTCGCGGATGGCGGCGATGCCGACGATGGCGAGGAACCAGCCGATACCGGAGCCGAGAGAGAAAGCGAAGACATCGCCGATGTTGCTATAGTCGCGCTGCTGCATGAAGAGCGAACCGCCCATGATGGCACAGTTGACGGCAATCAGAGGGAGGAAGATGCCGAGCGAGTTGTAGAGGGCAGGAGCGAACTTCTCGACCACCATTTCGACGATCTGGACGATAGCGGCGATGACGGCAATGAAAAGAATAAGGCTCAAGAAAGAGAGGTCGACATTGGCCAGAGAGGCGCTGACCCAAGAGAGGGCGCCGGGCTGGAGGACGTACTTGTTGAGCAGGTAGTTGACGGGGCAGGTGATGAGCAGCACGAAGGTAACAGCGATGCCCAGACCCGCAGAGGTCTTCACCGTCTTGGAAACAGCCAGGAAGGAGCACATTCCCAAGAAGAATGCGAAGATCATGTTGTCGATAAAGATCGACTTGACGAGGATATTAAAAAACTCTTGCATGGCTTATTTCTCTTGAAGTGATTTATCAGCTGAGCGCTGGATCCAGATAATGATGCCCACGAGGATAAGAGCCATAGGGGCAAGGATGACGAGGCCGTTGTTCTCGTAGCCGATACTATAGAGGCCGAGTTTCTCGAAGACAGGGAAGCCCCAGAGGGTGCCACTGCCGAAGAGTTCGCGCACGAAGCCGAGGATGACCAGAATGATGGCATAGCCGAGGCCGTTGCCGAGGCCGTCGAGGACAGAGTCCCAAGGCTTATTGGTCATAGCGAAAGCTTCGAGGCGTCCCATCACGATACAGTTGGTGATGATAAGGCCTACATAGACAGAGAGCTGCTTGCTGACGTCGTAGACGAAAGCCATAAGCACCTGATTGACGAGTACCACGAGGGCGGAGACCACGACAAGCTGAACGATGATGCGGATGCGTGGCGGGATGGTGTTGCGCAGGAGCGAGATGATGAGGTTGGAGAGGACCACGACAACGGTGACGCTGATGGCCATGACCACGGCGGGTTTCAGCTGCGCGGTAACAGCGAGGGCAGAACAGATACCCAAAATTTGAACGGTGATGGGGTTGTTCTTGCTGAACGGCGTAGTGATAAGACTGCTATTTTTACTCATTGTTAGCCTCCTTTTCTTCTAATTCTTTAATTTCATCTTCCGTCATATCGACGGCGATGCATTCGACAGGGACGTCTTCCTCCTCGACACTGACAGTCGTGGAGAGGCCGTTGCGGGTGTTGTCGAAGAACTTCTGATAGCGGGCGAGGTCGGTGGCGAGCATGGCATCGACGCCGTTGCTGGTCATGGTGCCGCCAGAGATGGCGTCGACCTCGTGCATACCGTCCTTGTTGGCGTTCTTCTTAACATTGATAGAGACCACCTGTCCGTTGTCGTCGAGAATCTGCTTGCCGACGAACTGAGCTTGGAACTCGGGGGTAGTGATTTTATCGCCGAGGCCAGGGGTTTCGCTGTCGTGGCTGAAGGTGACGCCGATGACCGTGTTGAGGTCGGAGGCAAGAGCGAGGTTAGCATAGACAGCACCCCAGAGGCCGTTGCCCTGCAGCGGGAGGACATAGCCGGTCTGGCCGTCCTTCTGGAAGACATAGACGGGGAAAGCGCCCTCGTCGCCTTTCTTCTGCTGGTCGCGCAGCTTGATGTTAAAGGCGCGGTCGGCTGTTTTGAAATCGAGGCCTTTGACGTCATAGTCGTTGACTATGCTACCGTCGGTCTTGACGGTGATTTCCTTGGTGAAGAACTCCTCGTAACGAGCCTGGGCATCGTCAGGGGTAACATCGGAAACGCCGATAGACTTGAGGAGCGAAAGCATCTTCTCGTTGCGGATGTTGGCGTCCTGGCGGTCTTTGAGTCCCATAGCCACAAGGGCGAGCAGAACGGCCACCACGGTTACCAGAGCCGCGGAGTAGATGAACATATATTTATTGCTAAAGTTTTTCATGCCTTGACCTCCAATCTTTTCTTACGACGTTTGATATTGCTGGCTATGACACAGTGGTCAATCAGCGGAGCGAAGCAGTTGAGAAGCAGGATGCTGAGCATCATACCTTCGGGGTAGGCAGGGTTGACCACGCGGAGCAGGACGGCGAAGATGCCGATGAGGGCACCATAGATCCACTTGCCGCAGTTGGTCTGAGCCGCCGTCACGGGGTCGGTAGCCATGAAGACAGCGCCGAACATGAAGCCGCCCATAAGGAAATGATAGTAGAAAGGCATCTGCATGTAGGCATTGGCGCCGATGGCGTTGAAGAGCAGACCCATAGCGCCGCCGCCAAGGATGACGCTGAGCATGATACGCCAAGAGGCGACGCCGGAGACAAGGAGAACGCAGGCACCCAGGAGGATGGCGACCACAGAGGTCTCGCAGGTAGAGCCGGGGATGGTGCCAAGGAACATCTCAAGAGCGGAGTTGTTGAGGATGCCGGAGACAGCCATGTCGCCCATAGGAGTAGAGCCCGTGATGGCATCGGTACCCCAGAGGTCGGCAGCAATCCAAACCTTGTCGCCAGACATGTGGGTAGGATAGCTGAAGAAGAGGAAGGCGCGGGCCACGAGAGCGGGGTTGAGGAAGTTCATGCCAGTGCCGCCGAAGACCTCCTTGCCGATGATGACGGCGAAGGCCACGGCGAGGGCGAGCTGCCAGAGGGGCGTGGTCACGGGGACAATCATGGGGATGATAAGGCCCGAGACGAGATAGCCCTCGTAGACCTCATGGTGGCGGATCTGTGCGAAGGTGAACTCGATGGCCAGACCGACGACATAGCTGACGACGATGAGCGGCAGCATGCGCAGGAAGCCGAACCAGAACTCATACCAGAAGCCCCAGTTGGCGGCTGTGGCGATATTGGTCTGATGGCCGATGTTCCACATACCGAAGAGGAGCGCGGGGATGAGGGCAATGATAACCGTGAAGATGGCGCGCTTGGAGTCGACCGCATCGCGGATGTGGCTGCCCTTGCGGGTCACGGTGTTGGGAGAGAACGCGAAGGTCTCGAAACCCTCGAAAGTGCTGCCCAGCCAGGAGAACTTGCCGCCCTCGCTGAAGTTGGGCTTGATCTTGTCAATAGTAGAGCGTAGTTTATTCATCACATGGCCTCCTTTCTAAGTTGTTCGAGTGCCTGACGGACGATGGACTGGATTTCAGTCTTAGAGACATCGACGAACTCGCAGAGGGCGAAGTCCTCGGGCTCGACCTCATAGATGCCGAGGTTCTCCATGAGCTCGATATCGCCCACGATGCAGGCCTTGATAAGTTGAAGGGGATAGATATCCATAGGGAATACCTGTTCGAAGGCGCCGGTGAAGATGAAGGGGCGGACGCCGCCGTGCAGGTTGGTGTCGAATTTGGGGCCGTTGCCTTGTTTGGCTTTCTGGCTGCACTTGCAGCGGGCGGAGAAACCGCTGAGGAAAGTGCGGGAGAAGCTGAACTTCTTGAATCCCGGGGCGAGCCAACCCATGAAGTCGTAGTGGTCGCCTTCGGCAAGTATAGAGAGCAGGCTGTCGTAGGCGCCGATAAAACCGTCGTGAGCGATGCGGGTGCCGCTGAGCACATTGCCAGAGATATAGCGGAATCCGTTGCCCTCGGTGTTGAGGTCGAGCTTGGTAGCCTTGGTGATCTCCTCCATGCTGGCGCCGGCGATGATGCGGTAGTACTGGGGGTTCTTGACCTGAGGGCCAGCCACTGCGATGACACGTTCGGGGCGGTAGATGCCGGTGAGGGCCAAATTGCCGAGGACGGCGACATCCTGCGGATTCATGAACCAAACGATCTCGCCCTTGTTGATAGGATCGATGGCAGCGATCTGAGTGCCCACGAGGCCTGCGGGGTGCGGGCCGGAGAAGGTGTGGCAGACGACATTGCTGATGCCCTGAGCGGCCTTAGCGAGAGCCTGGCCGGGGCGGAAAGAGACATGGAGTTTACCCTTGGTCAGCATGGCGAGGAGTTCCAAACCTTTGGCGAACTCCTTTTCGCGGCCCTTGAGGACAAAGTCGGTATCGGGAGCGAGGGGTGCGGAGTCGAAGGCAGAGACAAAGATAGCCTTGGGCTGGCTGTCGGGGTTGGCCACAGTGCCGAAGGGGCGCTGGCGCAGGGCGGTCCAGAGACCGGTCTGGAGCATGGCGTTTTTGATGCTCTCGGCGTCGGAGAGCTGGAGGGAGAGTTTTTCCTCGTTGCTCTCGGCGTCGGAGGTCTCGACCACGACGGCGAGGAGAGCTCGTTTGTCGCCACGGACGACAGCGGAGACCTTACCGTTCACAGGCGAGGTGAAGCAGATGCGAGTGTCTTTCTTTTCACAAAACAAGGGTGATCCGGTTTTTACCAAATCCCCTTCTTGTACTAAGAGCTTGGGCATCAGGCCTACAAAGTCGGTAGGCTTCACCGCGTATCGCCTGATGTTGGTAGCGTCGCCTATAGTAGGGGCGGCGGCACCCGTCAGTGGCAAGTCAAGACCTTTTTTTATCTTGATTACATCAGACATGATAGGGAAAATGATTAATGAAACAAAAAAAAAGAAACGTGGCGTGCAGGTTTTTAAGGACGCGGCACGCCACGTAAAGAATCAGAAAAGATTAAATCTGGACGTGAACAGGCTCAAGCATGTTCTCGGGTTTCATAATCTTGTTGTACTGTTCCTCGGTGAGGATGCCATGCTCGATGACAAGTTCCTTAACACCGCGGCCGGTCTGGGTAGCCTCCTTAGCGATCTTGGTAGACTGCTTGTAGCCGATGTAGGGGTTGAGCATGGTGACGATGCCGATGCTGTTCTCGACGAGTTCCTTGCAACGTTTCTCGTTGGCCTCGATGCCATCGATGCAGAGGGTGCGGAGGGTGTCCATACCGTTGGCGAGGAGGGGGATGCTCTCGAAGAGGGTGTAGGCCATGACGGGCTCCATGACGTTGAGTTCGAGCTGAGCGTTGTCAGCACCCATAGCGATGCAGGTGTCGTTGCCGATGACCTTGTAGTTGACCTGGTTCATCACCTCGGGGATAACGGGGTTGACCTTGCCGGGCATGATGCTCGAACCGGGCTGACGCTCGGGGAGGTGGAGTTCCATGAGGCCGCAACGGGGACCGGAACCCATGAGACGGAGGTCGTTGCAGATCTTGTTGAGCTTGAGGGCAAGACGTTTCATGGCGCCATGATACTGGATCATGCAGGTGGTGGCGCTGGTAGCCTCGATGAGGTTGTCGGCGAGGCGGACATTCCAACCGGTGATTTTGCGGAGGGCCTCATCGCAAGCCTCTTTGTAGCCGGGCCATGCGCAGATGCCGGTACCGATAGCGGTGGCACCCATATTGTGGACGAGGAACTCTTCAGCAGCATGGTTCATGTTCTCGATTTCCATGCGGATGGTAGCGGCGAAGCCACCGAAGGTCTGACCGAGCGTCATGGGGACAGCGTCCTGGAGCTGGGTGCGACCCATCTTGATGATATGAGCAAACTCCTTAGCCTTCTTCTCGAGAGACTCGGCGAGTTTCTCCATGTGGGGGATGAACTCGAGGTGCTCGAGATACATGCCCATGTGGATGGCGGTGGGGTAGGCGTCGTTGGTAGACTGCGAGCCGTTGACATGGTCGTTGGGCATGCAGTATTTATAGTCGCCGCGCTCGTGGCCCATGCGCTCGAGGGCGAGGTTGGCGATAACCTCGTTAGCGTTCATGTTGGTAGAGGTACCGGCACCGCCCTGGATCATGTCGACGGGGAAATGCTCGTGGTACTTGCCGGCGAGCAGGTCGTCGCAAGCGGCCTGGATAGCCTTGCTCTGCTCGGGGGTAATCATACCGACCTTCTCGTTTCCGATGGCGGCAGCCTTCTTGGTGATAGCCAAGCCTTTGATGAAGTTGGGGAACTCGCTCAGCTTGTGGCCGCTGATTTTGAAGTTTTCAATAGCACGTGCGGTCTGTACGCCGTAGAGGGCCTCAGCAGGGACTTGTTTTTCGCCCAGCAGGTCGCTTTCGATACGATAGTTGCTCATTTTTGTTTGTTTTTTTGATTATGAATAATTATGAATTTAGAGTCTTCAAGGCCAAGGGCATGAGAGGAGGCAGGGAGGGGCGTATAAATCGTTGGTTCAATGTTTTTTGATTTATAGTCCTATCTGCTTTCTTTCATACTTTTAGACTGCAAATATAGTTTTTTTTTTTGACACCACAAAAAATGGGGATGAAAAGTATTAACATAGTTATCAATAGTGATGTCTGAGGGCGATTGCGGCACGAGAGGCCGCGGGATATGAAGGCGGCAATAGCACGCAGGGGAGGGCGATGGCAGAGGGGGTAGATTTGGTGGATTGGTGAATTTGTGGTATTTTTGCATTGTGGGAGCGGATGATGGATACAGGAATCAAGCGATGGTGGGGTCGGCTCTCGCATGACGTATCAATAGGAATCAATAAAAAGTAATAAAACCAGGTAGCACATCTGAGCCGAGCGACGTGGAGAGCGGCATGAAGAGCACCTCGATGGCCGGAAAGCCGATAGCGGTGCTCTGAAATGAGACGACCCTCGAGTGCGAGGGAAGCGCCAAGAGACAACAACCTATAGACCAATGGACAGACCGATGAAGCATAGGCCGGAAGATATTTCGTGTGTGTGGGACGCCATCAAGCGATTTGCGGTCCTGATATGTGGTGCGCTGACGATGGCCGCCTGCGGGGCCTACACTCCTGCCATGGTGGACATACCGCTCATCGCACACCAAGGCGACGGACATGCCGACCTCTCGATCAGCACGCTGAATAGCTATTCCTATGCCTCGCTCAATGGCTCGCTTTCATACGGGCTGACCGACGAGGTGGCGATACAGGTGGCCGGAGGCACCGACTTTGAGCATAACGGACACGTCATGCTGGCGGCGGGCCGCTATCACGCTGCCGCCGATGGGCGGATGGTGATGGAGTTCTATGGCGGTGTGGCGGCGGGCCGCATGCACACATACAACGCCTTATATGACGAGCCATGCTATGAATGCTACGAGACCCGCATGATGCCAGGAGGCAGAAGGATACCGATGCTTGCTGGCGGCAACAACATGGAGACGGGCTACTATGGACGATTCTTTGCACAGGCCGACTTCGGGCTGGTCTCGATAGTGGACTTGTTCGACATTGGGATGGCACACTCCCTGGGCTACACCATGGGGCACCTCGACGAGCATCACGGCCTCCGAGTGGAGCAAGCCACCGTCAGAGGCCGTACAGGACTGCTGGCCACGCCGTTGGTAGTGGGCTACGACATCTCGTGTGTGACGCTGGGGTCGCACCTGATGCTGCGGGTTGGCGGCCGGCACCTGAAATTCACGGCACAGTTGGGCTGGGAGATTCCGCTGCTCTCTTTCGGAGACCGTGCCGTGGGCGGCATGAGCCTCTCGTGCGGAATGAACTATCGTTTTTAGACATCCGCAATGGCAGGATTACGAATAAAATAGATTATACTCTGGTAGAAAAAAAACATCATATAACCATAAAAAAAGCAAAAAACGAGCATGTTACACAAGACGAATAAGCACATAAAAAGACGTGGTCTATTGTTGGCCATTGCTGCATGCCTGATGGCCTCATGCAGCGTGTATCACCCTCAGATGGTCGACGTGCCGTTGCTGACGCACAAAGGCGACGGTCATGTAGACCTCGGACTGTCGATGCAATGGCTGGGCATCCCGACCTCGGCCGAGTGGAACCTTTCGGCATCCTACGCGCCTACCGACTGGC
>JAFUVR010000009.1 GCA_017477485.1 Bacteroidales bacterium | reverse complement strand
CATAGCCCATAATGCAGAGCCCCCCACCTTTGCCAACACCATAGAGGCGCTGGAGCACGCCACGACGACACTGGACCGCATCACGGGGCTGCTTTTCAACCTCAACGAGTGCGACACCAGCGAGGCATTGCAGCAGGTGGTGATGGACGTGGTGCCGGAACTGTCGAGATTCGAGACCGAAGTGAGCATGAATCAGCAGCTCTTCGAGCGGGTGGCCTCGCTCTATCAGCGGCGCGAGAGCCTGGCACTGGAGCCCGACCAACAGAAGCTACTGGAGGACAGCTACAAAGGATTTGTACGCAACGGCGTCAATCTTCCGCCGGCCGAACGGGAACGCTTTGCCGCCATCGAGGAAGAGCTGGCCGGCCTGACCCAGCGATACAACCAGAACGTGCTGGCGGACAACAACGCCTTCCAGCTGCACCTCACCGACGAGGCCTCGCTGAGCGGCCTGCCAGAGAGTGCACGCCAAGCCGCCCGCGAAGAGGCCGAGCGGCGCGGCCTGGCAGGATGGGTCTTCACGCTGGCCTATCCTTCCTTCGGACCATTCATGATGTATGCCGACCGGCGCGACCTGCGTGAGCAGATGTGGCGCGCCTACAACAGCCGCGGCAACCACGGCGGCGACACCGACAACAACGACATCATCCACCACATCGTACTCCTGCGCCACGAGAAGGCTGCCCTGCTGGGGTTCGACACCTATTGCGACTACGTGCTGAGCGAACGCATGGTGCAGTCGCTGCCCGCCCTGCGACAGTTCATGCAGCGACTGATGGATGCCGCCCTGCCGGTGGCCGAGAGCGACCTCGACGAGGTGAGGCAGTACGCCCGACAGGCGGGAGCCGACTACGAGCTGCAACGATGGGATTTCTCCTACTACAGCGAGAAACTCAAACAAGACAAATACTCGTTCGACAGCGAGCTGCTGCGACCCTACCTGCCGCTGGAACAGGTGCGACAAGGCATCTTCGGCCTCTACGAGACCCTCTATGGGCTGACCTTTCGCGAAGCCGATGGAATAGAGGTCTACAACGACGAATGCAAGGTCTACGAGGTGAACGACGGAGAACGTTTCATGGGCGTGCTCTACATGGACTTGCACCCGAGAGCCACGAAGCGCAGTGGCGCATGGATGACCGAGTTTCGCGGCCAGTGGAGGGACATGGACAGCGAGGTGCGTCCGCTGATACAGATAGTATGCAACTTCTCGCGTCCCGTGGGCGACAAACCGGCGCTGCTCTCCATTGACGAAGTGAACACCCTGATGCACGAGTTCGGCCATGCCATGCACGGCATGATGAGCGACGTGCGCTACGAGAGCCAGAGCGGCACCAATGTGCTGCGCGACTTCGTGGAGCTGCCGTCGCAGTTGATGGAGAACTGGGTGATGGAGCCCGCATTCCTCAACACCTTCGCCCGCCACTATGCCACCGGCGCTCCGATGCCCGCCGAATACATCGAGCGGCTGCGTGCGGCAGAGCGATTCCTGTCGGGCTACCTCTGCGTGCGACAGCTCAGCCTCGGGCTTACCGACATGGCTTTCCACACGCTGACCTCCGATTTCGAAGGTCCCGCCGAACGGCTCGAACGCACAGCCATGGTGGAGCTGCTGCCTGCCGTGGACGGATGCAACACCAGCACGGCCTTCACCCACATCTTCTCGGGCGGCTACGCCTCGGGCTACTACGGATACAAATGGGCCGAGGTGCTGGATGCCGACGTCTTCAGCCGTTTCAAGCAGGAGGGCATCTTCAACCGACAGACCGCCACAGAGCTGCGCCAACGCCTGCTCTCCCGCGGCGGCACCGTACATCCCGCCCAGCTGTTCCGCGACTTCATGGGCCGCGACCCCGACATCAAGGCTTTCCTTGTCCGCAGCGGGTTTACCGACGCCAAACCTTCTGAAACAAACTCAATCAACTAACACACATACTTATGAATACCGACAACCTAAACACCCAGATACTGAAAATATTTGCCAACAGTCCGTTCGACTCCTTCAACCACAAGCAGATAGCCTCTCGCCTTGGCGCCCGCGACAAAGCGTCGCGACAGATGGTGATGTCGCTGGTGCAAGAGATGGCCGAGAACCACATCCTCATAGAAGACAGCCACAAGGGACGCTTCAAAATCAACCCCGTCCACATCAGCGACGACCTGTTGCCGCAAAACTACGTGGTAGGCACCATCGACATGAAGCAGACCGGCAAAGCCTACGTCATCCCACAGGAGGAAGGCCGCGAAGACATCCAAATATCGCCCAACAACACCAACCACGCCCTCCACGGCGACACCGTGAAGGTGATGATGTTCCCACAGCGCAAGATGCGCAAGCCCGAGGGGCAGGTGGTGGAAATCCTGCGCCGGGCCAAGAGCCGTTTCGTGGGCGTCATCCAACGGCAGGAACGTTTCGCCTTCATGGTGAGCGACAGCCGCACGATGCCCGTCGACATCTTCATCCCCCTCACCGAACTGGGCGATGCCGAGAATGGCGAGAAGGTGCTGGTAGAGATGACCGACTGGCCAGAGCGCATGAACAACCCCGTGGGGCGTGTCGTCAAACGGCTGGGGCGTCCGGGCGACAACAACGTGGAGATGCAGTCGATACTGGCCGAATACGACTTCCCGCTCGAATTTCCGCAGGGTGCCGAAGCCGAGGCGGCCAAAATCAAGTCGCCCACGGAAAAAGACTATGCCCACCGGCGCGACTTCCGCTCCATAACCACCTTCACCATCGACCCTGCCGACGCCAAGGACTTTGACGATGCCCTGTCGTTCCGCCCGCTGGACAACGGCAACTACGAGGTGGGAGTGCACATCGCCGACGTGTCGCACTACGTGCGTCCTGGCAGCGCTATCGACCGCGAAGCCTATGAGCGCGGCACCAGCGTCTACCTCGTAGACCGCACCATCCCCATGCTGCCCGAGAAGCTGTGCAACAACGTCTGCTCGCTGCGTCCCAACGAGGAGAAACTCTGTTTCAGCGCCGTCATGGAGCTGGACAAACATGCCAAAGTGGTCAACCAATGGTTCGGCAAGACAGTGATAGAATCCGACCAGCGCCTGGCCTACGAAGAAGCTCAAGAAATCATAGAGCGTGGCACCGCCGACAACGCCGTGGGACAAGCCATCCTACAGCTGCACCAGCTGGCCACACTACTGCGCAGCGAACGCTACAAGGATGGCGCCATCAACTTCGAGAGCCAGGAAGTGAAATTCCAACTCGACGAGAACGCCAAACCCATAGGCGTATACATCAAAGAGCAGAAAGAGGCCAACTGGCTGATAGAGGAGTTCATGCTGCTGGCCAACAAAAAAGTGGCCGAGCATGTAGGCGCCAAGAAAAGCGAGAAGAACGGCAAACTGCTGACCAACCGGCAGGCCAAGACCTTCGTCTATCGTGTGCACGACGAGCCCAACCCCGAGAAGCTGAACACCTTCGTGGAATTTGTGGGCAAGCTGGGCTTCTCCATGAAGGTTGGGTCGCGCAAACAGCTGGCCGACTCCTACAACACGCTCTTCGCCCAGATTGCCGGACGCGGCGAAGAATACATGATTGACAGCATCGCCATCCGCACCATGAGCAAAGCCTACTACAGCACCGAGAACATCGGACACTACGGACTGGCTTTCCCGTTCTACACCCACTTCACCTCGCCCATCCGGCGCTATCCCGACCTGATGGTGCACCGCCTGCTGGAGCGCTATCTCGAAGGAGGCCCCTCGGCCAACGCCGACGAATACGAGGAATACTGCAAACACTGCTCCGTCATGGAGAAGAAAGCCGCCGATGCCGAACGGGCCAGCGTCAAGTACAAGCAGGCCGAATACCTGAGCGACAAGATCGGACAGGAATTTCCAGCCCTCATATCGGGAGTCAGCAAGTGGGGCCTCTATGCCGAAATAGAAGGCAGCAAATGCGAGGGCATGATACCCATAGGGTCACTGCGCGGCGATTTCTACATGCTCGACGAGGACAACTACCAGGTCATAGGCCGTCGCTACGGCAAATGCTACAAACTGGGCGACCCCGTACGCATCAGGGTCAAGGGCGTCGATATGCTGAAGAAGCAAATCGACTTTGAACTGATCGACGAGACCGACGACAACGACCTCGTCATACAAAACCACCGCGAACGACGTCGCGGCGAGGAGGGCCGACGCCGACAGACCGACGGCAACGGAAAGAAAAAGACACAGGAGAAAACCAAAAAAACGTCATCGGTCAAACGGCACCGTAAAGCCACTGCCGACAAGGCCAAAACAAAATAACATACCTCAACGACCCTGCTGCTGACATGAAGGAAGACACCGCCACAGACCTGCGACGGCAACTCGGACAGCGGATAGGCAAAGCCGACATTGAACGCCTTGTGGCTTCCGCCGACGACGCTATGATCGGGCAACTATGCCACTTACTCAGCGACCCCGACCGTCGCACCAGCGACAATGCGGCATGGCTGATGACACACCTGCCGGCAACGTGGAAGGGATGGCTCCTATCGTGCCAGCCGGCACTTATCGACAAGGCCCTGCACAGTTCCAGCGAGGCCCAATGTCGGCTGCTCCTCACCCTCATAGCACGTCAGCCCCTGTCGATTCCCAACGACGACAACGACGAAGCAGCGAGGTCCACCGATGGCAATAAGGCGGTGAGGAACACAGATAGCCACAACATAGCGATGCGCTCCGACAGCATCGAGGATGCCATGGTCAACGAGAGCAACACCATCGCACTACTGGACTTCTGCCTTAGCCGAATCACCCACCCCGACACCTCTATAGGCATCCGCTCCGTGTGTATCAAGATAGCCAGCAAACTATGCCTCCCCTACCCCGACCTGCAAGGCGAACTGCTGCGCACCCTGCAGGGCATAGCCGAAGAGCACAAAACACCCGCCATACGCTGCGCCATCAAACATCTGCTCGCAGACCGCAATCAGGCCATAGAATAGGACACTCCTCAATAGGCATCTCCATGTCTTTACGGAGCAGAACAAAGGCGCCAGCAAGCATACCATCATGTCAACCTACACGGGGTGATGTTGTACCCCATACGAGAGGCTATTACAAAGGCGCCAGCAAGCACACCATCATGTCGACCTACTGCAAAAAAGGAGCAGAACCTATCACTGAAGAGTAAATAGACAGGTACGACCGCCATGTCGCCCTACTGCAAATAACAGCAACGCATATCATTGCTCATCGCCGTTTTTTGAGACTACAGCTGGCATTTCTGAAAGAAAAAAAACTACATATCTAGCTGTTCCACAGCCACTTCCCAGTCCAGCATACGCTCGTCCAGCTGGCGTTTCAACGCCTCATAGCCGCTGTAGAAATCGGCGGGCTGGGCTTCGCCACTGGCGAGGACTGCCTCTTGTTCGGCAATCTTAGCTTCGAGGACGGCGATTTCCTGTTCAATCTTTTCCACGGCACTGCGACGCTTACGCATCTCACGCTCACGCTCTTTCGACTGCTGATAGCTTTCCTTGCCCGATGAGACAGCCGGTGCGCCTGCCGACGGGTTCATCTTGACCTCATCCGTCTTCTTTTTCGCATCGAGTTCTTTAAGGCTCTGCAATTTGCGATAGTCAAGAAACTCAAATATATCACCCTTGAACTCGTGCACCTCGCCATCGCGAAACTCATAGAGCGTATCGGTGAGGCCCTGCAGAAAGTCGCGGTCGTGAGAGACAATGATGAGGGTGCCATCATACTGAAGGAGCGCGTTCTTGAGGATGTCCTTGGAGTCCATGTCAAGATGGTTGGTCGGCTCGTCGAGCACCAACAGGTTGGACGGCACCAGCAGCAGTTTGGCCAAGGCCAGCCGGGCCTTCTCGCCACCGGAAAGGACTTTGACTTTCTTGTCAATGTCGTCGCTGTCGAAGAGGAAGCTGCCGAGGATATTGCGTATCTTGGGACGGATATCGCCTATGGCCACATCGTCGATAGTCTGAAACACCGTCTTCTCGCCATCGAGCATGGCAGCCTGATTTTGCGCATAATAGCCAATCTGCACCTGGTGGCCGGGCTTGTAGACGCCCGTAAAGTCACGCAGGTCGCCCACGATGATTTTGGCCATCGTGGATTTGCCCTCTCCATTGCGGCCCACAAAAGCCACCTTGCTCTTGGCGAGGATACGCATGTCGACATTGTCGAAGACCTGATGGTTGCCATAGGCCTTGCCAAGGTGCTCGGTCTCGACGACCATCTTGCCGCTATGGGGTGCGGGAGGGAACGAGAAATGGATACTCTCGGTAGAGACCTCATCAACCTGAATGGCCTCCATACGGTCAAGCATCTTGATGCGCGATTGCACCTGCTTAGACTTGGTGGCCTTGTAGCGGAAGCGTTCGATGAAGGCCTCTATCTGGGCCACCTGACGTTGCTGGGCTGTGAGCTGAGCCATCTGCGATGCCCGTCGTTCCTGCATCTGCACCACGTACTCCGAATAGGAGCACTTGTAGTCGTAGATACGTCCGGCGGTAATCTCGATGGTGCGATGGGTGATATTGTCGAGGAACGTGCGGTCGTGCGAGACGAGAACCACGGCACCGAGATAGGTGGACAGATAGTTTTCGAGCCATTGGATAGACTCAATGTCAAGGTGGTTGGTGGGCTCGTCGAGGAGGAGAAAATCGGGTTTGCGGAGCAATAGCTTGGCCAGTTCGACCCGCATCTGCCACCCGCCGCTGAACTCGGCCACGAGACGCTGCATGTCGTCGCGGCGGAAACCGAGACCGAGGAGTATCTTCTCGGCCTGTTCGCGGCGGCTGTTGCCCCCCATGAGGTTGATCTGCTCCACGATATCGGTGTGGCGGTTGAGAATACGAGCATAGTCGGCGCTCTCGTAATCGGTGCGGTCGGCAATCTGTTGCGTCAGACGGTTGAGTTCGGCTTCGAGTTGGTCAATCTCGCTGAAGGCCGTCAGGGTCTCGTCGATGACGGTGCCTACGGTATCGGGCACCATTTCCTGAGGCAGATAGCCCACCGTCTGGCCAGAGGCGATGACGATGGTGCCCGACTCGGGCTCCTGTCGGCCACAGAGGATTTTGAGAAGGGTGGACTTGCCGGCGCCGTTCTTCCCCACGAGACCTATGCGGTCGCGGTCGTTGATATTGAAAGTTACGTGGTCAAAGAGATTGGTGCCAGTGAACTGCACCGAGAGGTTGTTGACAGCTATCATTACAGAATAGTTTCAGCGACGTCAGCATCAGGGTTGCGACGACCTGACGCAATAAGTCAAAAAAAAAGGACTGTCAGGAACGCCGACAGTCCTTAAGGGTTTGAACTCATTAGAGGTTAAGAGTCTTCCACGATTCGATAGCACTTGACTATTGAAGTTGGAAAGAGACAGGGAGGTTGAACTGCACACGCACAGCCTTGCCACGCTGCTTGCCGGGCTTCCACTTGGGCATGGCCTTGACCACGCGGATAGCCTCCTGGCCGCATCCGCCTCCGATATCGCGAAGCACACGGGGGTTGGCGATAGAGCCGTCCTTCTCAACGACGAAGGTTACATAGACCTTGCCCGTGATGTTGTTTTCCTTGGCAAGGGTGGGATACTTGATGCTGGTGCCGAGGTATTTGTAGAGAGCCTCCATGCCGCCGGGGAACTCGAGGTCGTTCTCCACGACGGTGAAGATTTCTTCTTCGACCTCTTCGACCTCTTCTTCAACAACGACGGGGACAATCTCTTCCTGAGCCTTGTTCTGGTTGTCGCCCATATCGACAATACCGAGTTCGTGTTCGATGACAGCGTCATCTTCCACAACGGTCAGCTCGGTGGTAACCTCGGGCTGTTCGGGAGGAGGAGGAGGGGGGGTGTCTTCCGATGTTTGGATAATGACATCCTCGATCTCGTCGACGGCAGTACGCTGCGAAATCTCGACCTTCTCGTTGTCATAGTTCTTCCAGTTGAAGGCAAGGAGACAGACGGCCAACGTGGCCACCAAGCCTATCTCGAGGAAGAGGCCTTTCTTGTTTTCAAGGTCGGCCTTTGGATTTTTCTTGACTTCCATATTATTATTTTTTAATTATTTAGCAAGAAAGCAAGATTGCTCCTACAACAATCTTTTGGAGTGCTAAATTAATACTTTTTCGCAATTAGCAAATCCTATAGGGTAAAAAAACTTTTCAACACTCAACCCACGAAGTGAAAATGAGACCCGAAGCGTTCGAAAGCGGCCCTGTCAAGTTGTTCGCGCACTGACGGATGCGCCACGGAGATGATGAGACGGGCCCGTTGCTGCAAGACTGGCCGAAGAGGTTGACGGCACCATATTCGGTGACGAACCAATGGACGTGGGCCCGTGTGGTCACCACGCCGGCGCCTTCGGTGAGGGTGGGCACCACTTTGCTGATACCCTTCAGCGTCATCGATGGCATGGCGATGATGCTTTTGCCCTCGTGGGACCTCGAGGCGCCATAGACGAAATCTATCTGTCCGCCGACGCCGGAATAGATGCGTGTGCCGATGGAGTCGGCACACACCTGGCCCGTGAGGTCGATCTGCAACCCGCTATTGATAGCCACCATGCGGGGCTGGCGGGCTATGACGAAGGGGTCGTTGGTATAGGAGACCTCTTTCATGAGCACCTGCGGGTTGTGGTCGAGAAAGTCATAGACCCGTTGCGAGCCCATGACGAAAGTAGATACAATCTTGCCCTTGTCGAGGGCCTTGTTGCTGCCGGTGATAACGCCCTGCTCGACCAGCGGGAGTATGCCGTCGGAGAACATCTCGGTCTGGATGCCCAGGTTCTTATGGTTGGTGAGGCAGGCCAGCACGGCATTGGGCAGGCTGCCGATGCCCATCTGCAGGCAGGCGCCATCGTCGATAAGTTCGGCACAATAGCGTCCGATGGCTCTGTCTTGCTCGGTGGGTGCGGCCATGGAGACTATCGGCAACGGACGGTCGTCACGCACCACGAGGTCAATAGCGGACAGCGGGATGACGGAGTCGCCATAGGTGAAGGGCATCTTGGCGTTGACCACAGCCACCACCGTGCGTGCACGCTCGATGGCGGCGAGGGTGGCATCGACCGAGCTGCCCATCGATACCATGCCGTCGTCGTTGGGCAACGACACCTGTATCATGGCCACGTCGCAGGGAATCACGCCCTGCCGATAGAGCGTAGGTATCTCGCCCAGAAAGACAGGGATATAGTCGGCATAGCCGCTGTTGACGCCCTTGCGGACATTGGCACCGATGAAGAACCCGTCATGTTGGAAGACGCCTTCAAACTCTGGCTCCACATAGGGAGCCGGACCTTCGGTGTGGAGATGGTGGATGACCACATTGTGCAGCTCGCCGCGGCGTCCGCGGGCACAGAGGGCCTCTATCAGACATTGCGGCGAGGTGGCCACAGAACTGAAATGCAGGTGGTCGCCAGAGCGGACGACAGCCACAGCCTCTTCAGCCGTCACATATCGGGGATGCTTATTCCTATCCATGCTGAGCAATCTTTATGAGTTTCGGATATATTGTTAGAGCTATATGAGCCAATCAGTTGAACCACTCGTGAAAGACGTCATCCACGGCATGGCCTCTGACCCCTTAGCGACTGCAAAAGTACGAATAAATAACAGCAATGAGAGGCATGACAACGACAAGAGTGCAAAAAATCGACAAAAAATCCTATTTTTGTAGGGCCCTTGACAGCGCGAGGACACACCCTATATCCATAACAGCCAAAAGAATACACGTCATCCGCAGACTCTCCCCCATAATACATTATAAAAAGATAGACCAGTATATCCTACAGAAATATCTGGTAACTTTCTTGATGGCGATGACGCTCATCATCGTAATAGTCATCACCTTCGACGTGTCGGAGAAGCTGGACGACTTTCTTGGAGCACATGCGCCCCTGAGCGATATAGCATTCGAGTATTACCTCAACTTCATCCCCGGCTTCATCAACCTCTACAGTGCGCTGTTCATCTTCATCTCGGTGATATTCTTCACCTCGAAGCTGGCCGGCAACACCGAAATCATAGCCATCCTTGGGAGCGGCATCAGCTACCGACGGATGATGAGGCCCTTTCTCCACGGGTCGCTCATCATTGCCGCCATCGTCTTCGTGATGAGCAACTTCGTACTGCCTATCAGCAACCGCCATGTCATAGAATTCGACAAGAAATATATCCACACGCGCAGCGAGAGTTTCTACAACAATATCCATTTCCAGCAGCGCGTGGGGGTTCAGGTGTATGCCGACAACTTCGATGTGCGCAACAATACCGCCTTCAAGTTCCGACGCGACACCTACGACGACCAGCGACGGCTGGTGGAACGCCTGGCCATCGACAACATCACCTACGACACCACGACGGGCCAGTGGCGCTGCTTCGGCTATTTCCACCGCAGCATCAAGGGCACCCATGAAGTGCTGACACACAAATCCATCAACACCATCGACCTCGGCCTGACGCCCGCCGACTTCAACCAGAAGCCGCAGCCCATAGAGACGATGAACTCCATAGACCTCTACCACCACATACAGCGGGAGAAGATGCGCGGCAGCAAGAACGTCATCATGGCACAGATAGAGCTCAACCAAAGGCTCTTCAACCCGCTGGCCATCATCATCATGACCATCATCGGCGTGGCGGTCTCGTCGCGAAAGACGCGTGGCGGCATAGGGATGCATCTTGCCATAGGCATCGCACTGGCATTTGGATTTGTGGTGTTCATGAAAATCACCACCGTCTTCGCCACCAATGGCAACCTGCCCCCCGTCTGGGCCGTGCTGATGCCACAGATGGTGTTTGGCATCGCCTCGGTGTTCCTTGTCCGCAATGCACCCAAGTAGCAGAGAGCCCGAGAACGGACGGGGACGATTCGACACTCCGCAGCAACAGAACACAACACCCACCATAACACACTCCCTAACACACTATGACCATACAAGAAATAGAGCAACAGATTATCGAAGAGTTTTCGGCCTTCGACGAATGGCTCGACAAATATGCCTACATCATCGACCTCGGACACGAATGTCCCACGATAGAAGAGAAAGACAAGACAGAGAGCAACCTGATCAAGGGATGCCAGTCTCGCGTGTGGCTAAGCTGCGAGATGCGAGACGGACGCCTGTGGTTCAAGGCCGACAGCGACGCCGTCATCACCAAAGGCATCATCAGCCTGCTCATCCGTGTGTTCAACGGCCAGACACCCTCCGACATCAACGAGGCCGACATCCATTTCATCGACGAGATAGGGCTCAAGGAACACCTCTCCCCTACCCGCTCCAACGGGCTGACATCGATGCTGAAACAAATCAAGATGTACGCCATAGCCTTCTCCGTCAAGCCCGAATAGATGCCACGAGAAACACGTTGTCGCTTCCGATAGACCGACCAAAGTCCCCGCCTGTCCTACAACCGAGCCAAGAGGGACAAACCACCGTAAGCGACCCATCATATTAGAGCGCATCATTCCCAACAATTCGACAAACAATTGCCCATCATGTCGCTATTTAGTAAAAGCAAGCCCGAAAATACAACAACTCCCGAGGAGTTGAAAGAGCGCATCATAGCCTGTCTACGCAACATCTATGACCCCGAAATCCCCGTCAACATCTACGACTTGGGATTGATCTACAACATCGACATTGACGCAGAGAACAACGTCAAGGTCCTCATGACCATGACGGCCCCCGACTGTCCGGAAGCCGAATACATGTTTCAAGAGGTGAAATCGATGATCCGAGGCATCAAGGAGGTGAAGTCGGTGGAGGTAGAGCTGACCTTCAATCCACCTTGGGACTATGTGAATCTGAGCGACGAGGTGAAACTGGAACTCGGACTGATGTAGGAGCCCGGCAAACCCTCACAAAAAAAAAACGTTTTCGATAAGCCTCGGCAATGGAAGCAAGTTTCCATTGCCGAGGCGAGAACCAAAGGTCGTGAGCACCTTTGAGTCAAATACAATCAAGCGGACAAAACAGCCTAATGCAATTGGACCCTTATAACGATAAGGCAGAAGCGTGCGCCCTCGTGCAACAACTGTCGGCATGACGGCAACGATCCCATAGCAATGAGAATGGCTAAAAAGAGACAACCATGAGACTGGCCGACCTATTTAGCAAAAGCAAACACGGAATAGCCGAAGAGGCAGCAGGCCTGTCGGTAAGCCACATGGTGTGGCAGCGGCTGCGCCACAACGTATTGGCAATGATAAGCATGGGAGTCATCGTGCTCTTTGCCGTAGTGGCCGTGCTGGGCTATCTGATCACCCCCGACCCTACGCCCTACTGCAACCAGCAGTATCTGGAATTGGCCACACAGAAGCCCATGAGCCGTGCCACCTTCCTCTGCGTACACGAGGCGGGTGCCCCCGCGCCAGAGCGTCCGTCGCTGATTGGCCGCATGATTCACGGCGCCCCGCTGCCCTATACCGCCATTCCCATCTACAGCCACCACTATGAGGGCGACACGCTCGTGGCCGAGACATTCACAGGCTCGGTGCCCAACGATGGCGAGACACGACGCTTTGCGCGCAGCCAAGTGGTGAAGATAGAGACCCGCACCTTCGTCTTAGGCACCGACGGCTACGGCCGCGACGTGCTGAGCCAGATTATGATAGGCGGACGCGTCAGCCTGTCTGTAGGTTTCATCGCCATAGCCATAGCACTACTGATAGGCATCACGCTGGGCGCCATGGCCGGCTATTTTGGCGGCTGGGTGGACAACCTCATCGTGTGGCTCATCAACGTGGTGTGGTCGATACCCACGGTGCTGCTCGTCATTGCCATCACTTTCGCCCTTGGCAAAGGCTTCTGGCAGGTGTTCATTGCCGTGGGCCTCACGATATGGGTCGACGTGGCCCGCGTAGTGCGCGGCCAGGTGCTCTCGCTCAAAGAGAAGGAATTTGTAGAGGCTGCCCACGCCCTCGGCTATAGCCATTTCCGCACCATCGTGCACCACATCCTTCCCAACACCACGGGAGCCATCATCGTCATCGCTGCCTCCAACTTTGCCACCGCCATCCTGCTTGAGGCGGGATTGAGTTTCCTCGGCATCGGCGTGCAGCCCCCCATGCCCTCGTGGGGCAGCATGGTGAAAGAAAACTACGGCTACATCCTGCTCGACAGTGCCTACCTGGCCTTCATCCCGGGCGTGGCTATCATGTTGCTTGTATTGGCCTTCATGCTGTTGGGTAACGGACTGCGTGATGCCATGGATATCAGACGCACCGACGATTAAGGAACAAAAAAAAGCGAGGTGCTTATCCCTCAGAACACGCACCTCGCATCGAAAACGTTCAATTCCATTTAGTCGTTTTGTTCGCTTGATTGTATTTGACTCAAAGGTGCTCACGACCTTCGGTTCTCGCCTCACCATACGAGCAAGCTCGTCTGGATTCGGCTTGTCGAAAACGTTCAGTTTCAGTTTAGCCGTTTACGTTATTTCAGCCGTGCTGGCCACAGCCTGTCGCTCCGGCACACCGTTTCATTGCGCATATAGCAGCTTGTCGCGGCTCAACCCCACCCCCTTGCGACCGCTACTTCTGTTGGCGATCGTCATCGAAGAGACCTTCAACCTGACTATCATTCCGGAGAAGCTGCATGAGCGTATACTTGGAAGCGGGAGTTATCTTGAACTCGTCGGCGGCACACTCGGTGTTGTAGTGGATGTGGCGTCCCGCAAGAACGGCATCAGCAAACGCCGTGAACTCTGGGATGGTGCGGTGGAGATAGCCACACACCTCGTGACCATGGCCCGGATAGCGGAAGGTCCAATAGACATACTTGTTGTCGTGGAATACCGAGGAGAGGCATTCGCCGCCGCCATAGCGGGCGGAGAGCAGCGAGATGAAGCCGAAGGGCACGACACGGTCGGTCTCGCCATAAAAGAATGCCGTCGGGGCCGGCGGAATGGCATAGGCGAGTGGGCCGTGGTGGTTGAAGATGGCACCGGCATAGGCTGCTATGGCTGCCGGCCGCCAGCCGCTGGGAAGCTCACGTGCGACAGGAAGGCCATTGGCGCGGGCAAAGTCGAGTTGGAGCACCGAGATGGCTCCGGCGCTGCTGCCGGCAAGGATGATGCGAGACGTGTCGATGCCGAGCTGCTTGGCATGGGCCGCAAGATAGGCTATAGCCGCCGCACAGTCAGAAGCCGCCTGCGAAAAGGCGGTATCCATGTGGTTAAGCATCTTGGTCTTGGGCACGCTATCGAAATTGAGGGTGCCAAAATACTTACGATAGTCGACTGCCGCCACGGCAAAGCCGGCATTGAGAAGAGCCTGTGCGTCAAGACGGGTCTGACGGTCGTTGCGATCGCCATTGATGAAGGCACCGCCGTAGAGGTAGACGACGGTGGCATGGTCCGCACGGGGGGTTCGCGGGGTGTAGAAGTTGAGGTAGAGCGAGTCCGTAGGTCGCACGACATATAGATGTGTCGAACTATCGGCGAAGGGAAGATGCGAAGGGGCACTTTTTGCCACAGCCAAAGAGGATATCATCAGTGTGGCAAGGATGACGAATAGGTGTTTCACGATATAGGATATTTTGATAATTCGTTGATAATAAAACCGTTTCCAGACCTGATAGAACGACTACAGATACTGCTCAAGTTGCCATAGGTGGTTGGTGTTAGAGCCTTTGACAAGGATGGTCTTGCCCTCTATAGGACTGAGGGCGAGGTGGTCAATGAGCGCCTCGGAGGATTCAAACCAGCGCATCCCACTGTATTCGGGACTGGAAAGGACAAAACGGAACTCGTCCCCCACGAGGATGACGTCGTCGAGATGGCTCTCGGCAAGTTTCTGCACGATGCGTTGATGCTCGGCATGCGACACAGCACCAAGCTCGCCCATCTGCCCGAGAATGACAGCCTTGTGGTCGGCATGGACATGCTGGAAATTCTCTATAGCCACCGCCATGCTGGACGGGTTGGCATTGTAACAGTCGAGAAAGAGAGTGTTGCGCGCTGTCTGCTTGACCTGCGAACGGTTGTTTGACGGCTGATAGTCTTCGAGGGCCTGCTTAATGTCGAAGGGATCGACGTTGAAGAAGCGTCCCACGGCGGCAGCGGCCATAGCATTGTCATAGTTGTAGTCGCCCAAGAGGTGGGTGCGGATGGTGTAGACCGTGTCGTCGTTCTCGATATAGAAACGCATGTAGGGGTCCGACTCCATGAGTGAGCCTTTGACATCGGCCTGCTCCGACCTGCCATAGGTGTAGAGCCCTACGGAGGTGCCGGCGTTGGAGAAATCGGCAATGGGATAGGACGGCAGGTAGCCCGGCACCGGCGAGGCCACTTCGGGCATAGTGCACACACGGTCGGCTTCCCGCATCAGACGCTCGTTGTCGGCATTGACAAAGATAGTGCCGCCGACATAAGCAAGATGGCGATAAAGCTCGGTCTTGGTGTGCACCACTCCTTCAAAAGAGCCAAAGCCCTCAATGTGGGCAATGCCAACGTTGGTGATAAGCCCACAGGTAGGGAGCGCGATAGCACAGAGGTCGGCAATCTCGCCCGGGTGGTTAGCCCCCATCTCGACGACAAGGATTTCGGCATCTGTCGGCGTGGACAATATGGTAAGGGGCAGACCGAGATGGTTGTTGTGGTTGGCGGGGGTAGCATGCACCCTATAGCGCATGGAGAGCACCTGCCGCACCAACTCCTTAGTGGTCGTCTTGCCGTTGGTGCCCGTGATGCCGACCACGGGGATGGAGAGTTCCTGGCGGTGGCGTAGTGCAAGGGCCTGGAGCGTTTTCAGCACGTCATCTACAAGGATACAGCGGTCATCAGTAGCATAGGTCGGATTGCTCACCACACATAGGGCGGCGCCTTTCTCGAGTGCGTCAAGAGCCAGTGCATTGCCATCGAAAGAGGCTCCCTTAAAAGCGAAAAAAATGCATCCCGGACGCACCTGACGGGTGTCGGTCGTCACGCAGCGAGACTGGCGATACTGCTCATAGAGGCGGTCTACGACAGAACTTAGCATAGGCTGAGAGTGTTTTGATTAACGAGTTGCAAAATTACTAAAAAGATTTGGGAATTGCAGAGGATTCGCAGCGGACAGCTGCCAACATGTGCGAGCAAGCCGTCAGATATTCCGCCATACCACCATCATTGCCGCCCCATTGGGATTACCCAACCGAACAACAGCGCGACGGCCTTGCCCCATAAATCCAAACAATCATGCTGCATGGGGACAATCTGACTGACTGACTGCCAGCTGTGAAAAAGCGCGGATTCAAGCAAATAACAACCCGTGAGCCATCGTCATAGTCGTCGGGCCTTGAGGCTGTTCCTCCTGTTCGTAGGGGCTGGGATGGATATCTTATTGCTTTGCGGAACAGGATTCAGCTGATATCCTATGCGCAGCGAGAGAATCATGGGCGTTATCCTCGCACCGAAATAATCCACACTGCCTTTGGAGCGCGAAGAAGCATTGGGCGAGGTGCCTATTTCAAATTCCTCAGTCCCTTCAATCCTATAGGGACTGGCATAAAACAGGGAAAGATCCATCACCCAATGCTCCCCAAATTCCGCACCTAAGGCAAAACGAAAGGCCCACGCAATAGAGGGATCGAAGCGATCGGTATACACATAGTCGTAGACCGACATGCCAAGAATATTAATGACCGGCTTCGGGGAGCCGAGAATTTCGCTATGACGTGTCGTCACGACATTGAGTGCACCTCCCGCTTGCAGATCGACATAGAGGCGGGACAGAAATTCCAGCGGGATATGATAACGTATGCCTATCAGCAGCGGAATGCTGATGAAATGAGCATTTTTCATAGTTACGGACATACCATACTTCTTGGATTCCTTGATAAAGCTGGACGAGCTCCTCAGGATATCAGCGTTGGGCATCGAGATAATGAAATTGGCACCAAAAAGCAAGTCGAAATAATAGTCATCAGAAATAGAGCGCCGGAACAGAGCTCCGGCATCGCCTCCTATTCCGAATCCCGCCTTGTCGCTGTTGGAAACCAATGCCCAGTCTTGGTCGGCAGATGACGACTGCCCGAAATGGCCTATGGCCGAATTAGTGCCAAGATGGAACGACCACTGGGATTCTTGTGCCTGCCCAAGGACAGAGACAAGCATCATAAGCGAAATAGAAAGAATGTACTTCATGTGGAAAGAGTTTTTTGTTCCCAAGTTGTTTCACTATTAGGAATATGCAAAGATAAGCCCAAAAACCGAAACCGCACAAGGTCAGCAGTGAGCATCAAGGCTATTCGTCCGAAAAACCTTCCGATGGACAACGACAATGACAGTATTAGTGGTCGACTCATTTGTTTTTTCTATGTAACAGACCGAAGAAGAAACCACGCTTCCCCGCATCTTTTTTTTCCTTCTTGGATTCTTTTTTTTCCGAATCCCGAGATTTCACAGATTTCTGTTTCTGTTTGGCTGGATAATCTCTCCTTCGATATTCCCAGAATTCCACATCACGGCGTATGGCTTCCAGACTGACGGGATGCATGACCTGGGTTGAGGACTTGTATGTCCCATCGTCCATGGCCTTGTCCCGCATGTCGAAAAGTCTTTTTTGCAGGTCGTTAAACCTATCCACATCTGATTGAAGGAAGAGCATGTGAGATGATAAGGCTTCTTCCATTAACCATTGAGCATAGTCTAACTCTTCGATCAGGTGGGTCTCTATGATTACAGCCACTATACACATATTAATTTCTGCCTCTAATTGAGGCTCATGGGTAACATTATGCTTTCGCACAATATCGTATTGTTCACGGGCCTTTGCGTAATCGCCTATTTGAAAATAGTAGTCTCCTATAAAATAATGACCATGCATCACTTCGTTGTATTCGTTGGGAAACTCAGTAAAAAGAATATCAAACAGATGAAGTGCAGTTTGCACATAAGGCTCTCCCTTATCAAGAAACTGATCTGCCTGGATTCGAATAAATTGGCTGGCATAAGAGTCGCTCCATTTTAGTTTCGCTTTTCTGACTCTTTTTAGGAAATCCTGTTCAATTTCATCAGACCATTCGTCGCGTCTGAACCATTCTTGTTTTTTCATAAGTAACATTCAATTTTATTTAGCCGTTTTTTTCGCTTCAGAACATTTAATTCAAAGGTGCTCACGACCTTCGGTTCTCGCCTCGGCAATGTAAGCAAGTTTCCATTGCTCTCGGCTTATCGAAAACGTTGGTTTCTTCGCAACCACGTTTTCTCGCCTCACCATACGAGCAAGCTCGTCTGGATTTGGCTTATCGAAAACGTTCATT
>JAFUVR010000074.1 GCA_017477485.1 Bacteroidales bacterium | reverse complement strand
TTTGACTGGTATGAGCATGAGAACATCACCGCCAGCACCGAGACGCTGACGCACACCTTCGCAGGTGCCAACGCCGCAGGCTGCGACAGCGTGGTTATGCTGCACCTCACTGTGAACCATCAAACCACGGGCGACACCACCGCTGTGGAGTGCGACCGTTTTGACTGGTACGAGCATGAGAACATCACTGCCAGCACCGAGACGCTGACGCACACCTTCGCGGGTGCCAACGCCGCCGGCTGTGACAGCGTGGTTACGCTGCACCTCACTGTGAACCATCAGACTACGGGCGACACCACCGCCGTGGCGTGCGACCGTTTTGACTGGTATGAGCATGAGAACATCACCGCCAGCACCGAGACGCTGACGCACACCTTTGTAGGTGCCAACCAGTATGGCTGCGACAGCGTGGTTACGCTTTTCTTGACGGTGAACTACCATCACGACTACTCCTTCAACGCACAAGGCACGGGTAGCTATACCTGGGGCCAGGGCGAAAACTATGAAGAGACATTCACTGAAAATGGTGTCTATCACCGCACCATCACGACCTATCAAGGTTGCGACAGCAACATCACGCTGACCGTTTCCATAGCATCGTCTGCAACACCCATACCGGTTATCTATAGCCTGATGGATGTGATGTTGTTGGTCAATCACTTTGCCGACGAGGCTACTGAGCGCATCGACTACATCTACTACCGTTGGTATAAGGATGGAAAGATTGTGAAGGAAGGCATCGAGGCTGATAGCTATGATGAAGGCGGTGCAATGCTCAACGGCTGCTACTACCTTGAAATCTCGACCAGTGCGGATACCCACTACTGGGCCAAGAGCAACGAACTGTGCTTTGGTACCACGGGTATCGACGGTGTTGAGACCTTGAACTTAAGCGTGATGCCTAATCCCGTAATCCGTGGACAGCGTGTGAACATCAGTGTCGAAGGCAATGCTGACCTGCAAGGAGCCAGACTGACGGTGTTCGATGCCACGGGACGCAAGGCCATAGAACAGACACTCAATGGCAGCTTTGAGTCTGATTTGAACGCTGGTATCTATATGCTTCGCCTGTGCCTGAAAGATGGCAGAGTGGCGACTAAACGCTTGGTAGTAAGATAAAGTGAACAGGATGGAATCGGAGTACTCTGACTATTTAGGGTACTCCGATTAAACATAACGTTTCCGATAAGCCGAATCCAGATGTGCTGGCTCGTAGGGTGAGACGAGAGCCGAAGGTCGTGAGTCCCTACGAACCAAATACAATCAAGCGAATAAAACGACTACATGAAACTAAACAACGTTAATTAAAGTAATAAGATGACTAAGAAACAATGTATAATAGCCTTCATGGCTGCCGTACTTCTATCGGTAGGATCATTGCACGCTCAAAGTGCTGAGACAAAAGGCCGTAACTATCGCGGCGAGTTGTCGGTCTCTGTCTATGGACCCGCGGTGGCAGAAATGCCTTTCGACGGCGATATCGACTGGGAGAGTAAACTCGGCTACAGCTTTGGGTTCGGCGCCGACTACACCTATTGGTTCAACAAGAACATAGGCCTCATGGCAGGATTGAAGATTGCCTATTTAACAACGAATCAAGAGAGTGGCTCTTTTGATGAGGATGTGCGAGGCATATTGCCTGTCACAGGTCTTGGCAATCAGCAGGTGGTGGTGAATGTCTCTGCCACACAGTCCAGTGAGACCAAGGCCATGACTTTTGCCCAAATACCCGTACGCATAGCGTTAAAATTAAGTGATTTCTACTGCAATGTGGGTGCGTCACTGTCCGTAGCAGTAACCAATTATTCCGAGTACGGATATTCGACCAACAGCTATGCGCTGGAGCAGGTTGCAAGTATGGGTGTCACGATGCCTACTCCCGTTCCGCTGACGCTGAAGGACAGCAAGACGGGCAACATCTTCCAAAATCGCGACCTCACATGGCCCGTCTATATACTCGTAGGTGGAGAATTAGGATATCGTTTCCGCTTCGACGACCAGAATGCCGTTTCGCTTGGCATCTTTGGCCGCTACGGTGGATTGAATTCGAAGCCAGAGGGCGGTGACCAGTCGTTCCGTTTAGAAAACGGACAGATAAGCGTCAATCAGCCATCCGCCACAACTCATGTGGACAAGATGGGATACTATGAGATCGGTCTTCGAATAGCCTACCACTATGGCTTACATAAGTAGCATGGTTCTGCGGATGAAGCAATCTGTAAAAGACAATCCAACGGGAATGCTTACACAGCTGTAGATTCAAAAAAAAATGCCTTTATAATGGCAGGATGAGATATATAGTGTGGAAGTAAAACGAACAGGGCTGACACCAATATGTCAGCCCTGTTCGTTTTCTCTTGCAAAAAAGGATTTGAAAGATATCTCGCGAAGCGACTGCAAGAAAATGTTGCTATAAAGGTTGCTATCGTTCATTGGTAGAAGTTTCTCTGGATACCAATTATCTAATAACCGATTTGGTTTTATGGATTTGTGTTTGATGGTTATGAATAAAACAACGGGGAACCCGCTCTGTTGATGAGGGGTTCCCCGTCGAAATGGTTTGTAGCGATATACTCTGGATTATTTGTTTTCCTCGTCATTGTTGATAATGGTGGCTTTGTCGGCACGTATCTGCATGCCGACAGAGCGTCCGTCTGTCAGGGTGCCTTTCACGCTAACGGTGATGGCCATCTCGTCCTCACTGAGACGAAGGGTGCCTTTGCTAAAAAGCGGGGCAGATGCCATCTGGCTGGGATCCGTTACACGCTCTCCGTAGAAGGATTTGATGCCTTCTTCGCTCCAGTAGCTTTGGTGGAAGTAGAGTCCTATCTGGTCGAGGCTGGACGCATAAAGGTTGTAGTCGCTTCCGGGATTGGAAGAGCTAAGGTCAATGGTTTTGCCGAGGTCGGCGGGATCGAAGAAGGCGGTCATGCTGATGATAGCGGCTTGGACGTAGGAGTATTCGCCGCTACAGTCATTGCCGCTGGCATTGAAGATATAGCGTCCGTTGTAAATCTGACATAGTGTTTCGCAGCTATAGGGAGCACCATTGAGGATAATCTGGTTGTCCATGGCTTCTATATCGGCTATGGGCACCTCGACGGTAGCTCCGAAACGGCTTTCATTGCGTAGAGTGCCTGCGATGGTGAGGGTGATCTTGTCCGCCGATTTGATGCACTCCATGCCCCCGGCGGTAAAGGCACTCTCCACGTCGTGATTGTTGAAGGTGGCATAGGCGTCGTCGCCCTGCTGCTGGAAGAAGGAGAGTCCAGAAGTTTGGAATCCGAGCGAGTAGGGCGTGGTGCCCGTGATACTGCCAAGATTGATAGGATTCTGGGTCGACGTGGCGGGCAGGTCGACGTTCAGATGGAAGCGGTCGTTGCCCGTAGGATCATATATGGAGAAGAGATAGGTGCCTTCGCAGGTTACGCTCAGCGACACCGCATATTCATACCGCTGGTTGTCCAGTTGGACACCGTTGGAGGTGGAATGATGCTGGTTGCTGACGGAAACGATGAAGCTGAAGGTGTGGCCGTTTTTCAGCGTGCCGTCCACCTTGATGTAGAGCAGGCTGCCGTCGTAGCGCACCGTGGCTGTGCCGCTGCTGAACATCGACTCGCCATCGTATTCCGTATTGTCGAGCACTCCCATGATTTTCTCTCCGGTGTTGTCGTAGACCAGATAGAAGAACTGAGAGCTCTCGAAGCTAAAACCGCAATGGATGCCTTCGATAGGCTGTGTGAGGTCAAAGGTGCGGTCGAAGGTCTCGCCCCATTCGGTGTGCATGATACCTCCGTTGATGACGAAGCGCTGCCCGTTGGCATCGGCGGCTTGGAAGTTCATGCCGTTGGTGAGCGTCACGCTGAAGGGATAGACTACTCCGTCGATGACGAGCTGGTTCTCTCCCATTTGTATCGAAGACTGATTGTTGTCTCCGTTCTCATTGGTTGCCTCCTCCTCTTTGTCGCACGACACGAGAGCCGTGGCCAGAAGAGCTGCACATAAGATGGCAAATAGTTTTTTCATGATTTGATTGTTTTGGGTTTAATTTCATTTAGCCGTTTTCTCGCCTCACCATACGAGCAAGCTCGTCTGGATTCGGCTTGTCGAAAACGTTGTTTTTTTGAAAAACAATTTGGATTATGCTCTCTCGTGGCCCCGGTGGTGAGGCTTGTCTCGGAT
This sequence comes from Bacteroidales bacterium, assembly GCA_017477485.1. Classification (GTDB taxonomy): domain Bacteria; phylum Bacteroidota; class Bacteroidia; order Bacteroidales; family P3; genus Colimorpha. Next base: position 5,075 of record JAFUVR010000074.1, on the reverse strand, counting down.
CGAGCTGACTGTTTTACTGTTTTTTACGTCCGATGTTGATGCTGGGCAGCTCGACCTGGCGGAATGCGGAGAACCATTTGTTGTTGGTGGTGTCCTCTTTGCCGTAGATTTGGTTGACGAGGCTCTTGTATTTGGCCATCACGATGGGACGGCGCACCTTGAGGGTGGGGGAGAGCATTCCGTTGGCAGCGGTCCATTCCTCGGGGACGAGGCGGAACTGCTTGATCTGCTCGTGGGCGGCGAACTGCGGGTTGATGGCGTTGATGATTTCTTGCATCTTCTTCTTCACCTCGGGCAATGCCAGAAGGGCTGCATTGTCGCGGTAGTGCAGCTTGTGTTTCAGTGCCCAGTAGTGCAGGGTGTTGAAGTTGGGCGAGATGATGGCGGCGGCAAATTTCTCGTTCTCGCCAACCACCATGACCTGGTCTATGTATTCGCTCTCGCGCATCTTGCTCTCCAGCACCTGCGGGGCAATGTATTTGCCGGCCGAGAGTTTGAAGATGTCTTTCTTGCGGTCGGTAATCTTGAGGTAGCGGTTGGCTACAAATTCGCCAACGTCGCCAGTATGGAACCACCCGTCTTTGTCGATGACTTTTGCTGTGTATTCGGGGTCTTTGTAGTAGCCGAGCATGACGTGTGGGCCGCGGGTGAGAATCTCGTTGTCGTCGGCCAGCATGCACTCGGTGCCTTTGAGGATGGGACCGACGGTGCCGATGCGCACGAGGTTGTCCTTTGGATTATTGACGGCGATGACAGGCGAGGTCTCGCTCAGCCCGTAGCCTTCGTAGATGTTGAAACCGGCGGCAGCGAAGAGGCGTACCAGACGTGGCTGTATGCTGCTGCCTCCGCTGATGATGATGAAACGGTTGCCTCCAAATTTCTCACGCCATTTGCTGTAGACCATTTTGTCGTAGAACACCTGTTTCATCTGATACCACAGCGAAACCTTCTTGACCAGTCCGTAGTCGAAGCGCTCGCCATGCTTGAAGGCCATGGAGTAGATCTTTTTCTTGATGCCGCTGAAGTCTTTGCCAGCAGCATAAAGCTTGTCGTACATCATCTCCAGCACACGCGGCACGGCGCAGAAGGAGCGCGCACCCACTTCGGCGATGTTCTGCATGATGGTGCCCATGCTTTCCGCATAGTAGATGCTGACGCCCAGGTACGGGTAGTGATAGTTCATGCTGCGCTCGAAGACGTGGTTGAGCGGCAGGAAACTGAGCGCCTTGTAGCTGGAGTCCATGGGATTGACCTGCGAGTGGGCCAGGAAGTTGGAGCACAGGTTGCGGTGCGAGAGCATGACACCCTTGGGGTCGCCGGTGGTCCCCGAGGTGTAGATGAGCGATGTCCAGTCGTCGGGCTTTATACTCTCTTTGCGGTCCTCGATGGTCTGCATGTACTTGTCGCGGTTGGCTATGCCGGCACGCAGTATCTCTATCATGTTGCGCTGCCCTTCGATGGGGGCCATGGTGAACACCTCGGGTTTGTGCTCCATCTTCTCGAGGGCAGGGGCTATGTGCCCAAGGAGCACCTTGTTGTTCACAAAGATGGCGCGGGCCTCGCTGTGGTTGAAGATGTGGAGATAGTTATCGGTGCTCAAGGTCGGATATACCGGCACATGGATGATGCCGCACATGGAAAGAGCTATGTCGCAGAAGTTCCATTCCGGACAGTTGCCCGAGATAGTAATGATGCGGTCGCCAGGCTGGAATCCCATCTCGCAAAAACCGTAGGCCAGGTAGTGGGAGTATTTGTAGTAGTCGTGCGAGCTGTATTTCACCCACTCTTTTCCTACTTTCCCTGCGAGGATGTCCTCCTTCGGATAGTTGGTGACCAAGTGGTCAAGCAAGTCGAAGGTCCTTGTGATTTCGTGTTGCATGTTTGTTGTATGTTTGTATGTAATTTGCAAAGGTACGGTTTTTTCCTTTATTGCCGTTTTTTTAACATTATATACTGCTTTTTCGTACCTTTGCAGGCCGAAAATTCCAACATACTCAGGGTATGAATATCATCATTGCTGGCGACGGTGAAGTAGGCTTCTACCTCGCCAAATCACTCACCGAACTGGGGCACAGCCTCACCGTGGTGGACCCCAATTCCGACCTACTCAAACGTCTTGAGAGCGAGTCCGACCTTATGACCCAGGTGGGCAGCGCCACTTCGCCCGAGGTGCTCGAGAATGCCGGCGTGGCCCAATGCGACCTCTTCCTCTCCGTGCTCCACGACGAGTCGGTCAACCTTATGGCCTGCATCCTTGCTAAGAAACTGAAGGCTAAAAAAACGGTGGCCCGCATCTCCAATGTCGAACTGCTGGCCTCGCGCCACAAGCAGATGCTACAGGAGATGGGCATCGACGAGATGGTCTGCCCGGAGCGCATCGCCGCCAAGGAAATCACCAACCTGCTCAACAATACGGTGGCCACCGAGTTTTTCGACTTCTCGAACGGCCTGCTGACCATGAACCTTATCCGCCTTGACGCCCAGTCGTCGGTGGTTGGCATGTCGGTGCGCGAAATCCTCCAGACAAACAAGAATCTGCAGGTGCGCATCGTCGCCGTGCTGCGCCATGGCGAGACGATCATCCCCCATGCCGACTTCATACCCCGGGAGGGCGACATGGTCTATATCATAAGCCGCCCCAACCAGATGGAGGACGTGAAGCGTGTGGTGGGAAAGTCGGACCTCGTCATCAAGAATGTCATGATTGCCGGAGGCGGTCGCATAGGACGTTTCGCCGCTCTGACCGAAGAAAGCAAACTCTCCGTGACTCTTGTCGAAGAGAACCGCCAGCGCTGCGACGAGCTCAGCGCCGTGCTCAATAAGACGCTCATCATCAACGGCGATGCTACCGATATGGACCTTATGAAGGAGGAGGGTCTCGCCGAAGCCGACGCCTTTGTGGCCGTCACCGACTCTTCGGAGACCAACATCCTGACCTGCCTGCATGCCAAGCGTCTCGGCGTCCGTCGCACCATTGCCCTCGTGGAGAATACGGGCTTCATCACGCTCTCTCAGGACGTGGGCATCGACACCATTATCAACAAGAAACTCATCGCGGCCTCCTATATCGCCCGTTTTATCGTCAAAGGCGATGCCGTGCGCAGCAAGTGGCTTAGCGGTACCAATGCCGAACTGATTGAGTTCCGCGTACAAAAGCATTCGCCTGCCGCTCAGCAGCCCATCGGCGATCTGCGCATCCCGGAAGGCGCCACCGTGGGCGGCATCGTACGTGGAGGCACGACGCTCTTCCCCACACGCGAGACACAGCTGGAAGTCGACGACAACGTGGTGATGTTTATGTTCCCTCATGTCGTGGACCGCGTGGCACGTCTGTTCGAATAGTCTCTCTATGGCAAGACAAGGCATCATACGTAGGCTCAACCTTCGACTCATTGCCCGTCTGACGGGGTTGCTCCTCTTGATGGAGGCTGTGGCTCTGCTGCTACCTATCGCGGTGGCCGCCATCGAGGGCGACGAGGTGCTGTGGGGACTGGCCGCTTCGGCACTCTTTGCAGCTGTCGTGGGACTGCTGTTGTGTCATGTCGTGGGCCGTGGCGCGGTATATGAGGTGCACGAGCGCGAGAGTTTCTGGATGACGAGTGTGGTGTGGCTCCTCGTCCCGCTGATGGGGGCCCTTCCTTATGTGGCTACACGCACCATGCCCTCGGCCATTGATGCGGTCTTCGAGTCTTTCAGCGGATTCACCACTACGGGAGCCTCCACGCTCTCCAACCCCCGCCAGTTGCCCGACAGCCTTTTGGTTTGGCGTGCGCTGACGCAGTGGATTGGCGGCATGGGATTGATTCTCTTCGTGGTGGCTGTCTTCCGTAGGATTCATGGCGGCTCTATCTCGCTCTATGACGCCGAGTTCTCCGGCACAGTCCAGCGGCGTCTCCATCCGCACATCGCAACCACCGTGAGGAGTATGTGGGCCGTATATGTCGGAGAGACGCTCCTGCTCGTGGTCATCCTGCTCCTTTTGGGCAACAACTGGCTGGATGCCTTTTGCCTTGGCTGCTGCACTGTCTCTACAGGCGGTTTCATGACGGCTGCCGACGGGCTCTCCTCGCTGAGCCATGCCTCGCAGTCCGTCATCGCTCTCTTCATGTTCATCAGCGGCGTCAATCTGGCGCTGCTCTATAATCTCTTCTCGCTCAAGTGGAGCCGGCTTCGGCAGAGCCACGAGTTCCGCACCTATCTGCTGCTCTTCCTCCTTTTTGCCATCTTCACCGCTGTGGCTCTTGTCATGAAGGGTGGCCCTGTATGGGCGTCAATTCGTTACGCCTGTTTTCATGTCGCCTCGATGATCTCCACCTGTGGCTACTTTATCATTCCGCCCATCTCGACACCCTTTGTTGTCATCGCTTTCACCTTCCTCCTCATTCTTATCGGGGCCTGTACGGGCTCTACGGGTGGCGGCATCAAGGTGAAACGCGTGATGATTGTAACCCGCTATATCAAGAACTACTTCACTCGCATGGTCCACCCCCGTGTCGTGTTCAACGTCAAGGTGGACGGCATTGTCATCAGCGACGACTACAACAACAAGGTCTTTGCCTTTGTCTTCATGTATGCCGTCTTTGTGCTCGGTGGTGCCTTTGCCATGTCGCTCGCTGGGGTCGACTTCGAGCCGGCGCTCTCCATGTCTATGGCCAACATGGCCAACCTCGGCCCCGTACCCATCACGGGCGACCTCGGCGTAATGTTCAGCTATGCCATGCTGCCCGATATGGCCAAGGCCGTCCTGATGGTCCTGATGGTAGCGGGGCGCATCGAGATTTTCGCCCTCGTGGCCGTTTTCTCTCGTTCCTACTGGCGCCGTCGATAATCTGCATCACCTTTCGAACCAATATGTTATTCCATTAAATAACCGTCCACCATCTCTTACCGCTCAATGAGAAGTCGCGAAATAAAGGCACTGCTACGTTTCATCGGCCTCCTGCTTTTAGCCGAAGGGGGACTGATGCTGCTCTGTCTCATTCCCGCCCTGCATTTCCACGACCATACCCACGAGGCCATCCTCGCTTCGGGCCTGTTCACTGCTGCGGTAGGAGGCTTGCTATACGTCTCCTTCT
>JAFUVR010000073.1 GCA_017477485.1 Bacteroidales bacterium | reverse complement strand
GTGGCCGTGGTTGGTGTCGGCCTTGCCATTGATAGCACTCTGTAGGTCGTTGCGGGCAGTATTCAGTTCGCGGACGGAGGCCAGCGTGTCAAGGGAGTTGGCATTGACTGTGAGCGAGAGCGAGGAGGCCAGTCCGGCCAAGCTGGCGGTGCTGGCTTTGCCGTTGAGTTCGGTGCGCAGTCCGCTGACGTCGTCAATTCTGTGGCCATGGTTGGTGTCGGCCTTACCATTGATAGCATTCTGTAGGTCGTTGCGGGCATTATTCAGTTCGCGGTCGGAGGCCAAGGTGTCGAGGGCGTCGGTATCAATCTTGCTGTCGATGGCTGTCTGTAGGGCGGTGCGGACGTTGTCCAGATGGCGGATAGAAGCCAGTGTGTCGAGAGCATGGACAGTCACTTGTGTGGCCAAGACGGAAGAAAGTCCGTCAATATCGGCCACGGCGTGGCGATGGTTGGTGTCGGCCTTGCCACCGATGGCGCCCTGCAGAGAGGTGCGGGCGCTATTCAGCTCGCGGTCGGAAGCCAGCGAGTCGAGGACCGAGGTGTCAGCCTTGGCGGCAAGGGAGGTGGCCAGAACGGCGAGGTCGGCATTGGAGGCTTTTCCGGCAAGGATAGCGGACAGCCCTTCGATATCTTCTGTAGGGTGGGTGTGATGCAGGTTGGATTTGAGGTTCAGTGCGGCGTTCATCTGCTTTTTCGACACGAGGGTGTCGAAGGCTATCCGCAATGTGTCGTGCAGGCCACGCAGGTGGAGTGCTTCGTGTGCCGTGTCGGCATGTCCGGCACTATTGGCGTGCAAGGCGTAGGGCACGCTCACTATGCTGTTGGCAATGGTAGACGAGTAGTCTTTGGTGCCTTCGGGATCCAGTTCGCTGCGTAGCAGATAGTTGCCTCGGCTCCATTCGATGTCGCTAAGACGCTGCGAGGTGGTGGGGGTGCCGGCACCCAGATAGACGGCCAACACGCCGTTGGGATTGGTTGTGGTGGTGTGCATTTCGCTGTATACCACGCTGTCGCCGTTGCTCCTGTGGAGCAGCACCGAGAGGCGGAGCGTTACCTCTTCGTTGGAAGCCGGCCTATTGTTGGCATGGCACACCACGGCTTGATAGCTGACGCGCTGTGGTGCCTGTGCGCGAACACCCGTGGCAAGGGCTAAGCCTATGAGCAAGAAGAGTAATGGTCTTTTCAGATTCATGTTACAGGTTATTTTTAGGAGTGTTCTCTTTTTTTCTTTTCAGCCTATGGCGAAGACTTTCGCGCGTTATGGCTACATGTGTCCTTTCACGTTGCGCCCGCAGCCTATATGGTAACAGATGCGTCCGCCAAACTCGTAATAGGAGAGGCTCTCGACGAGGCCCGAGAAGAGTGGCGACTGGTTGCGGATGTTGTCGCCGACGGGTCCGGGGGTTATCTCTACCAGTTCGGGTTTTGTCGACGCCAAGCGGTAGCGGTTGATGGACTCGCGCATGAAGAGGTCTATCGACACGGCATTGCGGTTGTCAAAATACATTCGCCAGCGCAGGTCTATGGCAAGGTTGACAAACAGCGGATGAAACGTCGTGTTCACCCCCTCATAGCCCGATGTACCTTTGACGCTGTTGCCATAGACGGTGCCACCGCCCAGCGTTATGCCGAGGTCGTCAAAGGAGGTGATGTGGTAGTAGGAGGTGCCGTAGCGATAGCTGCTGAAGGTGGTGATGGAACTCGACAGGCTGATGCCGGCAGACAGCTGCAGGTGGTGCGCCTTGATGCTGAGCTGTAGCGGAAGGTGAAACATCGAAAGCGTGAACTCCTCCTCGATACCCGCTGTGGTGACCTCGGCAGAGCATCGCTCCATGCGACGGGCGGGTGCTATCCCAACCTCGGTAACGCCGTGCGACTCTGTGTTGACGCTTTTGGCCGCAGCCGTATACTGCATGTAGGTGGCCTCGATGCCGCAGCTGATGCCGAAATGACGTGTCCACCAGTAGGTGTAGCCTGCGCCCATGCCGCATTCCCATGCCTGCTTCGGCTTGCTCCACGTCTGTGATGAGTTGAACTGCAACGCCGATTTGCCCAGCGTCAGGAAGTCTATCACCCACTCGTGGCGCGCCATCTTCGGCCGACTGTAGGGACGGCCGCTGGCCGTGGCTGCCATTGTCCCGAGTGGGCCGATGCAGCATAGCACTACGGCGATAAATCCTATCGTTTCTTTTATATGGTCTCTTTGGTGTTTCATTTCTTTGTGCTACTTGTTCATGTATTGGGATTTGTGTGCTGTCGACTTTCGTGTAGGGTTTTCTATGATCGGTTGTTTTGGTCTCTCCGGTACTGCTCCTGTTGCCCTGTTCTAAAAGACAATAAACTTGCGTACCACTTTTTCCCCCTCCTTGCTGCGGATGGCCACCGAGTAGATGCCTTTGGGATAGTCCACGCTGATGACAATGTTTTTCTGGGCCGGCACTTTCTCGTGGAGGTAGCCCACGGCGTTGTAGATATACAGCTCCATCTTTTCCAGCTCGTCGGCGTTGGCATCCACGCCGATGTTGATGGAATTTCCATGTTTGACGGGATTGGGCCAAAGGGTGATATTGACGGCACGGTCTATCTCGGGCAGCGCTATCTCTCCGCCCGAGTGGCTGCTGTCCAGACACACTGTGTTGGAACTCACCCAGTAGTTTCTCGTCGCATCGGTGGGCACTTCCAGACGATAGCAGCCGCGCAGCATCGACTCTTCGGGTTGGTAGAAGTCTTGATTCGAGCCTTCCGCCACCAGTGTGTCGTTGCGATACCAGCGGTAATAGCCGTAGTCTACGTTGGAATAGCCCTCCGGATTGTGGTCCACCATGACCACGCGGTCCAGATAGTTGTAGATGGCCGGGATGGGGTTGTGCGTGAGTATGGACATGGTCATCCGTACCGTGCTGTCGCATCCTTTGGCGGTATGCAGGAGGGCTGTGTGGCTGCCCGAACGCGTGTATTCCTGTCCCAGCCATGTGTAGCTGTCCGTGGCCTGTACGACTATGGTGGTGTCGTAGACGGGATGGATGTCTATCTCGTAGTAGACGATGGAGTCGCCCCCATGCTGTGAGATGAGGTCGAGCCGAAACACGTAGTTCCCCTCATGCTGCAGGTCCACTTCGCTTGGCAGCGAGTAGCCCTGTGGCATCTCGGCAAGCAGCGCCGCCGTGTCGCCCTCGCAGATGCTGAGCGCTACGACGATGGTCTCCAGCGAGCCGATGAATTGTTGCACGCCCTCGTTGACATGGGCCGAGTGCATGAATGCTGTCTGTCCGAGGGTGTGGCTGAAGAAGCCTCCGCCGACCGACGTGGCTGTGGCTCCGCCCGAAGCAACGGCCTCAAGACGCACTCCGCCATGTTCCCACTGGGCTTGCAGTACGCCAGCCGTGGTCATCAGTAGCAAGAATATTATCAGTCGGTATTTCATTCTTTTCGTTGTTCTTGATTTCCTTTTTCTTCGTTTTGGTTGGCCCTCTCGGTTTCTCTTGTGTCCGCCTTTCTTCTGTATCCTATGGCTTTATGTATCCGTCTCTTTTGTATGTTGAATGGCTTTCTTGGTTACCTCTTTTGCAGTGCTTCTATCGGATTGTCTCAGTGTTTGTGCTGTTCTATTATGATGCTGGTTTCCATGTTGATAGTTTTGCATTCTGTGTGCAACTTGTTTGCCGTGATGCTTTGTCAATGGCAACACAGAACCGCAGGCAGTGATTGCCTGACATGCAGCGCATCCGATGCCTCGGAGCGGAAAGAAAATGGGGGATTAGCCCTTCGGGCTACTCAAAGATGATAAAGGCTGTGGACCGTCCCACGAGATGGTTCCCGTAACAGGAGTGGAGGCTATTTGCTGACCTATGGGAGTGCGGTTGTTGTACGTTGTGCAAAAATGCCCTCTCCGATTGTTGAAAAAAACAATGTGAAGTCTGATTAGATGCTGTAGTTTTTTGTTTGATTTTCATCATCTTCCTACCTTTTAAAACCAGTAATTGTTTTCTTTTGAATTACTGTAATAATTGATAAGTATGTAGTAATCAGTTAGCTATTTGTTTGTTCTTGTTCTTAATCGGTTTGCAAATTTAGTATAATTTTCGATATCTATTGAATTTATTTTTCATTATGCTCTAATCTTACGTCGTCTCTTTTTCCTTGTACGACCATTTGCTGGACTTTTTGTAAAACAAAAGCCCCGATGCTTTTTGGGCATCGGGGCAGGGAATAGTGCGATGATGTTGAATGACCTGCGGTGTTTCTTTTTCTGATGATGGAAGGGCCGGCAAGGCTCTAAGGAGTCTTTTCTCGCCGCACCAATCAGAACAAAAGCAAGGTCCTTTTTTTCGCTTTTTTTAGTTCTCTTCTGTCTCTTTTTCGGCGTAGGCCTCGGGACGGAAGTACTGGTCGATGGCTTTGGCGGCTTTGCGTCCGGCGCCCATGGCCAGCACCACGGTCTGGGGACCGCTGACGATGTCGCCGCCGGCAAAGACACCCTTGCGGCTGGTGCGTCCCTCGTCGTCGGTGGTGATTAGGCCTTTGCGGTCGGTAGCCACGTCGCTGGCACCCTCGTGTACGATGGGGATGGCCGAACTGCCGAGGGCGAGAAATACATTATCGATGGGCATCTCGAACTCGCTCCCCTCGATGACGCTGAAGCTGCGGCGGCCGCTCTCGTCGGGTTCGCCCATCTGCATACGCACGCAGCGCATGCCGCACACGTTGCCTTTCGCATCGCCAAGGAAGGCCACGGGATTGGTCTGTGTGCAGAGGGCTATGTTCTCTTCTTTGGCCAGCTGAATCTCGTCGCGGCGGGCCGGCATGTTCTCTTCGTCGCGCCGATAGACGATGGTGACTTCGGCACCCAGGCGTCGGGCCACACGGGCGGCGTCGATGGCCACGTTGCCACCGCCTATTACTGCCACGCGCTTGCCGATGGAAAGGGCGGTCTGGTGGTCGGCCTCGTTGGCGTGCATCATCGTTACCTTGGCCAGCAGCTCGTTGGCCGACATGACGCCGTTCAGTGTCTCGCCGGCTATGCCCATGAAGCGCGGCAGGCCGGCTCCGGCTGCTATATAGACGGCCTCGAAGCCTTGGCGGTCCATCAGGTCGTCGACCGTAACGGTCTTGCCTCCGATGACGTTGGTCTCTATCGTTACACCCATCTTGCGCAGTTTCTCCACCTCGTGGCGCACCACGCTCTTGGGCAGCACAAACTCGGGAATGCCGTAGATCATCACGCCGCCGACCTCGTGCATGGCCTCGAAGAGGGTTACGCGATAGCCCATCTGGGCCAGGTCGTGGGCACAGGCCATGCCTGAGGGACCGCCGCCGATGATGGCCACCTTCTTGGCATCGGCTGCTATGGTGGGCACCTCCACTTCGGGATGATGCTCGCGGTGCCAGTCGGCCACGAAGCGCTCAAGATTGCCGATGGATATGGGCTCGCCCTTCACGCCGCGGATGCAGCTGCCTTCGCATTGCTGCTCGTGGGGACACACGCGGCCGCACACGGCGGGCAGGGTGCTGCGGGTGCTGATAATCTGGTAGGCCTCTTCGTAGTTGCCTTCTACTATCTGATGGATAAATTCGGGTATGCGGTTGTGGATGGGACAGCCCATCATGCTGCAACGCGGTTTCTTGCAGTTCAGGCAGCGGCTGGCCTCCAGCTTGGCCTGCTCTTCGGTGTAGCCCATGGACACCTCGTCGAAGTTGTGGATGCGGCTTTCGGCTGTCTGCCGTTGGGGATGCACACGGTGGTTGACATCCACGGTGGTCTCCATCTCGGTGAGTTTGTGGTCTCCGCCGCCAGCGGCGAAGGTGGTGGTGTAGCGGCTGTCGTAGCCTTTTTCGTGGCTCATCAGCTCGTTGAAGTCTACTTTCTTGCCGTCGAAAAACGGACCGTCGATGCTGGCCGTGAGCACATGACCGTCGACGCTGACGCGTCCGTCGCCGCCCATGCCGGAGCCATCAAAGGTGTCGCCCATGATGTAGGTCAGCACTGGCATCGGGGCTTTCTGCGACACGGCGGCCATCATGGCGATGGAACCTATGGCTATGCAGCAGGCATAGTCCGTGGCTTTTGCTACGGTGTCGGCCATGTCGGCAACATAGTCGGTACCCTTTGACACCATCAGACGGCGGCCCAGCTCTTGGCACTCTTCCATGAGGTAGAGATGCTCGCTGTCGGCTCCGCCCAGCAGTATGTGGGCTTCTATGGCGTGGGCTTTGGCCCATGTGGCCACGCTCATCATGTTGGCTATGCCTATGCCGTCGGCAGCAATCAGCAGCTTCTGTCCTTTCAGCGTCTCGGCGTCAAGGGGCAGCGGCTTACCCACGGGACCCGCCACGGCATACACCTCGCGGTCGCTTTGGGGCTGGCATTGCGTGCAGGCAGCATAGCTCACGCTGCCGCGCTCTCTGTTAACGGCACAGATGGCCTTGGGCCGACGTTCGCTGCTGGCCTCGTTCATCACCAGCATAAACTGGCCCGCTTCTGCCATCTCGGCTACACGCGGTGCCTCGACTTCTATCAGCAGATATCCTCCGCCGATGTTCTTTTTGCTTAGAATGCTATACATGGGTTTCTGTGTGTTTTTTATGGTTGTTGTTAGGTTTTCTTTTTTATAGTTTGGGTTTGTTTTGATGGGTATTCATTCGTAGCGGCATGGAGTCTTTTTGGGCGACGAACTGCTGTGTTGCGCGACTGGACGAGGCTGGATGATGGATGGCTTCTTAGGGCCTGTGTTGGCAAGTTTTGGGTAGGGCGGGGCAGGGGAGGGCTTTTCTTGTCGCGATGCCTCACGCATCGGATGCCTCCATGTGTGGTTGTTCGCGTTGCGCTATTTCGCCGCCACGACGTAGTAGCCCGCCGTGGTGTAGAAGTCGCGCAGGTAGGGGATGGAACGCAGCACAGGCAGCACCGTGCGGGGCCGCAGGTGAAATTTGATCTCGTAGTTGGGGTTGATGAAATAGTGGGTCTTGCGCAGTATGCGGTAGCCGTTCTGGCGCACTGCACGCTCGAAGCGTTCCAGCGTGATGCCGGTCTCCTTGATTTCCAAGAGGTCGGCAATGCGCCCCTCGCTCTCGCCGCAGTGCCGCAGCAGGCTGGCGTAGGCCCGGCATGGCAGCAGGTGTATCCACGGGGTCTTGGCCAGCCGGCTTTCGCAGATCTGCTGATGGCCTCCAAAGGGCATCAGCCATGGCGGGAAGGCGAAGAAGATGATGCCACCTTCGGGACGCAGAAAACGCCGTATGAAGGCCATGAAACGCTCCTGGTCGTGGATATGCTCGATGACGTCGCGCAACATGATGATGTCGAACTGCATCTCGGGGCCGGGCTCGATGTCGTAGATGTCGGAGTAGGTGAGCGTCAGCCGGTCGCGGTGTGGGTGTTCGGCAAAGAATCGTTTGCCGTTTTCTATCTGGCCCTCGTTGAGGTCTACGCCCATGCAGCGACATCCGCGGTCCAGAAAGGGCTTGATGTTGCCGCCTTCGCCACAACCTACCTCCAGCAGGCTGATGCTGCCGTCCACCCGGTGGACGGGCTCTATGTAGGGGATGACGTATTTCTCGGTCGTGTACGACTGCTCTTCGAAATAGATTTTGCGGTTCTTGTGTCGTTCCTGCATGTGGTTGTATGTGTTTGGGACTTTCTTCTTACAGCCAAAGGACAGGCCGTTTGTCGTGTCCTGTCCCTCGGCGTGTGAGTGTCTGTGGGATGTTAGGAAATGAGGTGTATATTGGTAGCCGCCATCCGAACAGGCAGTGGAAAGACTATTTCTCTTCCATCAGGCGTACGAAGTTCTCGTAGAAGTAGGGGATGGTCTCGATGCCTGTGAAGAAGTTGAAAAGCGGGTAGTTCTCGTTGGGGGCGTGGATGGCGTCGCTGCCGAGGCCGAAGCCCATCAGGATGCTCTTGATGCCCAGGATGCGCTCGAATCCGGTCACGATGCCGATACTTCCGCCGCTGCGCGTGGGGATGGGCCGTTTGCCGAAGGTGGTGGTCATGGCCTGCTCGGCAGCTTTGTAGCCGGCTATCTCCAGCGGGCTGACGTAGGGGGCCGCGCCGTGGCAGGGCGTGACTTTCACCGTTACGTAGTCGGGGGCAGCCTTCTCGAAGTAGTTGATGAAGAGCTGGTTGATTTTGTCGTAGTCTTGGTTGGCCACCAGGCGGGTGGATATCTTGGCATGGGCTACGCTGGGCAGCACGGTCTTGCTGCCTTCGCCGGTGTATCCGCCCCAGATGCCGCACACGTCGAGACACGGGCGTATGCCGGTGCGCTCGTTGGTGCTGTAGCCTTTCTCGCCGTGCACCTGCTTGATGTCGAGGTCTTTCTTGTAGCGCTCCTCGTCGAAGGGGGCCTGCGCCATGAGGGCACGCTCCTCGTCGCTGATGACCAGCACGTCGTCGTAGAATCCGGGGATGGTGATGTGACCGTTCTCGTCGTGTAGGTCGGCAATCATCTTGCACAGCACGTTGATGGGGTTGGCCACGGCGCCGCCGTAGATGCCGCTATGCAGGTCGCGGTTGGCTCCTTTCACTTCTACCTCCCAGTAGCCCAGTCCGCGCAGTCCGCTGGTGATGCTGGGAGTGTCCTGAGCTATCATGCTCGTGTCGCACACCAGTATGATGTCGGCCTGTAGCATCTCTTTGTGCTCGGCCAGGAAGTCGAAGAGGTTGACGCTTCCTATCTCCTCTTCGCCTTCGAGCAGGAACTTGACGTTGCAGGGCAGCTGGCCAGTGCGCACCATCATCTCGAAGGCTTTGGCCTGCATGAAGCTCTGCCCCTTGTCGTCGTCGGCACCGCGGGCCCAGATGTAGCCGTCTTTCACCACGGGTTCGAAGGGTTCTGTGTTCCACTCGTCGAGGGGTGCCACGGGCATCACGTCGTAATGGCCGTAGACCAGCACGGTGGGTTTCGCGGGGTCTATATTCTTGTAGCCGTAGACGGCGGGATTGCCCTTGGTGGCCATCAGCTCGGCATTGTCGGCTCCGGCCTCCAGCAGGAGCTCTTTCCAGCGCTCGGCACAGCGTATCATGTCGCCCTTATGCTCGCTCTCCGACGAGATGGAGGGAATACGTATCAGGCTGAACAGCTCCTCTAAAAAACGGTCTTTGTTAGCTTCGATGTATTTTTTTACGTCTTTCATTTTGTGGGTTGATTTGTGAGTTAACGTGTCTTTTTGAAAGTGCAAAGATATGTAATTTGCAGTATTTGACAAAAATAATCTGTAAACATGTCGCGGTTGGTATTTTACAACTCCCCGATTTGGCCACGTGAGCAAAAAAACTTAATTTTGCATTTTTTAATTTTAGTGTCCATTTAACCTTACGCTAACCCATGAACATCATCATCACCGGCGGTGCCGGCTTCATCGGCAGCCATGTGGTTCGCCTTTTTGTAGAGAAATATCCGCAATATCATATTTTCAACGTCGATAAACTCACCTATGCCGGCAATCTGGCCAACCTGCGCGACATCGAACGCAAGCCGAACTATCATTTCGTGAAGGCCGACATTTGCGATTTCGACACCATCTACGACCTTATGCAGCGCCATCATATCGACGGCGTCATCCATCTGGCCGCCGAAAGCCATGTGGACCGCAGTATCAAGGACCCTTTCACCTTTGCCCGTACCAATGTCATGGGCACGCTCTCTATGCTGCAGGCCGCCAAGCTCTACTGGGAGTCGCTGCCCGAAGGCTATGAGGGCAAACGCTTCTACCACATCTCTACCGACGAGGTTTATGGTGCCCTCCAGCTCACCCATCCCGAGGGAATGCATCCGCTCTTTTCGGCCCACGAGGTCTATGGCGACGACTTCTTCACC
>JAFUVR010000072.1 GCA_017477485.1 Bacteroidales bacterium | reverse complement strand
TCCCTCAGCTCTACCGCCCCTTCCATCTCGGACGTCGTCAGTTCGGCATCGCCATCTTTTGGATCCTCAATGGACTTGTCAAGAAGTTGGTACTGAGCGACTATCTCGCAGTTAGTTTTGTGGATCGTGTCTTCGAAAATCCCACGCTCTACACGCCGTTTGAGAACTTTATGGCACTGCTGGTCTATTCGCTTCAAGTCTATGCCGACTTCTCTGGCTATACGGACATCGCCATTGGTGTGGCCATGCTCATGGGTTTCTATCTTCCCACCAACTTCAATTCGCCCTATAAGGCCACCAATGCTGCCGGCTTCTGGAAACGCTGGCACATGTCGCTCTCCAACTGGCTCAAGGACTACCTCTACATCCCTCTTGGCGGCAACCGCAACGGCACTTTTGGTACCTATGCAGTCCTTTTCGGCACGCTTATCATTGTGGCCCTCATGGCCCAGACGCTTTGGACCACCATCGTGGTCTCGGCAGTCATCAGCATCTTGTTGGCCATATATATTCTCTTCCCCAAAAACCGCAAGGACCTCTCTACCAATATCAACAACATGGACACCATGCTCCTCGGGGGTCTATGGCATGGCGCCAGTTTCAATTTCATCACATGGGGCGGACTGAACGGTCTGGGCATTTTGGTCTATAAGAATTGGAAAAAATGGGGCCCATGGGTGCGCATCCCTGTTGTGGTGGCACTCGCTGTCGGCCTGATGGTCGGCAACTATTTGTACCCCTGTCCGCTTCTCAGCATGCTTTCGTTCATCATGAATGTCGTCTGTGTCGGCATCGTGCTGCTCAATATTGTTGTGCTGCTCAAAGGACACAAAAACAAGGCCTACGACATCACCCTGCTTGTGTGGAACACATTGCTGACCTTCGTCTTCATCTCTTTCACCCGTCTCTTTTTCCGTTCGGGCTCTAACCTCAACCCAGCCGAGGCCAATGAGGTGGCCTGGCGCACGGCCACCGAGATGGTCAATCAGATTGGCAGCCACTGGAACTGGTCTCAGGTCCCAGCCATTGTGGATAACTATAAGTGGGTCTTCCTACTCTTCCTCTTTGGCATGATAGTCCATTGGCTGCCTGTCCGCTTCAAGCTGCGCTACCGCCTTTGGATGGCCACAATGCCCATGTGGATGTTGTTGCTAATCACGGTGGGCACCGTGTTTGTCGTCTATCAGTTCGTCACCGCCGACCTGCAACCATTCATCTATTTCCAGTTCTGAGCCATTAAGGCCTGCACGCCGTCTCGGTGCAGCCCTTATTGGGTCCGCTCGCAAGGGACCGATGTTATTACATCCATCGACCCTTGCGGGCCGACCATAATCCATTACAGCCATTGCCATCCCCTCTTGATTAGTAAATATTCACGACAAGATACACGAAAAAAGCCCCCCTTTGCGTTTTTTGAATAGAAAAAATAAAATGACAAAGATATGAATATGAAAACTATCCCTGTGCTGTTGCTCACTGGCTATCTGGGTAGCGGCAAGACAACGCTCCTCAATCGTATTCTCAACAATCGTCGCGGCATCAAGTTCGCCGTCATCGTCAACGATATTGGCGAGGTCAACATCGATGCTGACCTTATCGAGCGTGGCGGTATTGTAGGGCAAAAAGAAGAAAGTCTGGTGGCGCTGCAGAATGGTTGTATATGTTGCACGCTTAAGATGGACCTCGTGGAACAGCTCCGCGATATCACAAGGCAGCAGCGCTTCGACTACATTGTCATCGAGGCCAGCGGTATCTGCGAACCAGCCCCCATAGCTCAGACCATTTGTTCTATGCCTATCATGAACCCCGATTATGTCCGCGACGGTATCCCTGTGCTGGATAGTATTGTTACGGTGGTCGACGCACTGCGTATGAAGGACGAATTTGCGGGTGGCAACAATTTGCTGAAACCAGGCCTGGAAGAGGACGACATCGAGAACCTCGTCATCCAGCAAATAGAATTCTGCAATATCATCCTCCTCAACAAGGCTTCCGAGGTGGCTCCCTCCGATCTGGGCCGCATACGCGAGATTATCCGCACCATACAGCCGAAGGCGGAGATTATTGAATGTGATTACTGCGATGTCGATTTCGACCGCATCCTCCACACGGGCATGTTCGACTTCGACAAGGTGGCGGCCTCGGCCCGTTGGGTCGAGGAGGTAGAAGGCCATCACGATGATGACGACCATCATGATCACGACGATGACCACGATGACGACCATCATGACCATGACGATGACCACGATGACGACCATCATGACCATAATCACCATCACGACCATGATCACCACGATCACCATCACCACCACCACCATGACGAAGGTGAAGCCGAGGAATACGGAATCGGAACGTTCGTCTACTATCGTCGTGCCCCTATGGACCTTGGCCGCTTCGACGACTTCGTGGCTCGTCACTGGCCTGCCGGCGTCATCCGTGCCAAGGGTATCTGCTGGTTCCGCTCCGAACCCGAAATCTGCTATGTCTTTGAACAGGCCGGCAAGCAGGTCTCTCTGCGCAATGCCGGACAATGGTATGCCACTATGCCCGCCGATGAACTGCGCGATTTCATGAGTCGTAACCCCGATATGCAGCGCGACTGGGATGACATCTACGGCGACCGTATGCAGAAACTCGTCTTCATCGGTCAGCACCTCGACCGTAATGCCATCATCGAGGCCCTTGATGCCTGTCTGACGCAGAACTAATCAAATGTTTTTCTAATAACCAAAGAGTTTTCGTTAATCCGAGAGCGGACGAACTTGCTCGTCTGCCGAGACGAAAAATGAAGGTCGTGGGCATCCTTGCGTAAATGCAATCATGCGAACATAACGACCAAATGTAATCAAGTCCACCTCTACAACACGTCTTTACCTCTTTCGCCATTCATCATGCCTATGGAACGCTATGATGCCGATCAGAAGGCGGCTATCGAAGCCTTTGGCGGCCACTATCTTGTGTTGGCCCCTCCGGGCTGTGGGAAAACGGAAATCCTCTCCGAACGTGTGGTGCATGCCCGCACATGCGGAGTAGACCTGTCCGACATGCTGTGTCTCACATTCACCAACCGTGCCTCGCGTGGCATGCGCGACAGAATACGGCAAAAGATTGGCGAGGATGCTGATGCTATCTTTATTGGCAATGTCCATCGTTTCTGCTCTTCATTTATCTATAACAATGCGTTGGTGCCTGCCAACTCCGCCATCATCGATGATGAAGAGATGGCCGACGTGCTGCTGGAATTTAATAGTGATTATTTCACAAACACCAATCGTGACGTAGACAAGAATAAGGTTGCCATGGTGGACAACATCGATGCCTATTTGCAGCAACGTTGCCTTTGCCAGCCCCAGACGGCTTATTTCGTGCCAGAGCATTATGACAGCTACTACCAGCGTGCAGTGTCTGCTCAGTTCGACCCCGCCAACCTTGCATCCGACGACATCATGCACTATGTGCTGCTCTTCCAGCAATACAAGCGTAGCCACAACCTGATCAGTTTCTCCGACATCCTCATCATTGCCTATGAGGCCCTTCGCAACGACACGGAGCATCGGTTCCGTCGCTATCGCTGGGTAGAAGTAGACGAGGTGCAGGACCTCAATGCTCTGCAGACTGCTATTATCGACGAACTCTGCGACACCTCGGACGACCTTACGGTGATGTATCTTGGCGACCAGCAGCAAGCCATCTTCTCTTTCCTCGGCGCCAAGTTGGGACAACTCGAGTTGCTCCGCAACCGCTGCAAGGGACATGTGATGACGCTGGCTACCAACTATCGTTCGCCTCAGTACATGCTCAATCTTCTCAACCAATATGCCGAGCACGAACTGGGGGTAGCCCATGATCTTCTCCCGCACTCCAATAATAACCGTCCCCCCGAAAAGAACGACCTGCTATTGGTGGCCAATGAGGATACTGAGGCCGAAACCCGTCGGGTGTTGGGCATGGTGAACCACTATCTGCAATTTGAAGGCGAACGTCTGGCACTCCTTGTACCTACCAACAGAGGGGCCGACCGTATCAGCAAATACCTGTCGGAGAACGGGGTGGCCCATTTCAAGATTTCGGGTACCGACCTTTTTAGGACATCATCCTATAAGACCGTTTCTTCGCTATTGGCTGTCTCCGTCAACGACTTCAACAGCCTGGCATGGACCAGGGTTTTGTTGGGAATAGGTGCCATCGATTCTGGTGCCCGCACACGCCGTTTTATGTCGCACCTGCGGGGGCTGATGATGACCCCCAGCGACCTTCTTGACGATACCTCTTATCTGGAACGTTTCAACCGTGAATATGAAAGTTCGGAAATGGTGTTCTTCGACACGGAGACTTCCGGACTCGACATCGTTGAAGACGACATAGTGCAGATTGCTGCCTTTAAGGTGCGCGCCGGAGAACGCGTGGAGGGCTCCGACTTCAATATTTTTCTGCATACCGACAAACAGCTGCCTTTGCGGCTGGGAGATGTCGACAATCCTCTCGTCGAAGCCTATGCTCAGCATCCCCACATGGGGCGCGAGGAGGGTTTGCAGGCTTTTCTCGACTATGTTGGCGACTGCCCTTTGCTGGGACACAACGTGAACTTCGACTACCACATCTTGCGTCATAATGTGCGTCGCACGTTGCATCGCGATGTGCAATACCGCATCTACGACTCCATGCACCTGATCAAGTGCGTAGAACCTTTGATGCGTCGCTACAAACTGGGCTTTCTTCTGCAAGAGCTGCATCTCGAAGGAGAGAACAGCCACATGGCCGACGAGGATGTGGCGGCGACAAAAGCCCTGGTGGACTATTGCTATGCCAAGTC
>JAFUVR010000071.1 GCA_017477485.1 Bacteroidales bacterium | reverse complement strand
TGCATTTCGACACGGCAGATAACATCTATTACGTAAGTTTGGGATAACTTCGTTAGTAACTCTTATCAGAAAAAAGAACGTTTTCGATAAGCCGAATCCAGACGAGCTTGCTCGTATGGTGAGGCGAGAAAACGGCTAAATAAAATTGAAGGTAATCACAAGATGATTTGCATCTTTGTGTTTGAAAAACAAAATATTAAAAAGAAACGAGCCTTATGATTACCGATGACAAAAACTACTGGTGTTTTCTGTATTGTGGACGAATTCAGCAAGAATTCCGACTCCGAACATGAGAAAAACCTACTCTCGTCCTCCGGTAAGTAGCGGCGCTGCGCAAGAACGAATCAATCGGAGACCACCACAATGCGGCGTAGCATTACTCCCTGCGGAGTGAACACCCTCACCTGATAGATGCCAGAGGGAACATGTGATAGGTAGAAGGTCGTACGTTTTCCGAATGCCGTATGCTCTTTCCTGTCCACTATCTTACCAGCGGCGTTTACCAGCTCGACGCTATAGGCCTCGTCGTATTCTACTACGATAAGCTGACGGGCTGGGTTAGGGTAGACTTTGACGGAACTCATGTTCACCGCGCCAATCAATGAGGGTGTGAGCGTGGAATCCTGTGGCACGACAGTGCTGTCTTGCGGTACGAGGGTACTATCTTGCGGCACCACTGTTGTGTCTTGTGGCACTATGGTGCTATCCTGTGGTCTGATTGTGCTATCTTGCGGCACAACGGTGCTGTCTTGCGGTATTATCGTGGTGTCAGATGGTGGATTGACAGGGTCGGTGGCACGATAGTAGGTGGAACCATTAAACTCTACGGAGTCAGGATACTGAAAATTCTCCGGCAACACATTGCCTGGGCGCTCCCATGCACGCATTTCGACTAAATGTTGCGCGGCATTGGTGATGGTACACCGGAGGACGAAGGTATTGTCGTCATAGCTCACCGTAAAGACATTGCGTAGCGAGTAGTCGGGCGAAAGCCCTACGAGGGCTGTCTGCCCGTGGGAATAGTCGTCGCCGTAGACTGAGAGGGCTGCGAGGGCGAAATACCCGTTGCCTGCGCCAGACCAACCCCAGTTGATGTGGAAACGATTGTTGGCATCGTAGCCGTCAAGGACAAAGGCATGACCCGAGCCGTCGCCGCCATAGCCGCCATAGATCACGGGACGTCGGCGAGAGATCTCGACCTTAAGGAGTCGTGTCCACAGGCTGTCGGTCGTTTCGTCGCGCCGTAGGGATTGGGCCGACTGTTGATAGCCAAAATACCATTTTATGGCGTCAAGCACGTTGCTTACAAGTCCGTCGGTGGCCTGCTCGATTGAGTCGAGGTCGCTACCGCTGCTTCCTGCTCCGTCTAAGTCATAGTAGGAAGCCGCGGCCATGCCGCTATGGAAGGCCAGGAGTGCGGCAGCGTCGGTCTCGGCACTATTGCTGTTCACCCGGTCGGGCATGATGTCCCACTGGTAGAAGACCGTCGAGAAATTGAGCGACAGACGACCAAAGCGCCACGGCTCTACCGAACTGCGTATGCCAGAAGTATAGTCGTAGGCGATAGCCCCGTAGCCGTGTTCGGGCCACTTCCAATAGCGTAGCACTTGGGCCATGGCCGTTGCACCACAGCCCGTCATCACCCGTCCCGAAGTGGCCGATACGGGGCAATACTTATTGATGTAGGGCGACTGGTCCCACCTCGAGGTGAGCAATACGGGATAGGCTCTGGGCAGGTCGCTGTCGCTTTTGGCTGCCTTGACAACAGGCTTGCCGTAGCCATGCGCTATGCCATAGGCTATCTGCTTGTCATATTGTTTTAGCCAGTAGCAGAGTTCGGGAGAGAGTGAGGCGGTGTCGATGCTCTCGTGCGTGTCGTAGGCAAGGATGGGCTGGGCGCAATCATCGGTGGCTGCTACAGCAAAGCCATGTGGCAGTATGTTGTAGATGCTGACATATTGTAGTCCGAAGGCATTAGAGATATCGCAAAGTTGAATGCTCTGAGCTGTTTTGCCGAGTTGCTGTGCCATGAATGTGGACACATTCTTCCTGACGTTGTCAGGTCCAATGGGGGCTGCCAGTAGAATGTGGAGCGAAAAAAGGAGAGGGAGTACAAGTAATCGTTTCATTGTTGGCGAGTTTGGAAGAGTTGGGGTAGCTACATGCAAGAGCAAAGATACTATTTTTTTGAGGATGCTGGCACGTGAAGTATTTCGTAGAGTGGCACCATTGGGATACTTGTCGCATCGTTTTTCACCATCGGGTGGCCGTCAATGGACTTTTTTATTTTCCGATGTCTTTGAGCCCGTCGAGCGCTGGCTGAAAGTCGCGCTGGATATTGAGTGCCGAGAGGAAGTCCTGCTCTGCCAATCGTTTGTCGCCATAGAGGTCGTAGGCCCATCCACGGTTGGCATAAGCCTCGGCAAAGAGGCTATCGCACTGGATGGCACGGCTGAAATAGTCAATGGCGGTCTCGGCATCGCCATAATGGAACAGCTCGATGTATCCACGGTTGTGCCATGCGTATTTATGGTTGGCGTCAATATCGAGCACCTGCTTGTATAGTTCTTCTGCCTCGGTCATCTTGCCTCTCTCCTGATAGAACATGGCGAGGGCGTAGACTGGATTGGGGTTGCTGGGCGAGAGACGTATGGCCGCCTGTAGGTATTCCACCGCCAGCGGATACTGACGGTTTGCGTAGAGCACCCCCAGCTCTTCAAATGCCATACTGTTGTCGGGATAGAGGTCGCAGAGTCGGCGTAGCAGGATGATGGCACTAGCGGTATCGCCTTTTTCTTTGTAGACGAAGGCTTTCATGGCAAGGGCCGACTGGTTGCCAGGGTCGAGCTCCGTGACTTTGGAGAGGCTGGCAAGGGCTCTGTCGTAGTCTTTCATGGCATAGGATATCTCGCCCTGCTTCAGGACGGCCTCTTTGTTGTCTGGGTCCAGTTCGAGCACACGCCCCAAGGTCTTGTAGCTGTTCTGCACATCGCCATTGGCGAAGTAGGCGTCGGCTAAGAGTGTGAGATACTCCTCGTCGTCTTTCTTGAATTGCGTGGCTTTCTTGAGGTCGGCGATGGCATCGTTAACGCGCCCCACCTGCATATACATACGGGCTCGCTGATAGTAGAGGCGGTGGTCTTTGCTGTTTTTGTGTAGCTTGACGGATAGCACCTCAATGGCTTGGTCGGCATTCATCTCGCCAAGTTTGGCATTATTGTCAGTGGTGTTGCATCCGACAAGGAGGATGAATCCGACAAGAAATAACGTTAGTGTGGAGATATGTTTCATCGTGTTCATGCTGTTAGAAGGATGATTGGATTCGGTGTGTGGGTTATGTATTTCCTTTAGTATAACGACGCTGCTGGAGCATTTATTTCACAATCTGGCGGATGGCCGTGTGTAGGTCGTCGAGGTCGGTCATGTGCAGCACTGAGCGGGCTTGCATCTCGCTTAGCGTGGTGGCGTGCCATAGCAGGCACCAGTATTCTTTGGTCTTGCGCAGCTTGGCCTCGTCACTTATAGGCTGCGCCTGTATGGCGTCCAGCAGTTCGTGGATAAAGCAGGCTATGGCATCCGACGAGAGTGGCAGCTGCTTGATGCGCGACGGCAGGGTCGGGTCATAGAGTGCCCCGCGTCCTATCATTACTGCCTGCACGCCAGGAAAACGCCCGACGACACGACTATGGTCATCCACCGTCCGTATATCGCCATTGTAAATCACCGGATGGCTGAGCAATGCCATGCACTCCCCAAATCGGTCAGGGTTGACCGCTCCCCCATATTGTTGTTTGCCTGTCCGAGGATGGATGGTGACGCTGCGGAGGGGATAGTCGTTGAGAATCGGGATGAGCTGTAAAATCTCGTCGTCGTGCTGATGCCCCAAGCGCATCTTGATGCTCAGCGAGACTTTGAGGCGTGGCATCACCCCGTCAAGCACTTGGCGCACTTCGTCGGGGTAGGGCAGTATGCCGCTGCCACGGTGTTTTGCGGCCACCCGTCGCATCGGACATCCTATGTTCCAGTTCACCTCGCTATATCCCACTTCGCCCAGCCGGTTGGCGAGGGCTACAAATTCCTCCACCTCTTTGCCCAACAGTTGTGGCACCACTGCCATGCTGTCGGCATTGACTTCCGGCAGGACATCCGTGATTTTTTTCCATGCATCGTTCAGGTTGCCATGCGTCAGCGAGAGAAAAGGTGATACCGCATAGTCGAACGCTCCCGGGAAACAGCGATGGAACACTCTTCGGAAGAGCACCTCGGTAAGACCTTGCATAGGAGCGAGAACAAGCGTGTCCACGATATACTATTTTTTGGAAGGTGAGATTTTGGAAGGTGAGGTGT
>JAFUVR010000070.1 GCA_017477485.1 Bacteroidales bacterium | reverse complement strand
GCTGCAGCGGGACAGCAAAGAGGCAGTCGTTGCTGTTGTAGGGAAGCACCTGTGCGGGCTTCTCGACGACTTCCTCTTTTTTTGATTTCTTGCCCTTGGAAGATTTTTTCTTCTGGGCTTGTACATTATCTGTCATGCCAATGACAAGAAGGCACGATATTAAATATATAAGGAACCTTTTCATTGTGAATGAATTATATTTTTATGTGCATACTAATTCAAATACAAAAATATAAAAAAAAACTTAAATTCTATTTTTTTTGTACAATGTGTATTGCGTGTAGTAAATGTTTAGTCTGTTGAGTTGGTGATGAATGGAACTATCCTCCGACAGGGTAATGCGTATGAGGGGTGTTTTTGGGGATGTGGTGGTGCTGTATGTAGAGACGAGGTTCAACTCGCCGTGTCGGATTGATGTGTTTTATGTCGGTCGGTTGTGGCAGTGTCCGAGTTTAGAGTCGTCGGTCGAGCTGTGGAAGGAGGGCGCTTTTCCACTGCTGATAGGTGCCTTCGATGATGTGGCGACGTGCTGTTTTTACCAGCCATAGGTAGAAAGCAAGGTTGTGGAGGGAGCAAATCTGTAAACCGAGGATTTCCTGTGCGCGGATGAGGTGATGGAGGTAGGCGAGGGAATAGTCGCGGTCTGCCTGTATGATTTCGGGATTGTCAAAGGAGTCCCAAGCAATGTCGGCTATGGGGTGGAAGCATTGCTCCCATTTTTTGTTTTTGATGTTGATGGTACCGTTGGGGGTGAAAAGGAGCCCGTTTCGTCCGTTGCGAGTAGGCATGACGCAGTCGAACATGTCGACGCCGCGGTCAATGGCTTCGAGAAGGTTTTGCGGAGTGCCAACCCCCATGAGGTAGCGTGGACGGTCGGCGGGGAGTATCTGATTGACGATTTCTATCATTTGATACATGATATGGGTGGGTTCTCCGACGGCCAGGCCGCCGATGGCACACCCCTCGCTCTGCGTGGAGGCTATATAGTTGGCCGATGCACGCCGTAGTTCGTCGTATTGGCAGCCCTGCACGATGGGGAACAGCATTTGGTGATGGCCATAGAGTGGCTGTGTCGCGTTGTACTGGTTGATGCATCGGTCAAGCCAACGATGGGTGAGCTGCATGGATCGTTGGGCGTAGGCGTAGTCGGCATCGCCCGGACAGCATTCGTCGAAGGCCATGATGATGTCGGCTCCTATGATGCGTTCTATGTCGATGACGCGTTCGGGTGTGAAAAGATGTTTTGATCCGTCAATATGGCTTCGGAAGGTGCATCCCTCTTCTTTTATCTTTCGGTTTTCGGCAAGGGAAAAGACCTGGAATCCGCCGCTGTCGGTGAGGATGGGCCGGTCCCAGCCGTTGAAGCAGTGGAGCCCTCCGGCTGCCTGGAGTGTTGAAAGCCCGGGACGTAGGTAGAGATGATATGTGTTGGAAAGAATTATGGGGGCGTTGATCTGGTCGCGCAGTTCGCATTGATGGACGGCTTTGACGGTGCCGGCTGTCCCGACGGGCATGAAGATAGGTGTGGGTATGTCTCCGTGGTCGGTGTGGAGGAGGCCTGCACGCGCTGTACCGCAGGTTTGAAGAAGTTGGAAACGACGTGATGTGTTTTGAATGACGGGCTGTGGCATGATGTTGATTGTTTGTGTGTTGCTCCCGTTTTGTTTTGGCTATCTACGCCGGCAAATGTACACATTTATTTTGGAGTGGGTGAGATGCAGCGTGCGAATGTGCAGGCGGCGTTGCCTTATGCCTCGTTCGTTCCTTTTTCAAGAGTAGGCCCATGAAGCTGCACGTCCTTGAGCAGGAGACGACGTTGCTTTCGCTGCTCTATAATATCTTCTCATCTGTGTGTAATGTGTGACGTTTTTCTACTCAGCGCTGACCGTCGCACCATTCCATTGGCAGGTGTGGACCGTTGAGAGCCTCCACATTTTAGATTCGGAACAGCCCTCCTCCATTGACAGTTTGCCTCCTTCGTCTGCGTGACTTATAATATCTGTTTATGTCGATTCTATAAGGCGATATCCGTAATGGGACGTATGCCGGTTGCAATACATTTTTTATTATTCGGACACGTGGCGTATGTCCTTACTGACTCGCTTTATCAGTTCGTGTGTTACTCTATACATGCACATCCGACATGTGTTTTAGGACGTTGCGGATGCGGAAAAAGTTTGTGGTGGATTGTTGATAAAAAAGGGTGTCGAGGTGTGTATTGTTTCGTCTGAAAATGGTATTTTTGCAGTTTCAATAATCGTCTTGGAATATGGATTTTGCACATCTATTGACTGATACTTATGCTATTGTGCTGCTGGCTGTGGGCGCGGCGGCATTTGTTTATCTGGCACTGAGCTATGGACTGACTTTTTTGCGTATGGGAATTGTGAAAGAGGCAGACTCAAAGACTGATACTGCGTCAGGCGGCGGTCTCCCTTCGGTCTCGGTGGTCCTTGTGGCTCAAAACAATGCCGATATGCTGCGCCAGCACATCCCAGGCCTTCTTGAACAGGATTACCCTAACTATGAGGTGGTTGTCGTCGATTATGAGTCAAAGGATGACACAGAGTTTGTACTGCAACTGTGTGAGGAAAACTTCCCTAATCTGAAACGCGTGAAAATCAGCGAGAATGTGAATTTCTTCCATGGTAAAAAGTACCCGCTGGCTATCGGCATCAAGTCAGCTAAGAATGACATCATCGTGCTGACGGACGTGGATTGCGAGCCTGAGAGTGAAAACTGGCTCCGCTCGGTAGTCAAAGGCTATAAGAGTGCGGCGACCAAGATTGTGCTTGCCCCCACCCGCCTGGATGCGAAACCAGGCCTTCTCGGCATCTTGGAACGCTATGATAATAGGGTGTATCATTGTCAGTTTATGTCGGCGGCGACCCTTGGCCATGTCTATACTGGTTTGGGTTCAAATCTCTCGTACAGAAGGAGTTTCTTCTTCGAGAATGATGGATTCATACGTCATTACTTAGAACCCTATGGAGACGACGATATCTTTGTGAATCGCAACGGCCGCAAGGGCAATACCGAAGTGGTGCTTAACCCCGACTCAATGATGAAGAAGGACGCCCCCGGAACGTTCGCGCTGTGGTCGTACATGCGTAGACAGCGTGTGATGACAAGATGCTACTATTCTTTTATACAGCGGATTAGAATTGTGATGAGACCATTGGCGCTGGCTCTTTTCTATGCAGCTTGCGTGCTGATGTTCTTGGAACCAATGGTTCCGTGGGTGCTGCCGGTGGCTCTTCTCGTGCTGAAGCTGTTGTGGCAGGAGGTGTGTGTGTGGTATGGCCAACGTCGTTTTTTGCTGAAGAATTTCCATTGGGCTTCGCCCCTGTTCGAGCTATATTTTATGGTCGCAGATACTATTTTGGCTATTATCACGTTACATCGTAAGAGGTGTAATCCATGAGGACCAAGCGACCAATCCGCACCATGTGGAAAGGGTGTCCTACAGGATTTGGGTCAATGATTAAAACGTTTGTACAATAAAGTAATGATAGAGAAGGCAGAGCCTGAGTTTGCTACCGAGAGGGCCAAGCGCGATTATCGGCTGGTGTGTGCCGCCCGTGACGAGGGTGATGAGAAGGCCTATGCCTCTCTGATGGAGCGCTACAAGGAGGCTCTATACCAGATGCTCTACAGAATGACGGGCGATGCCGACGAGGCTGATGACCTCACGATGGAGTCGTTCGGAAAGGCTTTCTGCCAATTGAACTCCTATAGCCCTACCAATGCTTTCAGCACATGGCTCTTTTCGATCGGTTCCAACTGCTGTATTGACAGGATCCGTCGGCGCAGATTGCAGATGGTTTCCATTTCCGATCTGGCATCAAGAGATGAGGATGAGGTCTTTGAACTGCCTATGCCGTCAAACGGTCCGAACCCAGAGGAAGAGTTCATCGCGGCACAACGAGTCAAGAGACTGCGTGACGTGGTGATGCAGCTGAAACCGAACTATAGGAGGGTGATTGAACTTAGATATTTTGAGGAATTGTCTTACGACGAAATTGCCGAACGGCTGGGACTCCCAATGGGCACGGTGAAAGTACACCTGCTACGGGCCCGTCAACTGTTGGCTAATATTATTGGAAACCAATCGGAACCTATGTGATAAATACACGGCTGCAACCAGAAAGAAGAGAAACCCCGCCGGACCAGTGTACGAAAGATTTCGGTTGCTGTCACCCCCTCAAAAAAACAAGAACCAAAGCGCACGCGCGCTACGTCGGGATAAAAAAAATCTAATTGAAAAAACCGGTAATGATGCACAGTCTAACATTGACAGGAATCTGGGAACCGTCGTCCTCTGACGACGGAGAAGGACGAGTGTCGAAGGACGACCCTCCGAGTCGTCCCGCGTCGGTGCCGCTGTTTGCCGGTAGCCCCTTCCGGGTACTGGTTTTCCTCTTATTTGTTGCCTTGACGGGCGAGATATTGGCCTCGCCGCCTCCGCGTTACGGCCTCAGCGGACTGTCCGCCTTTGTCGATGCGGGTCTCCTGATTCCCAATGCCAAGCAGGCCATATTCTATGATGGCAGACCAGACCGGCCTAACACGATCGACAGGGTGTTGCATAGCGAGGCTTACGGCCATCAGATCTGGAGCAGCCTGAAAAACCAGGGCTATTTGCAGGGCGTAGGCAGTTATAGCGAAATAACGCTGGCCGACTATCCTGAGATGTATTACAAACTTTCCTACCAGATAGGACTCGGATTCCGTTACGACTATGACAACGGGCTCGGATGGATGCTGCGGTTCGACTATAGCACCCTCACGGCGGCTGGCATCTTTCATATCAACAACACGGCCGGAGCCACTGTTCTGACCAATCAGGACAGTTATATCAATTGCAACATGGTGGGCCGCGAAAACCGCATCTATATCGATTTGGGACTCTTGAAACGTGTACGCTTGGCCGGCGGCATGGAGCTGGAACTCTCCGCAGGGTTCAACTTCAACAACACCAAGGTGAAGGAACATCAGATGCAAATCGGCGGACAAAACTACAGCATCCTCGATGTCTGGGGCAGCAACAATCTCTACAGTGGCATCGGCACCTATGAGTATATCAATCAGGGCGGTATCGGCTATGGATGCTTCGGCGGCGTGGCGCTGTGCTATGCCATTGCCACAGTGGGGAGCGTAGACCTTGGCTACGACTGCTATTACACGAAGACCGTCTATCGTGACTTTAATGAGTCGGACGCCTTTGCCCTACAGCATGTGGTCTTCTTACGGGTGAATGTCAATAACTTTTCTTTTTTTGGAAAGGATTGAACGCCTGCCGTACCGCAATGAGACGAGCCCTGCCATAGAGATGGAAATGAATTATAATTGTATATAAAATAATAACATAAATAAATGATAACTTTCACGCCGCTTGCCGACAGCGATCACCAGCATTTTGCCAAGGATCTCTTCGAGTCGGCCTTCCCCGAAGAAGAACGACCTCCTTTTGGGAGGTTGAAGAAAAGAAACAACAGTCGATTCCATTTTCTCGTCGCTACCACCGAGGACGACGATGAGCCGATAGGCATCCTGTCCTATTGGCGGTTTGATGATTTTACCTATGTGGAACATTTCGCTATCGCCGAAGAACTGCGCAATCAGGGTCTCGGAAAGGCGGTGTTCCTGAATTTCGTTTCCCAGCAGACACAGCAGATTGTGATGGAGGTGGAACCGTCGCACGACGAGATGTCGGACCATCGGATTGAGTTCTACGCCAGCATGGGATTCGTGCAGAACCCACAGCCCTACGAGCAGCCCTCCTATCATGGTGATAGTCGCCGTATTCCCATGATTATCATGTCAAAACTACCCCTCGATGATGATGAGTTTGAAGAGGTGAAACGACAGATTTACAGCGAGGTCTATCTTGTGGCGGACTGACAATGAAGGGCACCAGCTATTAGGTCTGGCACACAAAAGAAAACGTTGGCATTTGTGGAAAATACAAACTCTGACAATGAAGGGCGCCAACGATTGGGTCTGGCAAAGTTGGCCGGTCAATTGATTGATAAATAACCAAAAAAACATATTTCAGAATGAGAAAAGTAGCAGTCATATTGTCGGGATGTGGCAATCGCGATGGCAGCGAACTGCAGGAGACACTCTCTTTGATGCTGGCTGTAGACCGCAAAGGATGGCAGTATCAGTGTTTCGCACCCGAAGGCCTCTTCGAGGTGGTGTCGCATGTGGATGATAAACTCGATGAGGAGGATGCCGAGGAGGGAACGTTGGAAGATGTCCCGCAACGCGACATTTTCGAGGAGTCGGCCCGTGTGGCACGTGGCAACATCCTTCCGTTGGACCACTATAAGGCCTCCGACTACGATGCGTTGCTCCTGCCTGGCGGCATGGGGGCGGCACGCAACCTGAGCACCTATGCTTTCGACGGCCCACGGATGACTGTGGTGGACGGAGTCCTTGATGCTATCCTTGAAACCTATAGAGCCAAGAAACCTGTGTGCGCCGAGTGTATCGCCCCGATTGTCGTCGCCAAGGTCTTGGGCCGATATGGGGTGCATCTGACGTTGGGATCGCAGTGTCAGGCCAGCGAGGTTGCCGAGGGCTTTGGCGCACGCCATGAGGTGTGTGGCCCCGGCGAGGTGTGTGTGGATGCGGAACACAAGGTGATCACCACTCCAGCCTATATGGTGGCTACGCGCATCTCCCAGGTCTTCGATGGCTCCAGCCGCCTGATTGATGAGTTGGAGGTCATGTTGGATGCTTCGCGATAGGCAGACGTCATCAGGCTTTTCCCTATTCAGTTGCAATTGTTCATGACGGATTCTGAATCGACCGCCTTGCGATAAGGCTATTCATGCCTCCATGGGTCCTTATTCTTTCCTCGCCTCTGAGACCTCCCGATGCGCTCAGAAACAGTCCCTCCTGAATCCTCCATTCGTCATAGTGTCTTTTAGATTAACAACAAAAAAAACAATTAAATAATGTTCGATCAAACAAACGGTTTATACATAGCTCATTGTGCTGACGGGCCCCTTTCAATAGTGGGACGTATGGCCAATCGTCATGGACTGATAGCAGGTGCTACCGGAACCGGAAAGACGGTAACCCTGCAGGTCATGGCCGAGACTTTCTGCCAGGCAGGCGTGCCCTGTTTCATGGCCGACATGAAAGGCGACCTCTCCGGTATCAGCCAACAGGGCCAGATGAGCTCTTTTATTGAGAAACGCATGGCGGAGTTTGGCATCGCCAACCCCATGTTTCAGGCATGTCCTGTGCGTTTCTTCGATGTCTTTGGCGAACAGGGACACCCCATCCGTGCCACCGTCTCGCAGATGGGTCCGCAGCTGCTGTCGCGTCTCATGGGACTCAACGAAACACAGGACGGCGTGCTCAACATCGTCTTCCGCATCGCCGACGAGCGGGGACTGCTGCTCCTCGATGTCAAGGACCTACGCTCCATGCTCGACTATGTGTCGCAACATGCCAAGGAATATACCACCCAGTACGGCAACATCTCCACCGCCACCATCGGCGCCATCCAGCGTGCTTTGTTGCAGCTCGAGTCGCAGGGGGCCGACAAGTTCTTTGGCGAACCCTCGTTCGACATCTTCGACCTCATGCAGACCGAGCAGGGAAAGGGTGTGATGAATGTGCTGGCCGCCGACCGTCTGATGATGCAGCCCAAACTCTACAGTACTTTCCTGCTTTGGCTGCTCTCCGAGCTCTATTCTTCGTTGCCCGAGGTTGGCGACATGGAACTGCCCAAACTGGTGTTTTTCTTCGACGAGGCCCACATGCTCTTCGACGACACTTCCAAGGCTTTGGTCGACAAGATCGAGCAGGTCATCCGTCTCATTCGTAGCAAGGGTGTCGGCATCTATTTCGTCACGCAGAGTCCCACGGACATTCCCGACACTATCCTTGGTCAGCTCGGCAACCGCATCCAGCATGCCCTCCGTGCCTATACGCCAAAGGACCAGAAGGCCGTGCGGGCCGCCGCCGAGACATTCCGCGCCAACCCGGCTTTCAAGACCGAAGAGGCTATCACCAGCCTCGAGACGGGCGAGGCTTTGGTCAGTTTCCTTGACGCCAAGGGTGCCCCCTGCGTGGTACAGCGCGCCAAAGTGCTCTTCCCGCTATCGCAGATAGGCGCCATCAGCGAGACCCAGCGCAGCATGGCCATCAAGCAGAGCCGCCTATACGGAAAATACGACTCGCCTATAGACCGTGAGAGCGCCTTCGAGGTCCTGCTCAAGGAGAGTGAGGAACGCGCCGTCGCTGTGGCCGAACAAAAGGCTTTGGCCGAGCAGGAAAAAGAAGCAGCCAAGCAGAAGTCAAAACCTGGCCTGTTGTCGAAAATCCTTAAGGCAACGCTGACCGCCGTAACGGCTACGGCAGCCACGGCGGCAGGGTCCGCCCTGAGCGATGTCGTCTCGGGCAAGAAGACCAAGTCCCGCACTTCCGTCGGTCAGAAGATGGTGAAGAACACCACCTCTGCGGCCACCCGTACGCTCACCCGCGAACTGACCCGTGGCCTGCTTGGCAACCTTCTGAAGTAAGCAGGTCATTTACTTTTAGCCGTTGTGTTCGATTGAGTGCTTTTGTCTCAAAGGTGCTCACGACCTTCGGGTCCCGCTTCGGCAATGTAAGCAAGTGTCCGGAGCCTAAGTTTATGAGAGGGTTCTTTTCTCTATGCTCCCCGACGGGTTTGTCTTTTGGTGCCCTGTAAATAGTATTTCTTTGCTCTATAGCGAGAGGGCGCATGCCAATTAACGATAACGGTGAAGCGGGCGGAATCTACGATTCCGCCCGCTTCACCGTTATCCAAATGAATGCTTTCTTCGATTTTCTTTTCTTCGTCAGAAGTAGAGGTCGCGTTCGCCGCTGCCTATCTTGTCGAGGGTGGCCTCCACGCGTTGGCGTGTGGCCTCTTTCGCAAACGACGAGGTCAGTTCCTTGAGCAGTCGCAGCCCTTTCTCCTTCGTCGCAGGCGAGGCATAGTCCTCCAGATACTCGCGGAAGGTGAACATGGCGTTGGGTTTGCAAAACTCTTTGATGAGTCCGGGTTTGGCCAAGTCCATGAAATCGGCTCCAACGCGTCCTTTCCGGTAGCATCCTGTGCAGAACGAGGGCAGGTAGCCGTGGTCGACGATCATGCTGATCACCTCGTCGAGCGACCTGTGGTCGCCCAGCGTGAACTGGGCCCCGGTGCTCTCGTCCTCATAGCCTCCGGGGTTGGTCTCGCTGGCGGCGCTGATCTGGCTGACTCCGTATTTGATTAGTTCGTCGCGCATGGCCGGACTCTCTCGTGTCGAGATGATGATGCCCGTATAGGGCATGGCGATGCGGATGATGGCTATGATTTTCATGAAGTCTTGGTCGCTCACAGGGTGCGGGATGTTCTCCGGCAGACTGAAGGGGGTTCCCTCGGCGGGCTCAATGCGCGGAAATGACACTGTGTGTGGGCCGCAGCCGTAGTCCTCCTCCAGATGGCGTGCGTGTTCCATCAGCGCAAGGATCTCGAACCGATAGTCCACCAGCCCGAAGAGCACGCCCAGTCCCACATCGTTGATGCCGCCTTCTTGTGCTCGGTCCATCACTGTCAGTCGGTACAAATAGTCGGCCTTTGGTGTGCCGGCAGGATGAAACTCCTTGTAGGCTACGGGGTCGTAGGTCTCTTGGAAACACACGTAGGTGCCTATCTGCTCGGCTTTCAGCCGCGCAAAGTCGTCCACCTCCATCGGCGCCAGCTCCACGTTGATGCGCCTTATGCGGCTCCCTTTCTCATCGCGCGCGGCATAGGTGCGCCTTATGGCCTCTACCATGTAGTCGGTGTTGTTGCGACGGCTTTCGCCGCAGATGAGGAGAGCCCGCTTGTGCCCCATGCGCAGGAGTTGCTGCGTCTCGTGTTCTATCTCGTCCATGGTCAGCACCTTGCGCTTCAGCTGCAGGTTGTCTTTGCGAAACCCGCAGTACACGCAGTTGTTCACGCAGGCATTGCCCGTATAGATGGGGGCAAAGAAGACGAGTCGTCGTCCGTAGATCTCATCTTTGCAGTAGTGTGCCGTGTCGAGGATTTTGTCAATCCCCAGCTTGTCCTCCACGCAGAGCAGCCGCGCCACCTCTTCCAGTGTGAGCCCTTTAAGCCGTCGTGCTTTGTTCAGTATTTCGTTGAGCTCTCCCTCTGTGGGAGCTTCGTTTTCCAGTAGGCCGTATAGTTTCTCGCGGTCAATGAAGTTTTGATGTCGCATAGTGTTTTTGTTTGGAACCGCAAAGGTACACAAATTGTTTCTTTTTTTTGTTATGTGAAAAAAAAGATTTACCTTTGCCTTTTGTAAACGGTAGAAACTTAATCCTAATTAATATGAAAAAAACATTATTACTTCTTGTCGCTGTCTTCGCCACTATGGCAGCCAGCGCACAGTTTGAAATCGGTTTGGGTGGCAGTTTTGCCATCCCGGGTCATTCCACCAAGGTCGGTGGCAACGAGGTCAATGACAACGCCATCACCTATACCTCTTCGTTCAACATCACTCCCACCATCGGATTCCGTATCAACGATGCTATGGGTGCCGGTGCTTTCTTTGAATATGCCAATCAGAAGGATCACACCCTCGGTACCTATATTGCAGCCGGTTCTGGCGAAGAACACCACACCGACACTCGTACCACTACCTCTATCTATGGCGGCGGCGTCTTCTTCCGCTACAATGTGGTGAGCTACGGCGATATCCGCATCTTCTTCGAGTTTCAAGGCCATTTTGGTGTAGGTAGCGAGACCAGCGGTGTTGACGACAACGACAAATGGACCGACATGGAGAAATATGACCTCATGGCCATGCGTTTCGGCATCGTCCCCGGCGCCTCCTATCAGATTACCGACCACATCTCCTTCGATGTCTAGTTCAACTTTGCCAACCTCGGCTACAGCCTGATGCGCTCCACCCATGTCGAGACCCGCACCTTTGCAGGCCTCGCGGATGTTGAGGGTACCTTTGGTCCTATCGCCGACGCCGACCAGGTTGAGAGCACCTATTCCATGTTTGGCTTCAACAGCTTTGACGACCACATCAATCCCGTCAACCGCATGGACTACAACCTCGCCACCGCTATCGGACTTAAACTTAATGTCAATTTCTAATCTTTGATATATGGATTTGCCGAAAACCATCACAAAAGAGTAGGCACAACCAAAACACAAACAACCTTCTAAAACATCTAAAAAATGAAGAAAGTACTTTTAACCATTGCTTGCGCTATGCTGGCTTTCGCCGCTACCGCACAGGAAACCACTACCAAGAACTTCATCCTTGGCGGAACTATTGGCGTCAACACCTCCAGCGAGGCTTATTCTTTCGATGGCACCAAGTGGGCTGCTAACAACTCAGCCACTCCTACCGATGTGACTATCGCCATCATGCCCACCTTCGGTTATCAGTTCAATCAGAACATCCTCGCCGGTATCACGCTGGGTTATGTCAGTTCCACCAGCACCATTAAGACTGCCAATCCTGTAAAGCCTGAAGAACTTGCCACTACCAACAAGACCACTACCAGCGCTTTTGTGATTGGTGCTTGGGGTCGTTACAACCTCTTCAACATTAGCAAGTTCACCGTATTTGCTGAACTCGAGGCTGATTTCGGATTCGGTACTATTGAAAACATCAATACTATCGAAAACCCCAAGACCGAGAACACTCTGGCTGACAACTCGCTCTTCGCCTTCAACGCTTCTATCGTTCCTGGTCTGAACTACGCTTTCAGCGACAGCTTCTCCATGGACCTCTACCTCAATCTCCTTGGCTTGAGCTATGACATGCGTCAGAACACCAACCACATGGGCGGTGCTACCAACGACAAGGATGCCATCACCACCACCCGTGAGTTTGGTCTCAACTGCGACCTGATGAACAACTCTATCGACGACTTCACCGCCGCCGTTACCGTTGGTTTCAACTTCCACTTCTAATAGACGATTATCTAACAGTCTATACAGGAGGGAGCTTCGGCTCCCTCTTTTTTTTATGCCATTCTGTCGGAGTGGGGGTGGCTTGGCTGTGACAAAATGTCTGTCCGCGTCACGGGGTACTGATATTGATTCTATCCTCTCGGAACAATCATCCCGAGGGTGAGTCCTCCCAGAATCAGATTGCAATAAAAAAAACAATAATATGAACCTGAATAATTTTACAGTCAAAGCACAGGAATGTGTGCAGAAAGCGCAGGAGATGGCCATGGGCAACCAGCACCAAGCCATCGATACCGGGCACCTCATGCGCGGCATCCTCTCCGAGGATGAGCACGTGACGCCCTTCCTGCTCAAGAAGATGGAGGTCAACATCAGTCGGCTGACGCAACAACTCGACGCACTCCTCTCTACCTATCCCAAAGTAAGTGGCGGCAGCCAGTATCTCAGCCGCGAGGCTAACGACGCGCTGGTCAAGGCGTCGCAGGAAGCCTCGGCAATGGGCGATGAGTTCGTCTCCGTCGAACATTTGCTCATTGGCCTCGCCGAAGGCCACGACAAGGTGGCGCAACTCCTCAAAGAGGCCGGCGTCAGCAAGAAGGGACTCTCGGTAGCCATCGCCGACCTGCGCAAAGGCAGCAAGGTCAGCAGCCAGACCGCCGAGGATACCTACAATGCCCTCGGCAAGTATGCCAAAAACCTCAACCAGCTGGCCCAGTCGGGTAAACTTGACCCTGTCATAGGCCGTGACGAGGAGATACGACGCGTGCTGCAAATCCTCAGCCGTCGTACCAAGAACAACCCTATTCTCATTGGCGAGCCCGGTGTCGGTAAGACTGCCATCGCCGAGGGCCTGGCCCATCGTATCGTTAGTGGCGATGTGCCCGAGAATTTGAAAAACAAGACCATCTTCTCGCTCGACATGGGCGCCCTCATTGCTGGCGCCAAATACAAGGGCGAGTTCGAAGAACGTCTGAAGAGCGTCATCCGCGAAGTTAACGAGTCCGACGGCGAGATCATCCTTTTCATCGACGAGATTCACACCCTCGTGGGTGCTGGTGGTGGCGAGGGCGCCATGGATGCTGCCAACATTCTTAAGCCTGCCCTGGCCCGTGGCGAGCTGCGTGCCATCGGTGCCACCACGCTGGCCGAGTACCAGAAGTATTTCGAGAAGGACAAAGCCCTCGAGCGCCGTTTCCAGAGTGTTCTTATCGACGAGCCCTCCGTGCCTGACACCATCTCCATCCTTCGTGGTCTCAAGGAGCGCTACGAGGTCCACCACAAGGTGCGTATCAAGGACGAGGCCATCATCGCTGCCGCCGAACTCTCCAATCGCTACATCAGCGACCGTTTCCTCCCCGACAAGGCTATCGACCTCATCGACGAGGCTGCCGCCCGTCTGCGTATGGAGATTGACTCTGTGCCTGAGGAACTTGACGAACTCGAACGTCGCATCCGACAGCTGGAGATAGAGCGTGAGGCCATCAGCCGCGAGATCAAGGCGCAGCAGAACGAAGGCTCTCTGGCTTCGCCTGAGCAAGAAAAACTCCACAACATCAACCGCGAACTCTCCGAACTCGGCGAACAGCGCAACCAGATGAAGGCTCGCTGGCAGAACGAGAAGAGCGTGGTGGAAAACATCCAGCAGGAAGTCAAAAACATCGAGAACTACAAGTTCGAGGCCGAACAGGCTGAACGCGCCAGCGACTATGCCAAAGTGGCCGAACTCCGCTATGGCCGCATCAAGGAGGCCGAAAACCATGTGGCCGAGCTCAAAAAGCAGCTGCAAGAGATGCAGGCCGACAACGCCATGATCAACGAGGAGGTCGACTCCGAACAGATTGCCGAGGTGGTCAGCCGCTGGACAGGAATCCCCGTTACCCGCATGATGCAGAGCGAACGCGAACGTCTGCTGCACCTCGAAGACGAACTGCACAAACGTGTCGTGGGACAAGACGAGGCCATCAGCACTATCGCCAACGCCATTCGCCGCAGCCGTACAGGACTGAGCGACAACCGTCGCCCCATCGGCAGTTTCATCTTCTTGGGCACCACCGGCGTTGGCAAGACCGAGTTGGCCAAGGCCCTGGCCGAGGTGCTTTTCGACGACGAGGATATGATGGTGCGTATCGACATGAGCGAGTATCAGGAACGTCACAGCGTCAGCCGACTCATCGGAGCGCCTCCGGGATACGTGGGCTACGACGAGAGCGGCCAGCTCACCGAGGCCGTGCGCCGCAAGCCCTACTCTATCGTCCTCTTCGACGAGATAGAGAAGGCCCACCCCGACGTGTTCAACATCCTGCTCCAAGTGCTCGAAGACGGACGTCTGACCGACAATAAGGGCCGCACCGCCGACTTCAAGAATACCATCATCATCATGACCTCCAACTTGGGCAGCGACATCATCGGCCAGCATTTCGCCTCGGCAGGCATGGGCAACGAGGTGAGCGACTACGAGGTCGAAGCCGCCAAGAAGGCTGTGATGGACATGCTGCGTCAGCGCATACGTCCCGAATTCCTCAACCGTATCGATGAGATCATCATGTTCCGTCCCCTCACGCAGTCGCAGATACAAGAGGTGGTGCGCATCCAGCTTGGAGCCGTGGCCAAGATGCTCGAAAAGAATGAAATTCTCATCGATGCCACCGACGAGGCCGTCCATCTGCTGGCAACTCTCGGCTATGATGCCGCCATGGGCGCCCGTCCTGTCAAACGCGTCATCCAGCGTCAGATTCTCAACGAACTCTCCCGCCAGATTCTCGAAGACAAAATCAGTACCGGCAGCAACATCATCATCGACGCCATCGACGACCAGTTTGTCTTCTACAACAAATAAGAGCATTCCCACGCTCCACTTTCGAGACGATGCTCCTGATGCGTCCGAACAATTGAACGAGGGTGTCCAAAAGTCAAGGACACCCTCATTCTTTTTAGCCAGTAGATTGATGTTTGGTCTATATAAGCAATTCTCCTAATGGAATAAATACTTATGATACTTCCGCGTTCAATCACATTTGTCCGTTTCGTTCGCCTGAGTGCTTCTATTTCAAAGGGACTCACGACCTTCGGTTCTCGCCTCGGCATACGAGCCGGCTTGTTCGGATTCGGCTTATCGAAAACTTGGATGTCGTGCACATCGAGAGACTACTGGCGGACAGCCACTACGACAAAGGAAAAACCAAAGGCCGCCAAGAGAGCATCGCACAAGGCTTCCAGCAAGGCACCGAGCAAGGTCAGGAATAAGGTCGCCCAAAAGGGCATGTAGGAGGTGGCCGAAAAGATGAAACAATTCGGTAGGGCATCTACGGATTTTTATGCTGTTACAAACCTTTCGGAAGACGAACTCCGTAAACTTTAAGCGCCCTTCATTTGGTCAGTAGTAAAAAAAACACTATCTTTGCAGCCTGTAACTGAACTAGATTAATCAGCAGATGACAAAGGTATATTTATTATCCATTATTAAAGTCCTGAAAACCACCATTTTAGGGGGGGGGGGCTGGTCCTTGTTGTCTGATTTATAGTTCATTAGCATTCTTTTTTTATTATCCTGTCCTATCGCTCATAGCGGTAAGACAGGGTTTTAATTTACATCTGTCGCCGTATTCGGACGTGTGTCTGGATTACGGACATTTGTGCTTTTCTCCGTATCTAACTCTGTTCGTGGATAAACAAAGATACCGGGGATGGTTTCAACAAACTTTGATGGAGCGACTCTCATGCGATAGAGCCTAAAAAGGGATTGTAAAAAAAACACTGGCCAAAGATACTGTTATATGGGTAAACGATACGTCATACAGTTCAGCGATGCTGACAGGGCAAATCAGAGCCTCATCTCTGCCGAGAATGCGCAAGTGCTACGCGACATGGGCAGTAGCATAGGTCGGCCGCGAGGCTCGCGCAACAAGAGCCACAAGTACGAGCAGATACGCGACGAGGTGATGGCCCTACACGAACAGGGCCTCTCGCTCAACAAGATTGCCAAACAACTGAAGGTGAGTAAGCGCACCGTTGCCAAGGCCCTCCACCCCGAGTTGGACGACGACCCCGTCTCCAGCCGCCAGGTGGTGGCCTTCATCCGCCGCCAACTCAAACTCATGCAGAGCGTCGTGCACGACAACGGCGGCGACTGTTCCCGCTACACCGACGCCTACCTGCTGCTAGACAGAATTGAACAAAGGATGTAAAAGAAAAAAATAGTTATGACA
The DNA here is from genome assembly GCA_017477485.1 of Bacteroidales bacterium. GTDB lineage: Bacteria > Bacteroidota > Bacteroidia > Bacteroidales > P3 > Colimorpha. Next base: position 188 of record JAFUVR010000070.1, on the reverse strand, counting down.
ATTGGATACACAACAGGGGTCTATGACCTTTTTCATATTGGGCACCTTAACCTGCTGAAGAATGCCAAAGGGATGTGTGATAAGTTAATAGTTGGGGTTACAGTAGATGAATTGGTGGAGTATAAAGGGAAGAGGGCAATGATTCCCTTTGAAGACAGAATTGAAATCGTGAGAAGTTGTAAATATGT
>JAFUVR010000069.1 GCA_017477485.1 Bacteroidales bacterium | reverse complement strand
CAAAAATATAAATTATTTCCCTTATACACTAAAAAAAGGACATTTTCGCCCCATCATGCACTCAAAACCATGCTGCAACCGATTCGACCACACCACAGATACCTCAGTCACAGCTGCCTCCGTGACTGACCATTCCTACTTTCTCACTTAACAGGCTGAGAAAAAAAAGCTCTGAATCAGGATAAAAAAATCAGGAAATCTGAGAGGTTTTCGCGTCGTGGGTCTGATAGACCAGCAGGTGGCCGCCGACGACGGAGAAGTGGTCGCCCAGGGCCGCGTTGAGGCTGGCCTGCCAGAAGGAGCGCACGCATTGGTGGTCGAGGGGATACTGCAAGCCCCGGAGGGTGACGGGTTGGTCGGGGGTGAGCGAGAAGACCGAGACCTGCTGACGCGGGAACGAGTCGAGGCGGGCCTCGACCACCACGGGGGTGAAGGTGCCATAGTCGGAAACCATGCGCACACGGCTGCCCTGCCGCTGGTGCAATAGACGCACATGATAGTCCATCAGCAGGCTGATATTGCCCAGGGTGTGGTCTTCGCGCAGTCCTGTGGCGCCCAGCAGACAGATGTCCAAAGGTCCTTCGACATGAGACAGCACCCAGTTGAAGGATTTGGTCAGGTCGTTGTCGTCCTGCTCGCTGATTCGATGGATAGGGAACGGCGGACAATGGAGGGCGGCGAGGTCGAGGGAGTCGCAGTCGCCCACGATGTCGATGGTCTGGCCATCGTCGGGCCGGAAGCCCGACGACCACAGGCGGGCGAAGCCGTTGTCGCAGCAGACGATGCGGCGTGCCTCGCGCAGCCATGCCAGGGGGACGGGATGCGAGGGGAACTCGCCGTTGGCAACGATGGCGACAGGTGTCATGACTGTAGTGCTTGTTTTTTCCATTGCAGATAGCCGAAGACTACGACCACGGAGAAGAAAGCGTAGAGCACCGCCGAGGGCCACATGCCCGACAGGGCATACATCACACACATCAGCGGGTCCACAATCATCCAGCATATCCACTCCTGATAGTATTTCCTGATGAGCATCCATGTGCCTGTCAGGTTGATAGCCGTAGTCAGTCCGTCGAAAAGGATCATCTGGCTCTCCCCTACCATGTGTAGCACTGCCATGCCGGCGGCGGTGAGCAGCAGGGTGACCAGCACCACTGGGAGCAGCAGCCTGCGCGGCATGGAGGTGATGGGGCGCTGGGCCGCTTTGCCGTAAGTGTGGCCCGCAGGCGGACGCAGCCAGGCGATGAGCCCCACAACGGCCATGACCGAGAAGACGACCTGCAGCACGCAGTTGGCATACAGACCGTTGACATAGTTGAGATATACATACATCAGCGACATGGCAAGGCTGAAGACCCACATCCACGCACTGGCCCGGTACTGCAACAGCAGGTAGATGACTCCCACTGTGGCGGCAATAATCTCGATGGTGTTAGCTGCTTCCATTGCAATGACGGCACGGTGATTCAGAGGGTGAGGCGCTTGTAGTAGCGGTACCACAATTCGGGAATCTCATTGTGCATGGCGCACTCGTAGTCGCTGTAGTTGCAGGGGATGATCAGGTGGCGCAGGTAGCGACGCTTGAGGGCCTCGTTGGGACAGGGCAGCTCGATCCACCAGCGGTCGGTGGCACGGCTTTTGTAGAAGACCAGTTCCATGTCCGGCGACTCCATCTGGACCAAGAACTGTTTGCATCCGCGCTTGTCGAGAGTGATGCCATCGGCGCCCTCCACAAAGACGGGCGTGTCGTTGCGCCGGCTGTGGAAACCCTCAATGAAGTACCACAGCGCATGGGCCGCCATGTGGGCCGTCTGTCCAGCATGGTCGTAGAGGGGGTTGAGCTCGAAGAGGCCAAGGCTCGACACCTTGTCGCTCATGCCTGCAAAACGGAAGATCTGGCACAGTTGCTCGCCATAGAAGCCGTGGGGCGAGGGGTGGGCATGGGCCGGCGCGTCGCTCTGACGCACGGCGCTGATGTCGACCGTGACGAGGTCGGCATTGCGCACCAGGGGTTCGGCCCTCACCATGTCGGCCTGCACATAGCCCAGCCGATAGGCGTAGAAGTCCAGCTCCTCCATGAGCTTTATGTTGTCGTCGCCCACCAGATAGGTCTGATAGCCCATGGTGGTATAGTTGAACAGATAGCGCGAGTTGCGCATGATGATGTGGTTGAGGTAGGACTGCGAGGTTATCGACGAATGGCCCGCAATGTCGAACCGCGGGTCTACGGCACAGATGTTGATCAGTTTGCCTTGTCGGGCATAGGCCTCGTACATGGCATAGGTGATGTCCTGTCCGCCGCCCAGCACGATGGCCGTCACGTTGTGCTCTATGAGCTGCGAGAGGATATCGGTCACGGCGGCATAGGTGTCGTCGGGGCTGCCGGCGGGCACGTAGTTGCCGAGGTCATAGAGCTTGATCTGGCTGACGGGGGCCACGAGGCTGTAGAGAAACGAACGCACCCGGTTGGGGGCTTCGGCACATCCTTTGTTGCCCAAGGACCCACGGTCGTCGGCAACACCAAAGAGGGCCAACGAGTAGTCCTCGACCTCGGGGAACGCCGCCCCGACGGCATAGGCACTCACCTTTTCGGCTATGGTTGGCATTGAGGACTCACAGAGAAAGCGTTGTGTCTCAAATGCAAGTGGCTCGAAATACTGGCTTATATCCATCTTCTTGTCATCATTAAAAAGGGATTGCAAAGATAGTGATTTTTTTAGTAGATATGGAGGTGGTAGCCATCGGAGAGCAGGATGGCGTCGTACTGGTAGAGGCTGCAAGGCGTGGCGGCTCCTTCGACCGGGGTGCCATCGGCATAGACGCTGAAGATGCTCTTGCAGCTGGGACACTGCAGCAGGCTGCCATCCCACCCGTCAGCCGGCCGCACGGCCACGTCGTGGTCTTTAGGACAGGCACACTCGTAGGCTTTGAACTCGCCGCCCACGGTGGTGCGCACCACGTAGATGCCGCGGTGGCCCATGGCGATGCTGTCTTCGTCGGCCTCCAGCGTCATATTGCCTCCCACGTGGCCCAGCTCGTAATACTGCGGCATGGTGAGGTCTATCGTACCGCCCACGCCGTGCGGCACGCCGCAGCTGTTGTCTTTGCGGCAGGCGGTGCCCAGCATCGTGACCAACAACGCTGCCAGCCACAGCATGGTGCCGGCTCGGAGGGACCGGGATAGGGAATCAGCTGTTCGACGGACTTCCATGGCTATCTGCCCCACATGAGTTTCTGCCGTATGGCGGTGAAGAAGGTCTGCTTCGGCATGCGCACCAGCCGCACCGCGAAGTCGGCTTTGCGCAGCGTGATGGGCTGCCCTCCCCGCACATGGTACTGGCGCGAGTCGAGACTGAGGTGCATCTCGGCGTGCTCGCTGTCGGTGGAGAGGCGGATGACGGCGCTGTCGGGCACGATGATCGGACGGAGGGTGAGTGTATGGGCCGCTATGGGCGTGACGACGAAGCAACCGCAGTCCGGCGTCAGTATAGGGCCGCCGCAGCTGAGCGAGTAGGCCGTGCTGCCCGTAGGCGTGGCAACGATGACCCCGTTGCCGGCATAGGTGCCTACCAGCTCGTCGCCTACATAAACGCCCGTGCGCAGTATCTCAGAGTCGATGGAGCGGTGCAGCACAGCCTCGTTGAGGGCTATGGTATGGATGTCGCCGGCCTCGATGTCAAGCAGCGTCCGGCGCTCTATGGTGTAGCGTCCTTCGGCAAGGCTGTCCACCAGCGAGTGGATGTCGTCGCGTCCCGCCGTGGTGAGAAAACCCAAATGGCCGAAGTTGATGCCTGCCACCGGGATGTCACTACGTCCCACGATGTGGAGCGAGCTCAGGAGCGTGCCGTCGCCACCCACGGAGAGCAGGAAGTCTATCGGGCTGTCGGGCAGCCGGTCGGCCACCGTCTCGGTGTGGAGGCCACGCTGATGCATGGCCTCCACGAGTTGCTCGATGGAGCGCATGGTCTCGGCGTCGTCCTGCCGGCGTGTGTATATTCCTATGTTCATGGATTGGAGTATGGTAAGTATGATGTTATTTCTGAATTGTTTGGGTGTTCCGTTGCCAGAGGGCTACCTCAGTATCATCACCGTGCCGTGGTACGAGTCGAGAGTGCCATCCACATAGCGGCATCGCAGCCGGTAGGTGTAGACCCCCTGCGGAAGAGTGTGTCCGTTGTGGGTGCCGTCCCAGCACTGGCCGGGCGTGGTGGACTGGAAGACCTTCATGCCGGCCCTGTTGTAGATGACAAGGTGGTAGTAGGCATGGTCCACGAAGCGCAACGAGGGGCAGAACCGATTGTTGTCGCGGCGCAACGGGGTGAACACATTGGGAAAGACAATGCCCTTGGTGGCTGTAGAGGGCAGCATGGTGGTCAGCGTGCGGCTGCGTTTCTCGCGCAGGTTGCAGCGGTCCATGACGCCCAGCGAGTATGAGTAGTGCCGAGCCGTGAGGAGGTTGATGTCGTGGTCAAGATAGGTGGCATGGCCGCTGCGCGGATATCCGATTTGCGCTATCGGCTCCATGGCCCCGCTGTCGGCAGCCCTGTAGATGGTCAGCGTCTCGGCCTCGAAACTGCTGTCGGCCTCGATCTCCACCACGATGGCCCCATGCGTCATGTCGTAGTAGGCCGTCTGTATGCCAAGGAAATGCGCCGAGTCAATCTGGTCAAACCGCAGCAGCAGCCGGTTGGAGGTGGCACGCAGGCCCTCGGCGGCTCCCACGGCAGTGACGGTGGCCGACAGACTGTTGACATGGTCGGGGAAGGTGAGCGTGGCCCGTCGTTCGTGAGCAAGGTCAAGGATGGTGTCATGCAGCGTGTCGCTGCCACCATAGCCGGCAACCACGAGCCTATAGTGGCTCACACCGCCCGGCAGGTTCTGATAGTCGTTCCATGTCAGCTCCACGGTGCGCGAGCAGGGTGCGCTGCTACCCCGCAGCACGAGATTGCCCACATAGGGAGTCAGCGCACTGGCCCTATAGCAACTGTCGAAAGCCAGCACCCTGTAGAGGTGTTCCTCTCGCACGTCGTGGTCCAGACAGAGGTAAGTGGTGTCCTGCCGACCCCACACGGTGTCATATTCCAGACATGGGTTGCCCGAGCAGATATAGTATCCCATGATGTCGCTATCCGGCGAGGGATGCCACGAGAGGAGCACCCGCTGCGAGGTCGAATCGACCGTGACGCAGTTGATACGGCAGGGCGACGTGGGACGGAGGTCGTCGAATGACTCGCCCGTATTGAGCGTCGCGCCCGCAAGGCTGTCGCCCACATAGGCTTCCACGCGAAACAGCACCGTGTCGCCACACACCTGCCGCGGCAGGCAGTAGCGCATGGCGGTCAGCGAGGTATGGCCTATGGTGTCGAAAACCGTGCCGTCGGGATAGCGGCGCAGCACCACGTAGTCCACCGCCTCTCCATCGGCATCCTGCCACGAGAGCTCGGCACACAGCCCGTCGGCCACCACCGTCAGCCGCAGTGTGTCAGGCTCCACGGTCTGCGCACGACCTATCATCGCACACATACTCAGCAGTAAAAAAACTATTCTCCTTTTCATCTCGGGCAGCAGGCGCAGCAAGTTTCCATCAATCAAGAAGCATCCACGGCAGCACCCCCATCACCAATGCACCCTCCATCGGCCGCCATCCTCCTTTATATTTTTATAACTTATTTCAACTAAATTTATTGCAGGGGACACCAGAATCACACATCCTCGCACATCCCGCATCCACTCCCCCGCCCTCAGGAGAATCATCAAAATCCGGCACACACCAGAGGCCCCTGAAAGCCATCGAACAGCAACACCCGGGCACCTCCATCCGACAACGCACGCCGGCCAAAAGCCCGAGGCCATTTTTACAACCTATTGTCACAAAAAATTTGTATTTTTGCTCGTTTTACAAAAAATACATTTTCTTTAATCCATTTAATTCTATTTAATTATGAGCCAAATCATAGGAATCCATGGCCGCCAGATTCTCGACTCACGCGGCAATCCTACTGTCGAAGTCGAGGTCTACACCGAAAACGGCGCCATGGGACGCGCCGCTGTCCCCTCCGGAGCATCCACGGGAGTGCACGAAGCTTGCGAGCTGCGTGACGGCGACAAGAACGTCTTTCTCGGCAAAGGCGTCATGCAGGCTGTCAACAACGTCAACAACGTCCTCAACGAAGAACTGCGCGGCATGTACGTCACCGAGCAGAAGAGCATCGACAACAAGATGATCGAACTCGACGGCACGCCCAACAAGAGCCGCCTCGGCGCCAACGCCATCCTCGGCGTCTCCCTGGCCTGCGCCAAAGCCGCTGCCATGGAGAACAACCAAGAACTCTTCCGCTATCTCGGAGGCGTCAACAGCTACACCCTCCCCATCCCCATGATGAACATCCTCAACGGCGGTTCGCATGCCGACAACAGCATCGACTTCCAGGAGTTCATGATCATGCCCGTCGGTGCCCCCACCTTCAGCGAGGCCCTGCGCATGGGCGCCGAGGTGTTCCACAACCTCCGCAGCGTGCTCAAAGCCAAAGGCATGTCCACCAACGTGGGCGACGAGGGCGGCTTTGCCCCCAACCTCAGCAGCAATGAAGAGGCCATCACCTGCATCCTCCAAGCCATCGAGAAGGCCGGCTACCGCCCCGGCGAAGACGTTTACATCGCCCTCGACGCCGCCGCCAGCGAGTTCTACCTCACCGACGAGAAGATGTACCACCTCAAATGGTCCAGCGGCGAGAAACTCACCGCCTCGCAGATGAGCGACTTCTGGGCCGAATGGGTCAAGAAATATCCCGTCATCAGCATCGAAGACGGCATGGCCGAAGACGACTGGGACGGCTGGAAACTCATGACCGACACCATTGGCGACCGCTGCCAGCTCGTTGGCGACGACCTCTTCGTCACCAACGTCGAACGCCTCCGCATGGGCCTGGACCGCAAGGTTGCTAACTCCATCCTCGTCAAACTCAACCAGATCGGCACTCTCACCGAGACCATCGACGCTGTCAACCTCGCCATGCGCAACAACTACACCGCCATCATCTCCCACCGCTCTGGCGAGACCGAGGACACCACCATCGCCGACCTCGTAGTGGCCATGAACGCCGGCCTCATCAAGACAGGCTCCGCCAGCCGCACCGACCGCATCTGCAAATACAACCAGCTCATGCGCATCGAGGAAACCCTCGGCGACCAAGCCTACTACCTCGGCAAGGACTACAAATTCATCAAGAAATAAGTCCACACACACGAGACAAAACAAACGACAAGCGGTGCCCCCCACATCAGGGACACCGCTTGTCTCGTTTTCCGCCAGCCTCTTCTTCTCCCCCATTCCTCGTCCATCCCGTTTCCCGCATCTGCCAGGCCGCCGCATCTTATCCATCGTCCGCTGATTTGTCCGGCCGCCCCCAAGCCGCCCAACTCCTCACCCTCACCACCGCCGACGGCATGCAACACACCGTCCGCCTGCTGAAACAATCGGATATCTTTGCCCGATAACATCGCGGGATTGGCTAAGGTCAGCAATATCCATTTTCGATATGTGTAATGGATAAAAATAATGAAATTTATCCAATAAGCACATGTGTATTGAATAAAACTTGTATTTTTGCAGTCGAAGAATTATCATTATGAAGAGCACAATATTAATGCAACGCATTGAGCGAGACAGAATTGCCGCCCGGCCATACATTGACCGCAAGACGAGCTATCGGACCACCGAGATGCTGGAAAGTCCGCTGATAAAGCTGATTACCGGTCCACGCAGGGCTGGCAAGTCGGTGTACGCGATGCTTATGCTTAAAGGGAGCAACTTTGCTTACCTCAACTTCGACGACAAGCAGTTGCTCGACCGCTGGGACGACGAACTTGTGGAGTGTACGCTCGACGAGGTCTATCCCGGTTACGAATACCTGATGCTCGACGAGGTGCAGAACCTGCCTGGATGGGACCTGTGGGTGAGCAAGCTGTACCGCAACGGCAAGAACCTCGTCGTCACGGGCAGCAACGCCAATATGCTCTCGAGCGAGATGGCCACGGTGCTTACCGGCCGGTACCTGCAAATCGAGATGCTGCCTTTCAGCCTGGCCGAGGTGATGGCAACTGAAGGCATCGACATCGCCGACATCAAAGCGGAACAGCAGGCCCGTGCAAGCCTCATAGCCGACGACTACCTTCGCAACGGCGGCTTCCCCGAGACGGTGCTGGCACGTGGCATCACGGGGAACTACCTTGCCACGCTCTTCGACTCTATCCTGCTGAAGGATGTGGCACAGCGGCACCACGTCCGCAAGACCACCGACCTGTACGGCCTGGCCACATACCTGCTCTCCAATTTCTGCAACCCTTTTTCCGCTAACGATCTTGCCGAGGAGCTGAACATCGCCAGCGTCACCACCACAAAGAAATACTGCGACTACCTGAACGAACCGTACCTCTTCTTCTTCCTGCCGCGCTTCAACAACAAACTGAAACTTATGGCCAAAGCCGACCGCAAGGCATACGTCGTCGACAACGGTTTTGTGCAGTCGTCGGCGTTCAACCTGAGCGACAACTTAGGACGGCTGTTGGAAAACCAGGTGTTTGTGGAACTGCTGCGGAAAGGCTACGAACCGGGCAAGACACTCTTCTACTACCGCTCGCGCAACAACCGAGAGGTCGACTTCGTCACCCGCCGAGGCACGAAAGTGGAGCGTCTGATACAGGTATCCTACAGCCTCGACTCGGCAAAGACGCGCAAACGTGAGGCCGGTGCCCTAGTGGAGTGCGGCGAAGAGCTGAAATGCGACGACCTATGCATAGTCACCTTTTCGGAAAAGGAAAAGATTGATGGCGCAAGCCCCATATCAGTCATACCGATAAACGAGTTTTAACCACGGTATCCCATCTTCCATCCCTTGGCGGTCCTTCAGTGATCTTTCGGTTGCGAAATGGCGATAATGCGCGCTCAAAATGTTAAAAACACATAAATAATGTTAAAAAAAATAAACTTTTTTGCGCCGTTATTCTACTTATAGAGGTGACAGGAAAAGAGGTCTCATCCGAAAAACTGATTGAGTTGTCTCTCCTTTACGAGAATCAAACAGGGAAGTCTCTAAAACTCGACCAACTGTTTGTATTGTCAGAGATAGCGAGACGGGGTAAGGTGAAATTGTCCGAGTTGGCAGAATCTCCCAACATCAGTCCATATCGTTTGCACACCATTTTGGATAACTTACAAGATTTGGAGTTCATTGAACCCACCGGAAAGACATCGGGATTGGCATATATTCTCCATATTACAAAGAGAAAAAGCCCTGTAGATAAGGTGGAATATGTGATGCAAAAGAAACAAGAAAAGGCTCGTCAGAAAGAAGCAGTATTACGGTATATAGATGAGATTGGTAGAATCAACAATCCAGAAGCCCGAGCATTACTGAAATTACAAGATAAAGATGCAGCACTTGTTTCCAAATTATTCAAAAGTATGTTGAGAAAAGGAATAATGATTATTGAGAAAAAGGGAAATAACAATATTTATTATGGAAGAAAAAAAATGACATCTCATTCTGTAGAGTCGTTTCCATTTTCACTTGCACTGTCGTTTCCATTTTGCTTGAGGAAATGAGAATTGCACAGATTATAAGAGGTTGGTAACGAGTAATTTTTGTTTAAGTTATACAAGAAAGCCATTTCCAAATTCGTTTCCATAAAGAGCATACCAAAGGCAATAAATGTTTAGTAGGTTTATTAAAAAAATAGGATGTTGAAGAAGTGATTAGTGAATTCCATGACGGTTCTTGAGAATAGAGTTCATGTGGTGTCAAACCGTCCTTCTCGCTGACCTTTGAACCCCTGCAAACAAAGTTTAGTGCCATTTTATTTCTATTTTTATGTTAAACAATAAGATATGAAAAGGAAAACCGGTCTCAGTTGAGAAAAAACAGGTCTCAGATTTTGCACATTTCCCATCTCCCCATCTCCACCTTATGCAGACACATCTTTGGTGGAAGAGTGGTGTGGATATGAGTAAGATTGTCAGCAAGTTTCTGCAAGCATTGAACTCTCGGTCATCCTGATGCAACCGGTGAAACCATCGTTCGGAGAGCGGGAGACTCCATAAAGCAGAAAACACCGACAATCGTTTTGATTGTCAGTGTTTTCATTGGGAGAAATTCGTTCTCCGAGTGGAGCTGGGCGGAGTCGTGGCGCGCCGTCGGCTCGGCCGACAACCGCCGTCGGGACGGCGGTGAGACTCGTGCGTAAAAAAAGGCTCACAGGGAGCCTTTTTTGTAGAGCTGGGCGGACTTTATCCCTTGGTATTCTATAGCACTGACAATCATTTTTGTCCAAAATCACCTCGACCCATCAGGTCTCAGATTTTGGGTACGGCAAGACACAAATTATTTCACAATGGACGATTTTTTATTTTTGTTTACGGTAGGTCACTATAGCCACAATGCAAAAGAAGGTGGCCACAACAGCAAGAGCCAGAAAGTCGGGGGCCAACTCGGCAAGGGTGGTACCTTTGAGGTATACAGCACGCATGATACCCACAAACCAGCGAGGCGGGAAAGCCACAGTCAACCATTGTGCCCATTGCGGCATCGAGTCCAGCGGCGTCAACAATCCGCTCATCAGCATGAACAGCATCACGAAGAAGAACATTACAAAGATGCACTGTTGCATCGTGTCAGAGATATTCGCCACAGTGATGGCAAATCCAGACATGGCCAGCGCAAAAACCAGAGCCGCCAAATAGATGCTCGCCAGACTGCCCTCAGGCCATAGGCCATAGACCAATCCCGCTGTGAGAATGGCCTCGGTCAGAGCCACCATCCCGATAATCCAATAAGGAATCAGTTTGCTCAGCGTGAACTCCATTCGAGAAACGGGTGTCACATTAATCTGCTCTATCGTACCCTTCTCCTTTTCCAAAACAAGGTTCAATGCGGGGATAAAACAGCATATCAGCATGATAATGATGATGATGAACGCCGGAATCATATAGAAACGATAGTCCAACGTCTCATTGTAGAAGTACCTGACGCTTGGTGACAACACCGCAGACCCATCTGTTAGAATTGGCGTGAGGGAGGCAATAACATACTGCGACCCAAGGCCGCTCTTAGTGGCATTAACCGCATTGGCGTCAATCTTGATATCCGGCATGCGTCCGAGCATCTGCGTCTGCTCGCAACCCTCTGGAATCGTAACGATAACATCCACCTTACCTGCTTCCAACAAGTCGTAGGCTTGCCTATAGTCAGTCACCACAAGTCGGACCCGCAACTGCTTTGAGGCCTCCAGATGCGAGACCATCCTTCCGCTCAGCCCCGACCTGTCCATGTCCACCACCGCCACATTCACACCCTTCACATCCATGTTGGCCACCAGCGGCACAATCAGCATCACGATGATGGGCAACAGAAAGACCAGACGCGACACAAACCTGTTTCGACGGAACTGGATAAACTCCTTCTTGATCAAAAAACCCAATGCAGACATATCATTATTCTTTATTCCAATCGGTCGTTAAATTTCTTCACCGCTGCTGTCATTAGCACCACGGTCTCCGCCAACAGCACGCCCACCTCCAGCAGCACTCCCTTCAGGTCCACTCCTTCAATCATCAGTTTGCGCATAGCATCGATGTACCATCTCGGAGGCACCACATAGCTTATCCATCGCAATGCCCACGGAATATTCTCCGTCGGAAACAACAACCCCGAAAAGAAGATCACTGGCATAATCATCACCATAGCGCTGATGAGCAAGGCCGCCACCTGGCTCTCCACCACGTTCGATACCATCATTCCCAACGCCAATGCCAGCACCAGATATAGCACCGACACCAACACCACATTGCCCACACCTCCGGCCAACGGAACATCGAGCACGAAGTAGGCAAGCACCAAAATAATCACCAGATCAATGAAACTCAACAGCAGGTAGGGTATCATCTTCGATACGATGATATAGATAGGCTTCACCGGCGACACCAACAACACCTCCATCGTTCCCGTCTCCTTTTCCTTGACAATGCTGATGGAAGTCATCATGGCACAAATGAGAAGGAATATCATTCCCATGATGCCGGGAACGAAGTTGAACGAACTCTTCATCTGCGGATTGAATAGCATGTGGGTCTGTATGCCCGATTGCTTGACTGCCACGTTACCCGTACTCAGCACACTCTGCAGATAGGCCTGAGAGGTGCGCGCAGTGTTCACATCGGCGCCGTCGAGCAACAACTGGTACTTGCCCGAGACATCATAATCGTCGGCGAACACGACCACTGCGGCAGCCTTACCCGTACGCAGCGATTGGTCAATGTCGCCGGCATCGACAAAGCCTTTGAATTCGAAATAGCGGCTTTCCGTCATGCGGTTGACAGCCTGGGCGACAGCATAACTGCGATGCGGCGCACAGACCATCACATTGATGTTGTTCACGTCAGTGGAGACGGTGAAACCAAACAACATGATGAGCATGAGCGGGATGACCAACACCACGAGAAGTGTGCGTCGGTCGCGCAGGATGTGCAACATCTCCTTCCTAATAAATGACGACATTTTTATCTGCATAGTTTCACAAATACTTCGTTCATGTTCTTGGCATCCATCTGCAGCATGAGGGCTTGGGGCGTGTCGAGAGCTTTGATGCGCCCGTCAACCATGATGCTGATACGCGAGCAGTATTCGGCCTCGTCCATATAATGGGTAGTGACGAAAATCGTGGTGCCCCGTGCAGCAGCTGCACGAATGAGGTCCCAAAACTGGCGCCGTGTGATGGGGTCCACACCTCCCGTCGGCTCATCGAGGAACACTATTTCGGGCCGATGCATGGTGGCCACCATGAAAGCCAACTTCTGTCGCCATCCGAGGGGCAGCGAGCCGACCAGGTCGTCGGCATAGTCGCTAAAACTGATTTCATGCAACAACTGGCACGAGCGATCGGCAATGTCTTCCCGTTTCATTCCATAGATACCTCCGAAAAGTTCCATGTTCTCGTTCACGGTCAGATCCTCGTATAGCGAAAACCTCTGACTCATATAGCCTATATGGCTTTTTATCTGTTCGCCTTCGGTCATCACGTCGTATCCTGCCACCTTGCCGCTGCCAGCCGTCGGGAACGAAAGGCCACAGAGCATCCGCATGGCTGTGGTTTTGCCAGCACCATTGGCACCAAGGAAACCGAAAATCTCGCCTCTCTCCACACTGAAACTGATTCCATCCACAGCGGTGAAATTCCCGAATTTCTTCGTCAATCCTCTGACTTCAATGATATTATCCATTTCCTAACTTTTCTATAAAGTATTCCTCCAGGTTGTCCGGCGGCGAACAGACCTCCAGCACTCGGCCTTCGCTCATCAGAGCCACCCGGTTGCAACGCAGCCCCTCGTCCATATAAGCAGTGCTCGCCAGGATGCTTATTTCCTGTTCTTTGAGGTCGGCAAGCATCTCCCACAGCTCGGCTCGGCTCACCACATCGACGCCCGTCGTCGGCTCGTCGAGGAAGAGTACATGCGGCTTGTGAATCAATGCACAGCAAAGAGCCAGCTTCTGTTTCATGCCGCCCGACAGGGCTCCGGCGCGACGCTTGCGGAATGGCTCTATCTGCCTGTAGATGGGAGCCACCAGGTCGAAGTTTTGCTCCAGAGTCACACCGAAGATGTTGGCGAAGAAATTGATATTCTCCTCCACACTCAAGTCGGGATAGAGCGAGAAGCGACCAGGCATATAGCCTATGCGCGTGCGCAGCAGTCGGTAGTCGCCCACCACATCGAGACTGTCGACCGACGCGCTCCCATTGTCAGGTAACAGCAACGTGGTCAGGATGCGGAAGAGAGTCGTCTTCCCTGCCCCGTCGGGACCAATAAGACCAAAAATCTCGCCCTCGCGAACATCAAAGGAAACATCACACAGCGCCTCCACGGTGCCGTACCGCTTGCTGATATGATTAACCGTAATTGCGTCAGCCATACTCTGCTTTCCTTGACACATAAACAAACTACAACTTCACTTCGCCGTAGACGCCCACCTTCAAGCGTCCGTCGTTCACCACTGCAATTTTGGCAGCATACACCAGGTTGGCACGGCTGCTGCGGGTCTGAATATTCTTGGGGGTGAACTCGCTCTCGGAGGCAATCCACGTCACGGTACCCTCATAGTCATAACGTTCGTCTCCCCCGAAGTCGGCCGTCACCGTCACCTTTTGTCCCAGATTCACCTTCGACAATTGGTCGCTGGTGAAATAAGCACGGAGATAGATGTGGTCGAGGTCGGCCACCTTCAACAAGGGCCGTCCGGCAACAGCCATCTCGCCGGGATGCAACCAGGTAGCCAGCACCATACCGTCCATAGGAGCCTTAAGGGTGCTACGTTCCAACTGCAGCGCCACCTGCTTGATTTGCCATTCCATGGCAGCGGCATTCTGTTCTATAGCCTCGCTGCTGCTACCCAACTGCGACAGGGTGGCATCGAGTTGGTTGCGCAGCACACCCAACTGGGTCTGCGCGTCGTCGAGTTGTTTCCGCGTGGCTGCATTGTCTTTCACCAGATTTTCCACACGCGCCACCTCGCGCTCCTGCTTGACAATCTGGCTGCGAAGCGACGCCACCTGCTTCCCGATGTCGGGACGGCTCTTGAGCAATGCCGATTGCTGGGTGCGCAACTGCTGTAGCTGCAGGTGCAGCGCGGCAGTGTCCACAACCGCCAGCACCTCCCCCACGTGCACCAACATACCCTCCTCGGAGGCGAGGGTGAGCAGGCGCCCCGTTGTCTCAGCAGAAAGTGTCACCTCCGTAGCCTCAAATGTGCCCGTCGCATCGAAGTCTTGCTTGCCTCCACAGGCAACGAGCAAAAACACAGCCGAAAGAAAGATTCCCTTTTTCATATTTGTCATTTTTTCTATTTTAAACCCTTTATTCATATTGTTTCTTCAAAAATTCAATACGGTGTAGCAGCCTGGCCGACTGAGCCGCGCTCTCCTCGGTGATGGCGCGGAGCAGTTCCGTGGTGCCGATGACACCATTGCGATGCTTGCTTTCGGCGGCCTCGCGAACCGAGCGACGCAGGGCCACGATACGGTCGTCGTCGCGCAAAGCCTTCCGAAGACGTGCCATCTCGCTGCTCTGCTCCGAACGTCGCAAACCCTCGTTGAAGGCCACCACGTCACGCTGCACTTGCAACTGCCGCTGAGTGTTGCGCAGCCTGTCAAGGTCGATGTGCTGTGTATAGAATGCACTGATATTCCAGGCCAACCGGATGCCTACCACGGCGTTGAGACTCCAATCGCCATTCAGCATGTTCTCGAACATGTTCAATCCCGGATAGCCATACCACCCTTGGGCGAAAAGCGACAACTGCGGCATCGACGCAGAGCGCAGAAGGTCTTCCTGCGCCTGGCCCTGACCGATTCTGGCATCGAGCAAACGCATCTCCGGACGCTCGGCAACCAGCAAGTCTCCACCCAACTCCTCCGGCATCGCCAGTTCCGCCTCCCCCATCGGCCTGCCTGTCAGCAACGACAGCATTTCGCGATAGGCGGCACACGAGTAGCGAACCTGCTCCAGTTGCTGTCCGGCCGTGAGCAGTTCCACCTCAACGGCGTCCACGTCGCTCTGCATCAGCAGGTCGTTCTCGGCCATCACAAGGCAGCGCCGCAAGTTTTCCTCCAGCAGAGCCATGCGGTTCTCGGTCTGCAATCGCTGTTCCTCCAAAAGCAGGATACCGAAGAAAAGATTGTCTACACGCCCTTCTAATGCATGGAAATCAACGTCGACGGCCAACCGGTCCGCCTCTGCCTGAGCTTTGGCAATACGTTTCTCCGCCTTGCTGCGTCCTCCATCCCAAAGGTTCTGCTGCACATCGAGAGCCAACTTGTACTGGTCCTGTCTTATGCCCTCCAGGTCGGTGCCAAGTGTGGCAAGCATGGTGTTCATCGCATCGGGGAACCGTGCTGCATCGGTCTGCCAGGTGGCCTGTGCCGACAGGCGCACCTGCGGCAGCCATGCACGCGAAGCATTCACCACACTGTATTCCGCACTCTGTGCCACCAACCCATACTGCTCCACAAGCGGGTAATGGCTCCGTGCCCAGCTGCGGCAACTGTCGAGCGTCACGCCTTGAGCCCCCACTACCGCCGGCACCATCGCCAACCACCCAAAAAGTATAACTCGTTTCATATTCTTTATTTTATATCCGGATTAATTCTGTTCAAAATCAGCTGCACATTCTCCTGGCAACGAGCATGGTAGTAGGCTTGGAAGTCCATGTCTGGTTTGACCGAGGATAATATCGGCGCAACGATAAACGAAAAAAGGTTCACCGAGACAATGTCCATCAGCAGCGTGGTGGCTTCCATCGTCCGCACCTCCCCTTCTTTCGCCGCAGCGTCCAGTTTGCGCTGCAACCGAGCCACTGCATCCTTCAGTATCGGAAGTGCCTCCCGTTTCATCATCTCTGCATATTCCGGACGCATTATCATTTCGTTGATGATGAACCTCGGCAAGTCCGGATTTTCTCTAAGGAACTCGAAATGGCGCACAACCAACTCCACAACCAACTCCACAGCAGGTATATCCTCAATCATAAAGACCGTTGCTACCGACTCCTTCAACCGCTGCAACTTCTCGCTCATCACATGCTCGAAAAGTTGTTCCTTCGTTTTGTAATAGTAGTGCAACATGGAATGACTCACACCTGCCCTTTCCGCAATCTCAACAGTCCTAGCTCCGGAAAAACCTTTCATCAGAAACTCTTCTTCGGCCACCTCCAAAATCCTCTTCTGTTTTTTATTATCTTTCATATCAATAATTTATATCAGTTTTTAATCATTTTTATCGAACTAATTTCAGCCGCAAAATACAAAACATTTCTTATTCGACAAAATTATTCAACATTTTTGTTTAACAAAATTGTTTACGAAAGCCATCAAGAATCCTTCAACATACTGAAACACAAAAATATTTAGCCTCACACATCTTCTTACCATCGCCTTATCATATCCTTATCAACTCCTACCATGGTAGGAGATGATAGGTCTCCCGTACTACTTACCCTTGCATAGATTACTGCATTCATATTTTGGTTGTATCTGGGTTCAACAATTACTTGGGTTCATTTTAGTTTATCCCAAATCGGTCATAAGGACGGTCATCTTCGTGGTCGTCTTCATAACCGATAGATAACAGTCCTTTTGTAATTTGACTTTTCTAATGACCGCCATTAGAAATTTAACCATATAAAAGACTAGTTTTCAGTATGTTATAAACTTTACAACGGATTATTGCGCTTCTAATGACCGATTCGGGATAAAGCAGAAAACACTGACAATCTTTTTGATTGTCAGTGTTTTAGTTGGGAGAAGTTCGTTCTCCGAGTGGAGCTGGGCGGAGTCGTGGTGCGCCGTCGGCTCGGCCGACAACCGCCGTCGGGACGGCGGTGAGACTCGTGCGTAAAAAAAGGCTCACAGGGAGCCTTTTT
>JAFUVR010000008.1 GCA_017477485.1 Bacteroidales bacterium | reverse complement strand
AACAATGTCAAGTTGGGCGTAGCCTTCAACGGCAAGACCCGTTTCGACATGGAGTTTGCCGCCGATGCCGACAACCAGACCATCCAGGCTGCCGTGCTGGCCGACGAGCGTGCTCAGAAGTACATCGACGGCAAGCAGGTCATGAAGGTAATCATCGTGCCGAAGCGCATGGTGATCCTCGTCATCTTGTAGGCAACTCTAAACTCTACACTCTCAACTCTCAACTAATACCATACCATGACGATAGATAAAAAACTCATGTGGAGCGAGGCCAGGGATTATGCCGGCATAACCCTGGGCCTCATCCTCTACGCTTTCGGCTTCACGTTCTTCCTCATGCCCTACGAAATCGTGACGGGAGGCGTGGCTGGTGTGGCTGCCATCGTGCAGTATGCCACACAGATACCTAACCAGTACACCTACTTCCTCGTGAACGCTGCGCTGCTCATCATGGCACTGCGCATCCTCGGCGTGAAGTTCCTGATGAAGACCATCTACGCCATCTTCATGCTCACGTTCCTGCTGTGGTTCATGAAGGAACTCGTGCCCCACGACGCCCAGGGCAACATGGTGAAGATTCTGGGCGAAGGCCAGGACTTCATGTCGCTCGTCATCGGCTGTATGATGACGGGTTCGGCGCTGGGCATCGTCTTTGTCAACAACGGCTCAACGGGTGGCAGCGATATCATTGCCGCCTCGGTCAACAAGTTCTACAACATGTCGCTGGGCATGGTGCTGCTGCTGCTCGACTTCGTCATCATCGGCTCGTGTCTGTTCATTCCGCAGTTCGGCACGATGCTCGAGCGTGGCAACATGGTGGTGTTCGGTTTCTGCACGATGGTCATCGAAAACTTCATGCTCGACTATCTCTACAACAACCGCCGCTCGTCGGTACAGTTCCTCATTTTCTCTGAGAAATACCAGGAGATTGCCTACGAAATCGGCACGAAGATGGAGCATGGCGTCACCATCCTCGACGGCCACGGCTGGTACACCGGGCAGGAGCGCAAGGTGCTCTGCATCCTGGCGAAGAAGAATGAGAGTACCATGATTTTCCGCATCATCAAGACCATCGACCCGAACGCCTTCGTCTCGCAGAGCTCCGTCATCGGCGTCTACGGTGAGGGCTTCGATGCCATCAAAGTTAAAGCAAACAAAGAGAAATGAAAAGAATAGTTTTCGCCACCAACAATCAGCATAAGCTCGACGAAATCCGCGAGATTCTCGGCAGTAAGTTTGAAGTGTTGTCGCTCAACGACATTGGCTGCCACGAGGACATTCCCGAGGATCACGACACGCTCGAGGAGAATGCACTGCAGAAGGCCCAATACATCGTTGACCACTACCACGTGAGCTGCTTTGCCGACGACACGGGCTTGGAGGTCGACGCGCTGGGCGGTGAGCCGGGGGTCCACAGTGCACGCTATGCCGAGGGCACCGACCACGACAGCGAGGCCAACATGCAGAAACTACTGCTGAAATTAGGAAATAATAACAATCGTCAGGCACGATTTCGCACCGTTATCGCGTTAATACTAAAGACGGACGACGATTGCCAGGTACACTGCTTCGAGGGCATCGTGGAAGGTCGCATCGCCCGCGAGAAGAAGGGCAGAGAGGGCTTCGGCTACGACCCCATCTTCGTGCCCGACGGCTACGACGAGTCGTTCGCCCAACTGGGCATGGACATCAAGAACCATATTTCTCACCGTGCCCGCGCCGTAGCCAAGCTGGCAGAATTCTTGTCAAAGGACCACGAGCTTTGCTCGCTTTCGTAGCATAGAAAAAACAAGATAACAAGGGATCACGAGCTTGCTCGCTTTCGGAGGGAACAGGAGAAAGAACATGGAAAAAAGAAAAAATATCACTCAACGTCTTGCAGTAGCAATGCGCCCGCTCGCTTTGTTACTTTGTTACTTTGTTACTTTGTTATCTTGGTTATCTTGGTTGCCTTGCCATGCCATCGGCGAGTGGAAAGCCTATCTGGCCTATAGCGACATCACGGAAATAGAAAAGGCCGGCGAGGAACTGTTCGTGCTCGCCAGCAAAAACCTCTATCTCTACAACACGCAAGACCAAAGCGTACGCACGTTCAGCAAGATGGATGCACTGAGCGACTGCGGCATTGCTCACATCGCCTGGAATCAGAAAGCCAACCGACTTGTCGTCATCTACGAAAACGAGAACATCGATTTGCTCGAACCCAATGGCAACTGCGTGAATTTACCGGAATATTACATGAAGTCGGTGACAGGCGACAAAATCATCAACGACATCTATATCTCCGGCCAATACGCCTATCTCGCCACGGGATTCGGCATCCTGAAACTCGATGTCGCGAAAGCTGAAATCAGCGATACCTACACGCTTGGAAAGAACATCACAGCCGTCGCCATCAGCAATGGCACCATCTATGCCAAAACCGCACAGGGCATCTATTCGGCCTCACTCAACGTGAATCTCATCGATCCCAACAACTGGACACCCGCCACGACTATCCCCAGCGGCATCTTCGACAAGGACCGCACCACCTGGAACGAATACATCGAAACCCTGCGCAACGTCTCCACCGACGGACCGCAGTACAACTACTTCGGCTTCATGCGCTTCGTCGGCGGTCGGCTCTTCACGGTCGTGGGCGGCTATGGGGCAGGCATCGAGGAGAATCGCGACGGCGCCGTACAGGTGCTCACCGATGGCGAATGGACCATCTATGAAGACCAACTCCAAACCGCCACGGGCTATGAATACAAGGACGTCATGTCGGTCGACATCGATCCCAACGACGCCTCCCACGTCTTCGCTGCCGGCCGAACGGGCATCTACGAGTTTCGCGACGGCCACTTCCTGCAGGCCTACAGCAGCAATAACTCGCCCCTCGGCACCGCCCTCGGTCCCACGCAGAGCAATCAGGAAGCCTACACGCTCGTGGAGAGCATCAAGTACGACGCCGAGGGCAATCTCTGGATGCTCAACAGCCAGTCGGCTACCTCACCCATCCATGTCCTTCAGAACGACGGCAACTGGAAGTCTTACACAAGCAGCACCCTGATGAACGATGGGCGTACCATGGGTGCCCTGCAGGGACTCACCTTCCATAGCCAGGGACTTCTTTGGTTTGTCAACAACCACTGGACCGTTCCCTCGCTCCACTGCTTCAACCCGCAGACGGAAAAGGTACAATCCTTCACCACATTCATCAATCAGGACGGCACTCGCGTCGACGTCAACTCCGTGCAATGTGTGGCGGAAGATAAGAACGGCGACCTCTGGGTGGGCACCAACATTGCCCCGCTGCTCCTGGAGCAAGCAAAGTTCAACGAATCTGACCCGGAATTCATTCAGGTGAAAGTGCCACGCAACGACGGCACCAACTATGCCGACTATCTGCTCAACGGAGTGAACATCTCGGGCATCGCCATCGACGGCGGCAACCGAAAGTGGTTTGCCACAAAGGGCAACGGCGCTTATCTCATCAGCGCCGACAACCTCACGCAGCTGCAGCATTTCACCAGCCAGAACAGCATGCTGCTCTCCGACAACATCGAGTCCATCGCCATCAACGACCAGACCGGAGAAGTCTTCTTCGGCACCGACAAAGGCCTCTGCTCCTACATGAGCGACGCCACAGCCGTCAACGAAGAGATGACGAAGGACAACGTCTGGGCCTATCCCAACCCCGTGCGTCCCGACTACACCGGACTCATCACCATCACCGGACTCAACTACGACACCGACGTCAAGATTGTCACCGCCAACGGCACACTCGTCGCCGAAGGACGCTCCAACGGAGGAACCTTCACCTGGGACGGATGCGACCAGCGCAACGGCCGACGCGTCGCATCAGGCGTCTACATGGTACTCGCAGCTACTGCCGAAGGAAATAAGGGAACCGTATGCAAAATAGCCATCGTACGCTGAAGCGCACACTATCAAACAACGCCTATCTCATCATCTCGGCGCTCTTCCTCCTACTCCTCATAGCCATCCTCTGCATCTTTGGCTACACACCCACCAACGACGGAGAAGGATACCTCGACTATGCCCGCATCGCTCTCGCAGAACACCAGCCCTATCCATCACCAAAAACCATACTCGGACAACCATTCATCTGGAATCCAGGCATCATCAACCTTATAATCCTCTCTCTGTGGGCCTTTCAGTCGCTATGGCCTCTACTCCTCACCCTATGCCTCATGAAAGCACTCAGCGCATTTCTCGTGGCTAAAATCGCATCAAAACTCTTCTCCCACCAAACAGCACTCATCGCACTCTTCCTCTATATCCTCTATCCCAACAACTGGGGACAAAGCACCATGCTCTCATCCGAAATACCCATGGTCTTCTTCACACTACTAGCCGTCAACCTCTCCCTCAAAAACAATAATAGTCCCCGTTTGCTGCGACCGCGTCGCAGCCATAATCATCCCCGTGTGTTTCAACCGCGTCCCCGTTTGCTGCGACCCCGTCGCAGCCATATCCCCCTCCAATTCCTCGCAGGCATCACCCTTGCCATTGCCAACTGGTTCCGGCCCGTAGCCACCATCTTCCTCGTCGCCCTAGTCCTCTACCACCTCTTAAAGCGGTCCCGTTTGTTGCGACCGCGTCGCAACCCCACACGCCCCATCCTCCACCTCCTATCCGGCTACATCCTCACCATCCTCCTCATCGGCACCAGCTGCTACCTGCGCACAGGCTACTTCATCTATCAGAGCGACACCCTCTGGTTAAATATGGCCGAAGCAACCTACGAAAAAGACCCGCAGCCACACTATTCCACCGAAATGTTCCCACCAGGAACAGCACGCTACATACAAGATATGCAGCACAAAACAGCCATCGAATGCAGCCATATCTGGCGACAGAGAAGCCTCAAGTGGCTCGCCGAACATCCCGTACAATATCTCAGCAAGATACCTGCACGACTCTACTACGTCTATAAAAACGATATCGACAACTTATCCGCATTCCTGCCCGATAAGTCAAACCCAGCCGAAAACTACGTCACGCTACCACTCAAAAGCATCCTACACCTCTCCAAAACCTCCCTAACCTTCAGAGAAGGGACTGCCGTAGCCTCACTCGCCATCATCACCACCATTTTCTATATCCTTCTCCTCCTTTCAGCCATCATTGCCACCATCACCACTCTCCGCACCAATCGCCACTCTCCGCTCAATCCGCAGAGGCACTTTCATAGCGAAGCGGAGAAACAACTCTCCACACTCAACATAACCCTCCTCCTCTTCATCATCATAGCAGGATCACTCGCACTCGTACTCGCCGTACACGGCGAAACACGCTTCAAAGCCCCTTTCATGCCATTCATCTTCATCCTAGCCGCCCTCCTCAAAAAAAACCGTTAAGTGTGCTGCGACCACGTCGCAGCTAAACTAGTAGCAATAAAAAGAAACAACAGCCCCCCAGTATCCACACACAATCATTATTATTTCTTTTT
>JAFUVR010000068.1 GCA_017477485.1 Bacteroidales bacterium | reverse complement strand
GGAATAGTCTTATGATGAGAGGTGTATGATGACAGATGGAACTCTGGAGCAGCACAAGCAGGTCCATGATTCCAAAAAACATCAGAACGCTCATCCCCAAAACTATTCTGCTATTTTCCCAAACGGCATGAAGCAAGTCTGTTTTTCCCTTTTCGTCTCGCTTATTCTGCTTTCAGGATTGTGTTTTGCACAAATGCCAGGCGCTGATCCTATAGTGCTCTCAAAGCAGACGCAGACCATCAAGGGAGAATGTTATTATGTGCATATCGTACAGAAAGGCCAGACGGTTTTCTCCATTGCCAGGGCTTATGGGCTTAAGGAACAAGATGCACGACTGAAGACGAATGCCAACAATATCCGTGTGGGCGACACCGTGTGGCTTCCATGTCGATGGGGCAATGTTGAAATGCGTCCCCGCTCTGAGGCGGTCACCGTGGTGCGCAATGCACCTGCCGAGCGCGAACCCGTGGTAGTGTCTGGCCAAATCCAGGTACTCAATGGCCAGCGCTACTATGTTCATGTCGTGCAACGTGGGCAGACGGTATACTCCATCACACGGGCTTATGGTGTCAAGGAGTATGACGCCGTCGTCAAAAAAGACATCCATTTTCTTGACATAGGCGACACCGTGTGGCTTCCTTGCAGCAAGGTGCCTGCCTCGGTTGTGGCTAATGTGGCGAGCAAAGCGTCGAAGCGAGACGCGAATACATCATCACATAGTGCATCCTCTGACACGGCAGTCATTCGTCCGCGTATCAATCCCGATCGTGTTGTTGTTTCGCTAATGATGCCGCTCTTTCTGGACCAGATGGCAAACATTTCCACGACCAAGTTCGATATCGAACAGCGTGGCAAGACCACCTACAAGTCGTTTGAGTTCATCCAGTTCTATGAGGGATTTCTTCTCGGACTGCAACGCCTTGAACAGCAGGGTATCAAGGTGACACTCAATGTGGTTGATGTGCCAGACAACAATGCTGCTACCGTCGAAAAAATCTTCAATTCCCACCATGTGGAAGAATCTGACTTTGTTGTAGCTCTACTTCCCAAGCAGCCTTTTGCCAAGGTCGCCGAATTGGGACGGAAGCACCATGTCAGAGTCGTTAATCCTATAGCTACGCGAGGTGAGATAGTCAGGGACAATCCGTATGTCATCAAATGTGCCCCTTCGGATGTGGCACGGCTGACGGCGGTTTTCGACATGGTGCATCGCGACGTCCCCGCATCCCACCTGCTCATCGTTCATTCCGGAACGTCCACAGACAAAGACCTCCTGCAGACCGCCATACAGTTGCTCGACCAGCGCGCCGACATCCAATATAGCACGCTATCATGGTCGTCAAATTCCAAGTTGCCGGCAACGTTGCACCAGCATCCTTCTACGGTGGTGTTGAGCCTATATAATCAGGGACAGAGCAAGAATCGAATCTATGCAGGCCAGATGCTCAATAAGCTGTCTGCCGACAAGAACAAGCTTCCACGGTTGATTACACTCGACGATTGGACAACGCTTTTCAATGATCTGGACTACGGACAGCTACAAAACCTCAGCTATACAACCTTTTATGGGGGATGGGACTATACCAACCCATCACATGTGGATTTTTTACAATCTTTCAGAGAACTCTATAAGACCGAGCCAGTGGAACAGTATGCCGCTATGGGCAACGACATAGCCCTTTTCTTTGTGTCGGGCCTTGCCAAGGGTGACGTGGCTTTTTGGCGCCATCCTGTTCAAGAGCACCTCGACGGTCTCCTCTTCCCTCTTGCTTTTTCTCAGGCCACGCCTACCTCGGGCTTGGAGAACCATCATGCGGAACTCTTCCGCCTTGAGAACTTCGTTTTTCGCAGACTTCAATAATCATAACCCCCATTGCGCATGAGTCAACCCAATCAGACAACCATCAAGAAGGCCTTCCGCATGACGGGACATGGCCTCCATACGGGCCGTATGGTTACTGTTATTGTGCAGCCGGCACCCGCCGATTCCGGCATCCTTTTCCGGCGTACCGACAAACTCAGCATTGTTACTCAGCCGGCAACCGCTGACAGGGTGGGGGATACTTCGCGAGGTACCTCGTTGAAGACTGGTCGTCAGGTAATCGCTACCATCGAACACCTCATGTCGGCCCTCCATAGCATGCAGATCGACAACGTATTGGTGGAACTCGACGGGGGGGAGATTCCCATCCTCGATGGTTCGGCCCGTCCATGGCTCGAACAGCTGCAGCGTGTAGGCATCCTCCAACTCGACCAACCTCGCAAGACATTCCTTTTTGATGAACCGTTGCATTTCGAATATAAGGATACTGGCTCAGTGTTTGACCTCACTCCATCGGATCATTTTGCTGTCGACTGTGTGATCGATTTCCCCGATGCCGTTATAGGCAGACAGGAAGCCACTTTGTCCGATTTCTCCCAGTATGCAAATGAAATAGCGCCATGCCGTACTTTTGTCTTTTTGCATGAAATCCTTCCGCTGCTTCATCTCAACCTCATCAAAGGCGGTAGCCTCGACAATGCGCTTGTCTTTGTCAGCAAGGAGCTCAGCCCGAGACAGATGCGTCGCTTAGGCCGTGTCTTTCACAAAGATGCCAGTTATTTCCGTGTTCACGACGGACTCCTCAACACCACCGACCGTTATTTTGTCAACGAGCCAGCACGCCATAAGCTTCTCGACTTTGTCGGCGACATCCGTCTCGTTGGTTTCTCCCCCATTGCCCATTTCTCCATCTACAAGCCCGGTCACAAGGCTAACACGGCCTTTGCTCGTTTCCTGATGGACTATGTGAAAAACAAATAAATAGCTTATGCAACAAATGTATGACCTTCATCCTGATGCCAAAATTGGCAAGGACGTAACCATCGGTAATTTTTCCACTATCTATGAGGATGTGGTAATAGGCGATGGTACTTGGATTGGCCCCAATGTCACCATCTTCCCTGGTGCGCGCATCGGTAAGAATTGCAAGATCTTTCCGGGTGCTGTCATCGCTGCTGTACCCCAGGATCTAAAGTTCAACGGCGAGTATACCACGGTGGAAATTGGCGATAATAATACTATCCGCGAGTGTTGCACCATCAGCCGTGGAACGTCGGCCTCTGGCAAGACGGTCATCGGGAACAACAATCTTTTGATGGCCTATGTCCATGTGGCTCACGATTGTGTGGTGGGAAACAACTGTGTCTTCGCTAACAATGCCACGTTGGCAGGCCATATCATTGTGGGTGACTATGTGGTGCTGGGCGGTATGACGGCCTGTCTCCAGTTCGTTCACATTGGATCGCATGTGATAACCGCTGGCGGCTCGCTTGTCAATAAGGATATCCCGCCTTTTGTCAGAGCAGCCAACTATCCCATCTCGTTTGCCGGCATCAACGATGTCGGACTGCAACGACGGGGGTTCCCGATGGAAAAAATCAACACCATCAAGGAGATTTATCGTATTCTCTTCCAGAAGAGTCTTACGGTCTCTAACGCTGTCGAGGTCATCAAAGAGCAGTATGGCCATACCGACGAGGCTAAGCAGGTCTTGGGCTTTATTGGTTCTGCCAATACGGGCCTGATGAAAGGCTACACCAACGCCCGCCGATAGTCGCCCTGTCATCAATACACATACAGTAACACATATCCCAGCATCAGCCAGGATATGTGTTGTTGTACACATACATATCGGCATGGCTATGCCGATAATTGCTTCGGCAATACTCGTGCTCAATCCTACGATGTAGAATGTCTACTACCGCACAAAAACTTCGCTGACCGCCAACAGTTATCATACGACTCATCGAAATCCGTAGTAAGACCTTACTTCACGATTTTGGATAGGTTCCCATTGTTCTCTTCCCCATCTGCTATCGCATCTAATGTAAAACCGTATTTGAATCGGCTACTTGATTGTGCTGTTTCGTCCGTCGTGTTTTGATTGCTTTTTGTGGCAATAGGCTAAACCTCCTTGTGGCAGTGGGGTGCTGACTGATGCTTAAAGAAAAAAAAGTTATCGCATGGTTACTACGGTGATGCCGTCGCCACCAAGTTCGACTCGCTCGGAGCGGAAGGAGTGGACATCGTGGTTGCTCTGCAACCATTCGCGTATCAGTTGTTTCAGAATGCCGTAGCCTTTGCCATGAAGAATACGGAGTTCCTTCTCGCCCAGCAATTGAGCGTCGTCGATGAAATATTGCAGGTTGGAGAGTGCCTCATCGGCTCGTTGTCCGCGAAGGTCGAGTGTGGGATTGAAGTGTTTCCGTTTTTCGTTGATATCGTCGTAGATGGACTGAAAACGATAGCTCTGGCGTGAGTTTTTGACTGTCGGGATGTCCTTCTTGGCGGTTCCAGAAAGGCGGTCGAGGGGTATGGACATACGTAGGCTGTTGCTTTCGACAATGGCCTTCTTTCCCTTGATTTCAACCACCTGGCCAAACGTGTCTTGACCGTCAATACGCACTATGGTTCCGATAACTATAGGGGTTGGTGTCTCGTCAGTAGTGGGTGGTTTCGGCGAGCTTTTGCTGGCACGTTGTTGCTGGCGTTTTTTTATCTCGGATAGTTCCTTTTCGGCCTGTTGTTCGGCTTTCAGGTTTTCCTCGGCCTGTGAGAGAAGACGCTGACGGGCTTGCTGGGTGGCGAGGCGTTCGGCCTGTGCGCTTCGGATGTCGCTGATGGTCTGTTCCACTGTCCGATTGGCACCTTCCATAATCTGACGGGCCTGACTGCGGGCCTGGCTGATAATCTCGTGTTTGCGCTGCTGAAGCTGGTCGTTAAGCGTCTCATATTTCGCTATTACCTCGGCCAGCAGTTGGTCGGCGGCATCAAGGCGGGCACGGTCGTCAGCGAGTTGTTGTTTGTCGAGTTCGAGTTGTTGGAGCTGATGCTCGAAGTTGAGCATGGCGCTGCCCACCTTTTGACTTGCTGCATCGAGGATAGAAGAAGGTATGCCTACGTTTGAGGCTATTTCGAAAGCGAATGAAGAACCCGGGTGTCCGACAGAGAGTCGATAGAGGGGGCGCATCTTCTCGGTGTCGAAGAGCATGGCACCGTTGACTATGGCTGGATGGCTGTCGGCCATCAGTTTGAGGTCGGCGAAGTGGGTGGTCACCACTCCAATAGCCTCACGGCGGTCCAGCTCTTCGAGCAGGGCTTCAGCGATGGCACATCCGGAGCGAGGTTCGGTACCGCCGCCCAGCTCGTCAAGGAGAAATAGTGTCTGGCTGTCAGCTTCGCTGAGCAACTGTTTCATGTTTTGAAGGTGCGATGTATAGGTGCTGAGGTCGTTGTCAATAGACTGCTGGTCACCTATGTCGATGGAGATGCCGCGGAAAAGGCCGAACTCCGAGGTGGCACGGCAGGGGACAAGCAGGCCGCACTGAAGCATGTATTGGATGAGTCCAACCGCTTTGAGGCATACCGACTTTCCGCCAGCATTAGGCCCCGAGATGATGAGTATGCGCTCGGGACTATTGGGGGTTGCGAGCGACATGTTGAATGGCTCGACGCCGTGGTTGCTGCCACGTTCTGCCTTACGCTGCATGAGGAGTAGCGGGTGGTAGGCTTGCATCCATGCTATCTGCGGGTGGTCGACCACAAGGGGCATATCGGCATTCATGTCTAACGCCAAGCGGGCTTTGGCTCGAATGAAATCGATGCGGGCGAGAAACCAATAGGCATCAATGAGGTAGGGTAGTGAAGTGCGCAGCAGGTTGCTGTATTGGAGCAGTATGCGAAAAATCTCCCTCTGTTCGGCAAACTCCAACTCACGCAGGTCATTGTTGAGTTCCACCACTTCGGCGGGTTCCACATAGGCTGTCTGCCGAGTTGCTGACTCGCCATGGATAAGACCTTTCATTTTGCGACGGTGGGTGTCGAGGAGCGGGATGACCATGCGACCGTTGCGAATGGTGGGTTCAGCGTTCTCGGAGGTCCATCCCTCTTGTTTGGCGCGGGTGAGCGCGCGGTTGAGGTAGGTATCCACCGAGGCCTGCTTGCGTTGCATCTGCTGTCGGATGTCAAGCAGGTCGGGCGATGCGTTGTCGTAGATTTCGCCTTTGTCATCGATGATTTTCGAGGCCTGACGTAAGAGAGAGGGGTCGAGCTGCACCTGTTGTGCGAGGGTTCGCAACTCCGGATACTGCTCATTCTCGTCGTTGAGCAGGAAATCCAGGCAGGCGTGGATGGTCTGCATGGAGCATTTCAAATCGAAGAGGTCGGTCTGCTCAATGGCGGTATTCTCAATTCGTAGGGCAGAGAGTACCTCGGTGAGGTCTATGAATTCCTGTTGCGGGAAAGCAGAGGAAAACATGACTATGTGTTTCATCTCGTCGGTCTGACGCAGCTGTTGAACAAGAGAGTCGAAGTTGCTGTCAAAGGCCATCTCTTGCGTCATCCGTTGTGCGAGTGCATTGCTACAGCGTTCGGCGAGCATCTGACGTATGCGGTCGAAGCCTATCTTAGGCTCAAGTTGAGAGTTCATAAGGTTGTAGACGTCGTGAATAAAGGAATGCAAAGGTAACGATTATTTTTCATACTGATGTATTGCTGCTATTATACAGTATAGAAGCACGTTTGTGCAATTCGGCGAAAAAACGTATCTTTGCTTATTATGAAAAGATTAATCTTTGCCACTAATAATAAGCATAAACTACAAGAAGTTAGTGAGATGCTTAATGGTATTGTGGAAGTGGTGAGCCTTTCGGACGTGGGTTTGCAGGGTGATATCCCTGAAACTGCCGACACCCTTCAAGGCAATGCACTACAGAAGGCACAATGGGTATATGAAAGGACAGGGAACGACTGCTTTGCTGACGACACAGGTCTTGAGGTCGATGCCCTTGGCGGTGCCCCGGGAGTGTATAGTGCTCGATATGCTGGCGAGCACTGCTCGTTTGACGACAATATCAATAAACTGCTTGGAGCACTCGAAAAGAGCGAGAACCGCAAAGCCGATTTTCGCACCGTCATCTGTCTGATAGAAGGAGGCGAACCCGTCTATTTCGAAGGGCGTGTAGATGGCGTGATTCTTAGAGAACGGCATGGGCACGATGGGTTTGGATATGATCCTGTTTTCATGCCCGATCGCTGTGCCGTTTCCTTTGCAGAGATGCCGCTGGAAGTGAAAAACCAGATTAGCCACCGTGGGCTGGCTACGCAAAAACTGGTGGCCTACCTACGACAGCGACACGAAATCGAATAATGCTGAAGAGATGGAATATCTGACAGTTTTTCCTTTGGAGATTCGACAGGGAATGTCGGAGGAGGATAGTTGTGTGTTGATGCTGGCCGAACCGAAGATGCAAAGAGTGGTTCCGGTAGTCATTACAACACAAGAAATGGAGTCGCTCGGGCGTATTTTGCAATCGAGTGACGGAATCAGCAAAACGTCCTACGGATGGATGTTCGAGCTGATGCAGCAATTCTGTCTCGAAATCAAAGAGGCTGTTATCGACAATGTCGTCGACGGTGTCTTCAAGTCCTCGATGCTGGTGAGCGATGGTTTCAATCAGCACAGGGTGGAATGCAATATCTTCGATATTGTTATAGCTTCAATTAAGGTTGGCTGTGATATCAAGCTGGCACAACGTGTGATGGACGAGGCGGGATGCGACCGCAACGCCCTAATGGACAACCTGCCCAATCAGAAAAGTCTGCAACGCGAGGTCACCATAGACGATTTGCTGGCAGAGCAGGCGGAATGCGAAGAGCGCGAGGACTATGAGCGCGCATCCGAGATACAGCGTATCATCGACCAGATGCTATCGGCCGATGACGAGGAATGACGCTTGTCGTGGAGCGCTTGTCAGAGCGACAGGGACGGAAAGGAAGACACCTTGTTTCCCTCGCTGCGGAAAGAATTTTTCTTTTTAGTTAAAAATAGATAATATTCAATACAATGAACAACACCACCTATCTGGAACAGATTGACCAAGCGGTCGCATACATTAAAACAAAAATACAACAGAACCCTACCGTAGGTATCGTCTTAGGGAGTGGCATTGGCGCATTGGCAGACGAGATAGAAGAGGCCATAGCGATACCTTATAAAGAGATACCCCATTTCCCGGTCTCTACCGTGGCAGGTCACAAGGGCAACTTGTTTTTCGGCCGGCTCGGTGGGCAAAATGTTATGGCCATGCAGGGCCGTTTCCACTACTATGAAGGCTACACGATGCGCGAAGTGACGTTCCCCATCAGAGTCATGGCCCGCCTCGGGGTGAAGACACTCTTTGTCAGCAATGCGGCGGGAGCCGTGAACCCCTCCTACAGAGTGGGCGACCTGATGATTATCACCGATCATATCAACACGATGCCCAATCCACTGATAGGCCCTAATATGGAAGAGTTTGGCGTCCGTTTTCCCGACATGACGATGCCCTACAGCAGCCGGTTGCGTCGTCGGGCACAGTCGTTAGCCGACCAGCGAGGGCTTATGTTGCAACAGGGTGTCTATGTGGGTACCACGGGCCCGAGTTTCGAGACACGGTCCGAATACCGCTACTTTGCCACCATAGGTGCCGATGCCGTAGGCATGAGCACGGTCCCCGAAGTGATAGTGGCACGTCATAGCGGCATCGAGGTTTTCGGCATGAGCATCATCACCAATCAGTCCAACAGTCTGGGTGAAGACTGCTTGAACGACGGAAACGATGTCATTCAGGCGGCCCAACGTGCCACACTGACTCTCACATCGCTTTTCAAAGACCTAATCGCATCGCTATAAATGGTTAAAGCTGCTTTCTTTGACATCGACGGTACCCTCCTGAGCTACTACACCCACCGGTTTACTCCTGCCACCATAGCCACCTTACAAGCACTACGCTCCAGAGGCGTGCGTCTTTTCATTGCCTCGGGGCGCCCCACCATCCTCTTTCCGAAGATGCCGATAGCCTTTGATGGATGTATCACTATGAATGGAGGCCATGTGTATGTCGGGCGGGAGGTACTCTACAGCAAAGCCATAGACCGTGATGATGCCGCGGCATGGTTTGCCTATGCGCGGCAGAAAGGCATCTGTACCATGCGGTTTACAGACGACGAGATGCATATCAGCCATATCAACGAAGAGGCGGTGGGCATACAGAACGGACTCGATATGCCCATGCCGCCGGTGATGGACGTTGACGAGATGGCACGTCATGTGAGCTATCAAATAATTGGTCTCATGCCGCCCGCTCTCGACAACGAGGTGAGCCGGCTGATGCCGCACTGTCGGCTGCCACGCTGGCATGACAGCTTTACCGATATTGTATGTGCTGACAATTCCAAGGCAACGGGGATGGATGTGGTCTGCAACTATTTGGGGATTGATATCGCGGACACCATTGCCTTTGGCGATGGCGGCAACGACATCGAGATGCTGGACCACAGCGGGCTGGCGGTTGTTATGGGAAATGCCAAAGACAAAGTTAAAAAGCATGCCGACTTCGTAACACGTACCGTGGAGGACGACGGTATTTCCTATGCCGTTGAGCATCTTTTGGGATTTTGACGGACGACAGAAGGGGAGGGCATGGCATCTGCTGTCGGAAGAAGAAAGGGGACGTGGACATGGGATGCAAAAACACATGTAGTCATGTCGTAATGCAATGATTTGTGCGAATTGACGTTACTAAAATATAAGTCTGTCAGCAAGGCCAAGAGCGGCCATTTGTCTTCACACTTGATAAACTATTCGTAGAACAACTGCCTATGCGTAAAGTACTATTCCTTATTATGCTTGCAATGCTCTTTTCTACCGCATGGGCACAGCATCCTAATATAGTTCTACACGGCCATACCGACAACGCCACGGGCAAGATCATCACGCTATCCAACTACAGCGACCCACTCTCCATGAGGGAGATGCAGATAGACGAGGCAGTCATCGACGAGGAGGGTGACTTTACCCTCAGGGCTTATGCCAACTATCCCATGCTCATCGTACTACAGATTGAGAACTACTCACAGTCGTTCTATGTTGAACCTGGACGTACCTATGAGATGTACCTTCCTGAATTCGACTGGGATATCAACGAACGCATCAACGTCAACTTAGCACCTGTGGCGCTTCCGTTTCAGTTTCTCAACCTCCCAGCCAACGAGATGAACCTCAGCATAGCGCGGTTTAATGCCGTGGTGGACAGTTTTGTCTACGAAAACCGTATCCATTTCGACTTTAAGTTGCGCCCCAACAAAGCCTATTTTGACACACTCATGCAGGTGGTCGAGCGGCTCTGTCCTGACACCGACAACGACTATTTCAATCGATATAAGCTTTATCATCTTGCCCAGTTGAAATACGAGATGCGGTTCGCTACGCGGCGGAAGATGTACGACACCTTGTTGCGCAATCAGCCCATCCGCTATTATGACGACAATTACATGCACTTCGTCCTCTCTCTCTTTGAGAACAGTGTGAGCAAGGGCAACCGCTATCTTAACATTAGCGAGGTGGCAG
>JAFUVR010000067.1 GCA_017477485.1 Bacteroidales bacterium | reverse complement strand
GTTGCGACAAGAAGGCCTACAAGTCGTTTGCCGAGCATATCGGAAAAATCCCTCTCGTCATCATCACGCCGAGCGACCAGTCGCTCATCGTGGGGGGCAGCGAGCTGCGCCGCAAGTTTGTCGACGGTGTTATCTCGCAGACCGACAAAGACTACCTCCAGCATCTGCTCCAGTACCAACGTTGTGTGGAACAGCGCAACAGGCTGCTCAAGCAGTTTTATGAAGACCGTGTCTTCGACGAGGCCTCGCTCCAGGTGTGGGATGACCAGCTTGTGCTGCATGGCACCAGCATCCTGCTGCGACGCAGGAGTTTCATTGCTGAGTTTATCCCCATCTTTGCCGACTACTTTCACGATATAGCGGGGCAGAGCGAACAGCCCACGCTACAGTATGTCAGCAAACTGGAGGGCGACGACGTGGCTACGCTCTTTGCCGACAAGCTGGTGGAGGCTCGCCAGCGCGACAAGTATGCGCAGTATACCACCGTGGGTCCTCATCGCGACGACATCGAACTCATGGTAGATGGCATGCTGGTGCGTCGCTTTGGCTCCCAGGGACAGCAGAAGACTTTCTTGCTGGCACTGAAATTGGCTCAGTTTGAGTATATCTTTCGTCAGCGCGGGGTGAAACCGATCCTGCTCCTCGACGACATCTTCGACAAGCTTGACATGCTTCGCGTCAAGCAGCTCATCCATCTGGTGGGAAGCGACCGTTTCGGACAGGTACTGCTTAGCGACACCCAGCCAGGGCGCGTGCAGGCCATCTTCGACGAGATGCCCTCCGTGGACCACCGCATCTTTAATGTAGTGAAAGGTACCATTGCCAGAGGTTAACGCATAGCGATTCATTCATCTTTTGTTCCACAATCAGTCATGGCATCCAACAACGACTATCAACCGCTCCAGCACTATCTGAAGAATGTTTACAGCCGCCTCCATGTCGACGAGGCGGTAGACGGCGTGGTGGCCACCGAGGCCTACAAAAAAAACGTGGGCGACCTCATCAACAAGCTGACCACCAACATTAAATATAAGGATCGTCGTCTCTACGTGACGCTCGCTTCGGCAGCTCTCCGCAACGAGCTGTCTTACAAGCGCCAGAGCCTCACCGAAAAAATCAACGAAGCCATCGGGCGGCCTTTGGTGAGCGACATCATCTTCAGATAGATGGTATGGCGTATCGGGTTGCGAAATCCTATATTCCAAATACATTCAGACAACATCTCCTATCATATCCTGCATAATAACCAATACATAATACTAAGCCTATGAATTTCAATTATGCGCCCATCGAGGCCAAACAATATGAGGGCAACCTTGTCTTCCTCTATGGCGACGAGGTGGCCGAGCGGGCTCTGCCTCTGTCGAAAAAGGAAGTGGAATATCTGCGCGAGTGTCGCAAGGATAACCGCGAGTGTGTGATTGCGTTGGACCGTTTGCCATTTCATCTCTATGTGGTGGCATTCGATAGCGAGCTGCCTGCCGAGCAGTGCCAGGAGCGTCTGCGCCGTTGTGCCGACAAGGTGCTTGGCCTGATGAAATCCCATAAGGTGGAACAGGTGGCCGTTACGGGCGAGGGCCTCATCCCCGAAGAGATGGTGGCCTTCGTGGAAGGCTTGGTCATTGCTGACTACAGTTTCGACCGCTACAAGAGCAAGACCCCGCAGCATGTCGAGATGCTTTCGGTGGACAGCCGCCTTATTGATGAGGAAGAGTGGCAGCGGAGCCTGCGGCTGTGGAACCGTCTGTTCTGGTGCCGCGAGTGGGTCAATCTGCCCGTGGCCGACCTCAATGCCGAGCGGTTTGCCGACGAACTGGCCAGCATTGCCGCCGACCTTGGCGTGGCCTGCACCGTCTTTGACAAGAAGAAAATCGAGGCTTTGCGCATGGGCGGTCTGCTGGCTGTCAACAAAGGCAGCGTCGACGAGCCCCGTTTCGTGGTGCTGGAGTATAAGCCCAGCCATCCCATCAACAGCAAGCCGTTGGCCCTCGTGGGCAAGGGAGTCATGTATGACACTGGCGGACTCAACCTCAAGCCCGACGACTATATGAGCGAGATGAAGAGCGACATGGCGGGGGCCGCCACTATGGCATCGGTGGTCTTTGCTGCCGCCGACAATGCGTTGCCTGTGCACATTGTGGCCTGCCTGCCCATGACCGACAACCGACCGGGCTTCAACGCCTATGCCGCAGACGACATCCTCTCCATGTATGATGGTACGACGGTCGAGGTGGTCAACACTGACGCCGAAGGTCGGCTCATCCTTGCCGACGCCATAGCTTATGCCGTGGCTACCTATCAGCCCGAGTTGCTTATCGACATGGCTACGCTCACTGGCGCCGCCATGCGTGCCGTGGGACCCTATGCGTTGGTGGCCATGCAGCAGAATGCCGCCAATCCGCTTAACCTGCTAAAAATCATGGGAGCACAGGTGCACGAGCGTGTGGCCGAGTTGCCTTTCTACGACGACTACGACGAGATGATCAAGTCCGAGGTTGCCGACATCAAGAATTGTGGCGAGGCCCGTGGCGGTGCCATCACCGCCGGACGGTTCCTTGCTCACTTCGCCAAGCAGACGCCCTACATCCATCTTGACATTGCTGGTGTGGCGTTCTTTTCCAAGAAAGAGTCCTACTATGCCGCCGGAGCTACGGGATTCGGCCTACGCCTGCTCTATGCCTTTCTCCAGACCTACGACATGACGCAGAAACAATAGCCACCGCCCCACATGTGGCCGGCAAGGCGACACGGTCGTCGAACGGAGACACTCTGCGAACGGCCTGTTATTCCCTTATGACAGCAATGCTCTGGTCGTGTGGCTCCCTCCGTTTAGGATAAATCATAAAAACACTCATTGTCTAACAGTTCAATCCGATTTTCTATGGACACAAACAATATTAAAGAAAACCGTCGTATCCGTTTGGCTATCACCCATGGTGATCTCAACGGCATTGGCTATGAGGTGATTCTCAAGACCTTCAGCGACGCTCGTATGCTCGACATCTGCACCCCTGTGCTCTATGGCTCCACCAAGGTGGCTACCTATCACAAGAAACTGCTCACACAGCATCATGAGATAGCCTTCAACACCATTCGCGATGCCGCAGAGGCTGCCGACAAGAAGTTCAACATCATCAACCTCACTTCCGACGAGGTGAAGATCGATATCGGCAAGTCTACCGAGGTGGCCGGCCTCCTCTCCCGTCAGGCTCTTGACGCAGCCTGCAAGGACCTTGCCGATGGCAAAGTCGACGTGCTCGTGACGGCGCCTATCAATAAGAAGAACATCCAGTCGCAGGACTTCGACTTTCCCGGCCACACCGAGTATCTCTCCCATCAGTTTGGCAGCAGCTCGCTGATGATGATGGTATGCGACCGCATCCGTATTGGCATCATGACCAACCACTTGGCCATCAAGGATGTGCCTGGTTCCGTGACGCAGGACCTCATTCTTGAGAAACTGACCATCATGAACAACTCGCTCAGGCGCGACTTTGGCATCACGATGCCTAAGATTGCCGTGCTGGCCCTCGACCCTCATGCCGGCGACAACGGCGTGATTGGCGATATCGACATGACGGTGGTCAAGCCTGCTATCGATGCGGCACGTGCCAAGGGCATCCTCGCCTATGGTCCTTTCCCCTCCGACGGCTATTTCGGCTCCAGCGAGTTCAACCATTTCGACGGCACCCTGGCCCTCTACCACGACCAAGGGCTCATCCCGTTCAAGCTGCTGTCGTTCACCGAGGGCGTCAATTTCACGGCGGGTCTGCCCTATGTGCGCACCTCGCCGGCCCACGGCACCGCCTATGACATTGCGGGCAAAGGACAGGCCAGCGAGCAATCGTTCCGCAGCGCTGTCTACTTGGCATGCAACATCCTTCGCAACCGCCATGAGTACGACCAACTGACCGCCGATCCGCTGTAATAACCTGAAATCCTCTCCCTGTCGAATACCACCGCTTATCGCACCTCTTTTGTCTAATGAAAAAACTGATGCTTATTGACGGTATGGCCCTTGTCTACCGTTCCTACTATGCTCTCAACCACAATCCGCGGCTCAATTCCAAGGGCATGAATACCTCTGCCGTGTTGGGATTCCTCACCACGCTCTACGACCTCATGCGTCAGCAACGACCTACCCATATAGCCGTGGCCTTTGACCTGCCCAAGCCTACGTTTCGCCACGAGATGTATGACCAGTACAAGGCCAACCGCGAGGCTATGCCCGAGGATATTGCAACGGCACTGCCCTACATCCATCAGCTCCTTGCGGCGTTCCGTATCCCCATCGTCACATGCGAGGGCTACGAGGCTGACGATGTCATCGGCACGCTCTCCCATAAAGCCGAGGCCGAGGGCTTTGACCAAGTGCTGATGGTGACTCCCGACAAGGACTTTGCCCAGCTTGTCACGCCGCATATCCTCATGTATCGTTTTGGACGCATGGGCAAGGCTGACCAAATTATGGGCATCGAAGAGGTTTGTGAGAAGTTTGGCGTGTCCGACTGCCGCCAGGTCATCGACCTGCTGGGCCTCTGGGGCGATGCGTCCGACAATATTCCGGGCATCCCCGGGGTGGGCGAGAAGACGGCCAAAAAGCTGATAGCCCAGTTTGGCTCTATCGAGGCCATGGTGCAGCATGTCGATGACATCAAGAACGACAAGATGCGCACGCTCGTGAGTACCTATGCCGAGCAGGCGCTCTTCTCTAAGCGCCTGGCCACCATCATGCTTGACGCCCCCGTGGCGTTCGACCAGCAGCAGCTCCTTCTGGCACAGCCCGACTATGAGCAGCTCAAACAGCTCTTCGACTATTTGGAGTTCAAGACATTTGCCAAACGTTTCTTCACCGACCTCTCGGTCAGTGATCCTGATTCGGCCATGCGTTTCGGCAAGAGCGGCTCGTCCAAGGTGGCACGCACCGAGAACACCTCTCAGCTCTCGTTCTTCGACCTCGCCGACGACGTGATGCCGCCGGCAGGCGGCCTCTCCTCCGTGGAACTCACCAACGTGATGCCTGCCGACTGCGATGTCTCCGTCATGGTCAAAGGCCCCACCATAGCCATCTCTACGGGGGCCGACAATGCCTATCTCGTCCAAGTGGGCGAGGTGGACAGGGCGGCTCTCAAGCGCTTGCTCGAAAATCCTTCCACTGCCAAGTTGTGCTACGATATCAAGGCTCTGAAATATATCCTGCGTGAGCTCGACATTGAGATTGCGGGTTCTATCTTCGACTGTCAGCTGGTCCACTACCTCGTTGACGCCGACGCGCGTCACACGTTCGACTTCATCTGCAACAGTATCGTGGGTGTCGAGCCCGAGACGCTGGAACAGAGCGTGGCCGCCATGTGGCTCATCTACCCCCGGTTGTCGTCGCAGTTGCTCGGTGCTGACCTTGTGCGTCTCTACAACGAGGTGGAACTGCCTCTTGTCGATGTCCTCATCAGCATGGAACAGGAGGGGGTGCGTATCGACGTGGAGGCCCTGCGAGAGT
>JAFUVR010000066.1 GCA_017477485.1 Bacteroidales bacterium | reverse complement strand
TCTTCACCATAGGCCATGGCTTGCTCCTCTCCAACGCCATCATTGGAAACCAGTCCTTCGCCCTATACGAGATTGGCAGACTCGACGGCCTCACTGTAGTGGAACAGTGGAACGAAAAATCAATTTAATAACCAATAAAAAGCGATAGGCAGATGCTTTATAATGTGCACAAATAACTTATGTCGGAAAACCTACCTTATCAAGGAGCAACAAACTCAGAACCAAGGGTAACTGTGATAAACAATACCGTGGCAGACAATACTAAAAATGGGAATGGATTAGGCGTTGCTGGATTTGTTATCGCCCTCATTGCGTTTATTTTTTCTTGGGCACCAGGAGTAAATTGGGTTTTGTGGTTCCTCGGCTTTCTGTTTTCACTCATTGCAGTATTTAAGAAACCTCGAGGATTAGCCATAGCTGGTCTTATCATTTCTTTTATAGATGTTATTCTTATAGTCGCAGTCATTGGTGCGGTTGGTGCAATCCTAAGTTGATATATATTATGAAAGAAGAATTTGAAAACAAAACCAATCCCAATGGACAAGGTAAGAAAATTTCCATGTCATTATTTTTCTTAACTATTTCAGTGCTAATCATTATTGCTTTAATGTGCGGAGGAATAGCCGTTAATAAAAATACTGAGATAGACCAATTGCAAGCCAAGTGTGCTGCTATGCAAGAGAAAGTTAGCGAATATGATGCATTAGAAACAGAATACTATGCCGTTAAAGCCCAATTGAAAAGGTCTAATGACACTATAGCTATGTTGCGAGAAGAGTGTAAGAAAAGCAAGCATGGTAAGTCTTCTGGCTCATTGCTTGATGCCCTGCTTTTTGGTGCTATGTTGGGAGGACTATGATGAGGCATTCAACTTTAGGATGACTTCTATGTTTTCCCCTATCGTGATAATCTTAGGATTATTCCGATAGGGGAAAATATTTGTATCTCAGTGGTCATAGGGCAAAGTAGGATAGTGTTATGATACACATTGTGGTGCATATACCATCTTTATGGTATATCAAAATGCCATATCAAGTGTATTGCAGGGTTTTGTGAACCGTTGTACTTTTGCATCATCAATCAAAACAATAATCCTTAATAAGTACAACGATGAAAAACATTGCAAATCAACTGACTGAGCTTATCGGCAACACCCCGTTGCTGCAACTGAACAAGTTTTCCGCCTCCAAGGGCATTGAGACGCCTATCATTGCCAAGGTGGAATTCTTCAACCCAGGCGGCAGCGTCAAGGACCGCATTGCCCTCGCTATGATCGAGGATGCTGAAAACAAGGGCCTGCTCAAACCTGGCGCCACTATCATCGAACCTACCAGCGGAAACACCGGCGTGGGCCTCGCCCTGGTCAGTGCCGTCAAAGGCTACAAACTCATCCTCACCATGCCCGAAACTATGAGCATCGAGCGTCGCAATTTGGTCAAGGCCTATGGTGCCGAGGTACGCCTCACCCCGGGTGCTGACGGCATGAAGGGTGCCATCAAGGCAGCTGAGGAACTGCGCGACGCTATCCCCGGCAGCATCATCCTCCAGCAGTTCGAGAATCCCGCCAACCCTGCCAAGCACTATGCCACCACGGGCCCCGAAATCTGGCAGCAGACCGAGGGCAAGGTCGACATCTTCGTGGCTGGCGTGGGCACCGGCGGTACCGTCTCAGGTGTGGCCAAATATCTCAAAGAGCAGAACCCCTCCGTCAAGGCCATCGCGGTAGAGCCTAAGTCCTCTGCCGTCCTCAACGGACAGCCCAGCGGTCCTCATAAGATCCAGGGCATCGGTGC
Source organism: Bacteroidales bacterium (assembly GCA_017477485.1). Lineage (GTDB taxonomy): Bacteria > Bacteroidota > Bacteroidia > Bacteroidales > P3 > Colimorpha. Next base: position 16,446 of record JAFUVR010000066.1, on the reverse strand, counting down.
CGGCTTCATCCCCAAGACCTATTCGGCAGACCTGATTGACGAGGTGTTCGATGTCGAGAACGATGACGCCATCCGTACTGGACGTGAGATTGCGCAGCAGGAAGGCCTCCTGGTCGGTATCTCGGCAGGCGCTGCTCTCTATGCCGCCAGCCAGATAGCCCTGCGTCCCGAAAACAAAGGCAAGAAAATCGTGGTTCTCCTTCCCGACACCGGCGAGCGCTACCTCTCCACCGTCCTCTACGCCTTCGAGGACTATCCACTTTAGTCGTTCGCTTTCATCCTCATAAAGTAGCGCGATGGCCGTCCGTTTTGACGACCATCGCGCTATTTCTTTTCTGTCTTTTTGTAAAAAAAGCCCTTGTAAATCTCCCGCTCCCCATGCGATACCATCTATCTCATCGATTGCTTTTCAAGACACCATTGTAGGTGGTGGGGACGGGTAGAGTAATGTTTTGTCGTGTGTTAGGCCTTTTTACGCTGCGGTATCATTATGGAGAACAGGATGGAGCCAAAGAGGATGCCCAAAATGGAGAGGAGCGACACGGTGGTGCTGACTTCGAGGTCGAAAAACTCGTGGGCAATCATCTTGAACCCTATGAAGCACAGCAGCACACCGAGGCCGTAGCGCAACAGCCAGAAACGGTCGGCAATGTCGCTCATCAGGAAGAAGAGCGAACGCAGTCCCATGATGGCAAAGATGTTGGAGAAGAAGACGATGAAGGTGTCGGTGGTTACGGAGAACACCGCAGGAATGCTGTCAACGGCAAAGATGACGTCGGAAAACTCGATGATGAGCAGCACGAGGAAGAGCGGTGTCATATAGCGTTTGCCATCAATATGAGTGAAGAAGTTGTGCCCTTCGCCAGTGCGTGACACGCGGAAGTGACGGCTGGCAAAGCGTACTACGGGGTGATTGGCAGTGTCAATTTGTTCGTCGCCTTTGTCGCGGAACATTTTGATACCGCTATAGATGAGTATGATGCCGAAGATGGCAAGCACCCATGAGAACTTCCCTATGAGTGCTCCAAGGGTGAAGATGAAGAGGAATCGCATGACGATAGCACCCAGTACGCCCCAGAAGAGCACGCGATGGTAATATTGACGCTCAATGCCGAAGGAGACAAAGATCATGATCATCACGAAAATGTTGTCCATTGAGAGCGCCTCTTCAAGGAAGTAGCCGGCGAGATACTGTTCGGTAACCTCACGACGATATACCTGCAGTGCTGAGCCATAGTCCATGTCGGCGCTAATCAGCCCGCCAAGCCCGTTACGCTGTGCATATTGAAGGAGGTCGTCCATGCCTTCGATGCCGTGTATCCACTCGGCGTGGAAACGCAGTACGAGGGCAAAGGCCATGGCCAGCATGACCCAGATGCCGGTCCACAGGGCTGCCTCTTTGACTCGTATGACATGGTCCTTCTTGTGGAACACGCCGAGGTCGAGGGCCAGCATGAAGATGATGAAGACGATGAAGATGACGAAAAAAAGATAGCGTGAGATCATGATTCGTTGTGTCTTTTGATTGTTCTCGTTGTGGTCTGTTTGTTGGATGAGGGATGTCAAGTATTGTTGATGGTGGAAAACGGGTATGGATGTCTATCGCCTCAAAAAATGAACAACCCATAGAAACGCATGCCGTGGGCATGGAATCTATGAGTCTCATTGCTTACGAATGGTGCCAAGCGTTGTTGCGCCAGTGATTTGTTGACTCCATCCACGGCCTGTGCCGCCAATTACTCCCTCATAAAATTAGGTTGCAAAGATACGTTTTTTTGCAAAAATGCCACAAAAAAACTTCCGACGAAGGCAATGTGCCTTTCGGTAGTTTTTTATTCGGTAGGGTAGATAGTATGGATGCTGGTGTGTGCAATACAATCGTGCAACGTCTAATCAACTGCCTCGATGAGAAAGCTGACGGGGCGGAAGCCGTCGTTGCAACTCAGCAAGGCGGAATCAGGGTTACGCATCCATCCGTCAAAGAAGTTGCCCTCTCCGCGTGCCAATGCTTCGACGAAAGGTCGGAGGGTTTCCCATGCACTGTCGCAGAACCCCTCGGGTCTGTTGCCGTCGACGGAGTGCCACACTTGGCCTTCTTCCACGTCGCAGGCGTGTGGGATGGGATTCTCATAGCGTATTTGCAGGTCCTTGTAGTCGGCTTTTCGTATGGCCGTTATCTTGATGGTTCTCATGAGGCTTTTTCCAGTTTCCGTTCGCAACGTTCAATAAGGATGATGACGACAGCCAGTAGCAGTCCGATGATAATCAGCATCCATACAGGCTTGCACTCCCATGCTATGCTGACGTCTATGAGGGCGAAGATTATAGCTATCACCAGCATTACGAATCCGTAATATCTGTATCGTTCCCCGTATGGGTCGGGGCCATAGACGCGCCGCACGAAACGGAGCCGTCCGTCTCTGGTTTTCCGGATGGTGTACTGACGGTTGATCTTCGGGTTACGTATGCCGTAGTCGATCACCACGATGCACAGCAATTCGGGGAGGATGATGCTCAGCACAATGGCTACTTTCTCGCTCATGGTCTCGGCGGGTGCCATGAGTAGAAGCAGTACGGCACCGCCTATGGTCAGCGCTACGGAGGCAACCTGCATCCATCTAAACAGTTGTTTGTTCTCTTCCATTGTCTTTCTTTTTGGGCATGCGTTTGGCTTTGCGCAGGGCCTCGACGAGTAGGTACTCTATTTGGCCGTTGGTGCTGCGGAACTCGTCTTCGCCCCATTTCTCGATGGCTGCGAGTACCTGCTCGTCGATGCGCAATGCAAATGATTTCTTGGTCGTTCCTGCCATGATGGTGTGTAAGATGTCAGGATGATTATTGATAGAGGGTGCCGGTATTGATGACAGGACTGGCGCTTTCGTCGGCACAGAGCACTACGAGCAAGTTGCTCACCATGGCGGCTTTGCGCTCTTCGTCGAGTTCAACGATGTGTTCGGCCGAGAGCTTTTTCAGGGCCAGGTCGACCATTGAGACGGCTCCGTCGACAATCTTCTCGCGGGCCGAGATGATGGCATCGGCCTGCTGGCGACGCAGCATGACGCTGGCTATCTCGGCGGCATAGGCCAGATAGTTGATGCGGGCCTCGACGACCTCGATGCCGGCGATGTCGAGACGGCCTCGCAACTCGTCCTCCAGCTGCCGGTTGATTTCTTCACCACCGCTACGCAAGGTCAGCGTCTCATCGGCATGGTCCATGTTGTCGTAAGCGTAGAGGCCTGCCACCTTTCGCAAGGCGGCGTCGCTCTGCACGCTCACAAAGCTGTCGTACCCTTTCAGCACGGGTGTCTCGCCTGTCTTCTGTGCCGCTGGCTGTGCGTCTACGTCGATGTCAAAGCAGGCTTTGTAGGTGTCTTTGATCTTCCATACGAGCACCAACCCTATCATGATGGGATTGCCGTTTTTGTCGTTCACCTTGATGGGGGCCACATCCATGTTGCGTGCTCGCAACGACATCTTGCGACGCAGATAGAAGGGATTAATCCAGTAAAAGCCGTTGGCAAACACCGTGCCGCTGTATTTGCCAAAGAAGGTCAGCACGCGCGATTGGTTGGGCTGGATAATCATAAATCCGCCAAGATGAAGGCAGTAGATAAAGCATAGCAGACAGCCCGTGATGACGGGAACGGCAATCCATGCCGTGCCGTCGGGTTGCTCTGGCGTGGTCATGCAGTCCCATCCTGCCATCCATACCACGCAGGCCACCGAGGCTGCCAGCAGTACGATGTTGAGAATCAAATGGAGAAAACCATTATTGAAGAATGTTAACTTCTTTGAAAATTCTTTTGTGTTCATAATTGTTGATATTTAGATTGTTAATTTGTTTATCGTGATATTAAAATAATATCATACTGAATGCAAATATAGAGCTTTCATATTAGATGGACAAGAAAAAAGACTTTTTTTTTCAATAAAAAAGGTTCTGATGTCGTTATTTTGATGAATGATAGTTTATTTACGAATTTTATGTCCCGTATCATCATTATCAATGGACCCAACCTTAATCTCTTGGGCGTGCGCGAACCTACTATCTATGGCGACACTTCTTTCGAGCATTTTTTCGAGAGGCTTCGTCAGTGCTTCGAAGGTGTGGAGCTTTCCTACTATCAGAGTAATGTGGAGGGTGAATTGATCAACAAGTTGCAGGAGGTGGGCTTTTCTTACGACGGAATAGTGCTCAATGCAGGCGGATATACGCATACCAGTGTAGCTCTGCGCGATGCCGTAGCGGCTATCTCGACACCTGTCATCGAGGTGCATATCAGCAATATATATAGCCGCGAGGAGTTTCGTCGCCATTCGTTGCTTAGCCCCGTGTGCAAGGCTGTTGTCTGTGGTATGGGGCTCAAGGGCTACCAATATGCCGTAGATGCTTTGCTACAGGATGATGGTCTGCATCGAACGGAACTCCGCGAGCCTCCCTTGTACTGTTGAATATCGAAGGCGTGGCGGGAGTGTGGAGCCTTCCAACATGGCACTTGCTCTTTCGCCTGCTGCCTATACATAGAAAAAAAGACGGATTCCAGTCCGTCTTTTTTCTATAGTTGAACTTCTCTACAAGAAAGGAATCGGGTCGCCTCCTTGGTTTTCAACGTCTTTCCTTTACGCTGATGTTCGCGCCATGGGCTATAGCGCGAAATTCTGGGGCATAGAGACTTTGTATCTCGCTGAGGCCTGTACTGAAGGTGCCCTCCTGTGTCGCAAAGAGGTCGTAGCTCACCACATAGCTACCTTTGTCAAGACGGTCGATGTAGCAGTGCAGCGCAGTCTGTGTTACGGCGGCATAGTATGAAAGGCCGTCGCTCCACCGCCAGCCCGACGCGCTACTGACGGGCTCGAAACCTGCGGGACGTCCGTCTTTGAGTTCGAGATACTCAAGGTTGCGATCGCTGCTGACAAGAATCTGTATGCGTATTCGGTCGCCTATGGACACATGGTCACCGTTGCGGAGAGGTGTGGTCTGGTTGTTGCGCATCAGCAGATAAATTTTCTCCAGTTTCACACCCATCGACGACGAGGCTATCTTGTCGATGTCCTCTACATACTGCCAGTAGACCGCACCCCAACCGATGCTCTCGTTGGTCTGTCGGATGATCACGTGGTCCATGTCGGGCTTGATGTCGTCTGCTCTCCAACGTTGGGACACGTAGCCGGTGCCAGCTTGTGCGGCACTATTCACAACGGTGGTTCCTACCACAATCTGGGCCGGCGTGCCTTCAGCAAGCGGAGCACCACCGCTCAGCATGGCTGCAATGGCCGACACGGAGGCGATGTCGCTGTTCCACGAGGTCGTCTGCTTCTGTTTCAGCAGCCATTGACGCATCTTGGCCACCGACTCGCGGTCGTCGGGCATCACCTCTCTGAATGCTTCAATCAGGTAGCTTTGCACCTCTATGGGTCGTTCGTGGTTGAAATAGCCCGACACGTTGTCGCGCCAATACATGCCCATCTCGTCGTTTTCAAGCGACACTTCTTTCAGCTGCTCTACCAGTTGGACGGCAAGTTTGTGCTCTCCGGCTCGCTCCATCACTACCGCCAGTTTGGCCCGATAGTAGAGTCCGCTCTGTTTCAGACATAGACGTTTGGCATTGCCCATATAGTAGGTGTAGGCTTCGCGGGCAACAGTACTGACAGGTACCTTTCCATAGCAGCTACGCAGATAGAGATAGTCGACGTCCATGCCGTCTTTCACTTTGTGCTTCTTGTATTCGGCATAGTCTTTGGACACCTCCTGGTCTACATATTGGAGCGCCCGTCGGATAGCTGCCTGCAGCGGGGCTTGATGGCGCTCTTCGGTTGTGGCAAGCATGCGGAGGATGTGGCGAGTGGTGTAGACCGAGGATCTTTCACCTCCTGGAATCCAGCTCCATCCGCCGTCGTCACGTTGCGACAGGACCAGCTTCTCTATCGTCTGGTCCAATTCCTGCTCGATGCGTGCCTTGTCGAAATAGTTGGCAATTTCTTTCACCCGTTGTTCTTCGTTCTCGGCTTCTTGCAGCCACGGGCTCTCCTCGGCAAGGGTCTGCTTGATGTCTTCGTTCATATTCAAACTCGAATGGGGAGTATGCGTGATGTCGTGCTGCCACTGGTCGAAAACGTTTTTTATTGTGGGATGTTCGTTCACTATCTTTCGAGCCATGCTGTTGCTGAACAGCCTGTTGGCGAGATAGATGTTGGACGGGTTCTCGTGCTCGCTCACGTATGGGAGGGCCTGTATGGCCAGCCATATTGGGTTGCTGGTGAATTCGACGGCCATCAGGCGCATCTCGCGACTCTTGCTCTCCGCGGGCATAGGCAGCGCATAGCGTTTCCCGCCACGTCCGTTTACATACATGGCTTGCGACTCGGTAACCATCTGACGATTGCTTACAACCGCTACAACGTTCTGCTCTCCGTCGCTGTGGTGTTCGTTGTAGGCCGTTATCTTGTAGACCACGGCATAGCTCGTCGTGGGCACCGCCACGGCATATTTTGCCACGGCGCTCCCATGGGCTGGCACCTTTATTTTCTGTTCATCATAGTGTCCCCATGCGCTCCCGCTCTCGGCATCGGCGAGTTCAAGAGATACGGTGGCCTCTTGTACCTCGTTGGTGGCATTGCTCACTTTCACGGCTACCACGGCGCTGTCGCCCTGACGGAAGAAGCGCGGTATCATGGGCATCACCATCAGCTCTTTCTGTGTGACCACCTGCTGCTGCATCTCGCCCACCTGCAGATCGGTGGTGTAAGAGAGGGCTTTTACATTCCACTGCGTCAGCAATTCTGGCACTTGAAACTGTATGGTGGCCTGTCCTTGGCTGTTGCTGGCTATGTCCGGATAGAAGAAAGCCAACGTGTTGAGGTTCTCACGGGGTTGGACCTCGACGTGAGATGGATTGGCCGTCTCTTTTTCTGTTCCTGCCATTCCTGCGTCTGGTGCAGCAATGTCGTCAGCGCTTTCTTCGAAGGACTCTATATCTGCTGTCTTAACTGCTTCCGGCATCGCACTCATGCAATACATGACGTCGTTACTCATCGCTTGGGTTTTGTACATCCTATGCCTCCTGAGTGAATAGGACATCGTCTCGGTATTCAGTTGCCAGCTCAAAGGGGTGAATTTGGAATGGAAGTATTGTCCTTCAGGCTGGTTGCTGTACCGGCTGTAGATGTCGGACTGGTAGATGTTCAGGTGCGATTTGCTTACGTCGCCTCGCCATGGCCACAGACGCCACTGCAGGCTTCCGTAGTTGTCGAGTGCGGCGTCGTACATGCTCATGACGGTGGTGGCTGCCACTCCTTCTTGCTGCATGTTCTCTATCTGTAGGGTCCATGTCTCTTTGCTGCCAGGCTGCAGTTTGTCACGGAAGGTTGCCAAGCGTGTGGTCAGTTTCTTGTGGGTGTAGGGCACGTCGATGCGGTACTCTTTCTTCGTAATCACGCCATTTTTCACTGCCGCCAGTGCTACATGCATTCCGCCCAGCATGGCTTTGCTGGCTTTGATGGTCATACTGGCTATCCCTTCGCTGATGGTCATTACTTGACGTTCCACATCACCGTTGCCGTCACTGATGGCCACAAAAACTGTTACGTCGCGCTGTCGGCTTCCGATGCGCAACGTCACTTTCTCGCCAACCTCTATACTCTTGCGGTCTATATCGCTCCACAGCAGGTCCATGCTCTGGCACTGACGGGATTTGGGCGGCGTCAGGCTCACGATGCTCGTGGTTCCTATCTTCTCTCCTTTGGGATCGGTAGCCGAGAGTGAGATGCGATACACGCCTTCGCCTAAAGCAGGCAGCGCCACGCGGTTTTCGGTCTGCTCTTTTGGGGCTTTAACACTTGCTTGGTATACGGTGTTGGCTGTGGCCCATTGTCGTTTGTCTCTACGACGTTCGTCGTATTCAATGCCGGGATAACGTTCGGCAAATTCTTCCTTTGACATCGTGTGCGCAACGCTGCCGTCATGGTGCCGATGTATCAACAGGGCTTCTTCGGGCATCTTTAACTGCTCGATTTTTACGGCCACGTCACCCTTTATGGCCTCTCCGTCCATGTTGGTATAGCGATAAACCAATTCGTTCAGCTCGCTGGTCTCCTCGTCGTTCATGATGGCAAGCATGCCGCTGCGGTAGCCTACGTGGATGGACATCTGCTGTTCGTGGGTCTCTCCGTTCAGGTCGGCCACGGTGGCCTTGATCGTGTAGGTAAACACGCTCTCGGGTGTCAGCTCTACGCTGCTGTCGACTTCTGGCACAAAATCAATCTCAAAGACGCCCTCTCCATCGGTGGTCGTCTCTCCGCTGGCTACCACGGTAGCGTCTGGCTCTTGCCACCATCGCCACCAATAGCGACGCTGACTCCGCTCTACACTATATATTACTTTGGCATCGTTAATGGGTATCTGATTGTAACTTATTGCTTTGCCCGTGATATGGGTGGTCTTGCCAAACTGGTGTTCTTTGTCGCGGCTCTCTATGCTGACGGCAAAGGTGGGTTGTTTGTATGCCTCTACCTTGATGATTTGGCTTGTCTCTACGGGCTTCTGTATCAGATTCTCCGGCTGTTCGTTGTTGTTGCCAGGACGCGAATCTCTCAGGATAAGTACTGCCTTGGCATTCAGGTGGTAGCTGCCGGGCAGCCCATCGGTGGGTATGGTTACTATTCCGTTAGCCATCCCCTTCGCATTGGTCATCAGCGTCAGGGTATCGACGTCTGTGTAGTTGATGTCTCTAAGTGTTATGAAGACTTTGACATCCGCGTGGGTCTCAGCCTCCATCCAGTGATCGCTTTGGTACGCTACTACGGCAAAATGCACCTCCTCGCCAGGTTTGTATACGGGTCGGTCGGTCATCAGGGACAGATGGCATTGTCTGTCATTCGTTGTCTCCTGGCCATACCGCAGTCGTACGGGTTGTCTCAATGTGAGTCCGTCATAGTCTATGACCACATAATGGTTGCTGTAGTATGATTTTTTTTCGGGTACTCTGTCGAACGAATACCAGCCGTTTTGGTCGGTCTGGGTTTGCGCAAGCAGGGCCGTTGTCTCACCTTCCGTGCGCTCTAAACGGATGGTATGTTTGGCTATGGGCTTGCCGGTCTTCTGGTCCACGGCATAGCCTTGCAGCAGGCTTCCATTGGCCCCGCCGGCAATCAGCTGCCCGTCGCAACAGTCGAAGGCTACTGCCTCGTATCCGTGGGTCTTGAAGTCGTCGGTAGCCGAGGCCAGCAGGATGTAGTGTCCGCTGGGCAATGACGGCACATAGCAGTAGACCTTGTGGTCGAGATGGTCGTCGCTGCCCTCGATGGGCTGGTCCCAGCTGGCTACAGCCTTTTTTCTCTGCATCGTGTTTCGTTCGGCGTAGCGCAGACCCTCTTGTTCTTTCTTGGTGCAGGCTATCACGCGGTAGTACACGCGTTCTGCATTGCGCACCGTAGCTACGGTCATTGTGCTCCGTTGGCTCAGCTCTACACCCATCGATTGTATGTCGATATGTGGCATCAGGATGCGCTCCTTCAGGATTCGGCATTCTTTGGCTTCGGCGCTCCCGGCATATAAGGTTATCACGCTGTCGCAATAGGCTATCGCATGTTTTTTCTCATCGTGGCTGTCCAGCATCCGGGCTATCTTTACGTATATGCACGCCTTGACACGGTGCTTTAATGTTTGATATTTTGCCAGTATGGCTTTGTAGTCCTCTATGGTAGCCTTGGTGCTATTGGGTATATGGTCGCGCATCTCCAAGAGCTCCATCTCCAGATAGATGCTCAGTCCTTTGTCGCTGTCGTTGGCATGAAAGGTCTTCAATTTCTCTAACCATTCGCACTGTTCCTTTGCCTCGCATCGTTTCATCTCTTCTCTTACCAACAGGTCGTACAGTGTGGGTGTCAGATTGACCAGCTCGTCACCCGATGACAGGCAGATCGTTTTGTAGGGCTCAATGGGTGTCCTTTTTAACAACTCTTCGTCGTTCAGTGCAAGTCTGCGATGCTCTGCAAGTTTCGCTGCTCGTTCTTTCTCGTCGAGGTCAAAATTCGACCGATAGGAATCGTAAAGGGTGGCCAACAGGCTGTGGCACACCATCCGGTCAGCCTCTTCCAAATTGTCCAGCAGCCCTTCATATCGCTCTATGGCTTTCTTCTCGGCCTCTTCTTGATAGGCCATCGACATCCGTGCCATATACCATGCTGCTATCAGCTGTGGTGTCGATTGGTGCTCTTTTCCGGCTTTTTGGAATACCTCTTCGGCCTCTTTGTAGCCACTTTTGTAGGATTGCTTTTCGATGTGTTGTTCTATCGACTTCCAATTCTTGTCGTATTTTTTTTGTGCCATACTGTTTTGTGGTATTATTAGGAACAGTACTACTGCAATCAATATACACCAGTATGTAAGGCGGCTTCTATGCTGATTAGGGAAGGTGGCCATCGGTCTTGTTTCCATGACGTTGCTTTTTGTTGTGTATTACTTTCAAAAAAAATCCTCTTACGGAGGATTTTTTTTTCGGTGAGTATGACAGAGTCGAATGACTATTGAAAACGATCTATTTACTTATATGTATTTTTTTAGATGCTTCCTTACCAGTGAAAGTTGTATTGTACCTTTAGTCCGACTCTGAAAAACTTAAACCTGTCGACGTTGTTGCTTTTCAGGTATCCGTTGGTGGTGAACTGGTCGCCATTGGATGCTATAGCACTGGCGTCCACTGGATTGTTGGTCGTGCTGTGGTTGATGGCATAGTCGCCATAAAGGGCAAACAGCAACTCGCCGGCATCATTCAGCTTCAACGTGACACCGCCCTCTAAGGCCAGCATGACGTAAAGCGGATTGCCCGCATCGCTGATGTTGTAGCTTTGTCGCTCTGGCTCGTAGTTCTCCACTTGCAGCATCTCGTCGAGCACCACTCCGCTTCCGGGAATGGAGGGACCTACATAGACTTTTGTGGTAGAATACTCCGTATTGGCTGTACATGAGAGGGGCAGGCCAACTTTCGCCCCCACTGCAAAGTAGCACGAGTGGAAGCGCTTGATTGTGAAATCCATCGGCGTCCCCTGTATCATCACCATCACGGGTATATCGACATATGTCATCGCATAGCGTTCCACAGCATTGATGGTTACGCAACGATATTTGGCCATAATCTGTTCTTCCCCGCCACTGGTTGTTACGGTCGTGAGTTTCGTGGGCTCTGAAATAAGCTCGTCCATATCGAACGAACTCCGTGTATGGCTTACGCCTATCCCTGCTTTCACTCCGAAATGTTCGCTCAGCAGATAGGTGTATTCGGCATCCACCCCCAGAGTCATCCCTACCGTGGTCTCCGACGTGGGCAACGTCAGCATCCGTCCTATGCCACCGCGCAGACCCACTCCAACGTGCGATTTGATGTATTTGTCCTGACGACTTTGCGCCATCGTTCCGCTGGCCACACTCATCAGCGCCATCACGACTATCATTATTTTTTTTCTTTCCATACTTCTTTGCGTATAGTTGTTTGGTAGTGTGCCACCACCTACCTCACGACAATCTGTTTGTGATACTGCTTGCCATTGTTCATCTCAATCTTCAGCACATAAGGACCACGGGGAAGATGGGGACTCGTGGTGAGTCCGTTGTCATGGCTCTCTCCTACCTCGCGCCCGTTCATGTCGATGAGAGACAGCTTCTTCACGCCCGCTATGCCCGCAGTCACTGTCCCTCCACGCTCTACGGGATTAGGCCACACGGCTATCTCTTCGCCCTCGGCAGCTTCTATCCCTACCCAGTTCACACATATCGTGTCTGACGACATCCACTCGGTCCCCTCGGCATTGGCCGCAACACGCACATAGTAGCAGCCCGACAGCAATCCATAGTTTTCCTCGTGATAGTAGTCCTGCGTGGCATGACGTATCATATTGCCGTTCCGATACCACTGATACCATGTGTAGCCATCCCATTCGCCTCCTTCGTAGTCCACGGTTTTGTTCACCATCAGCACCCGCTCGTTCAGCATCAGTATGCGGGGCACAGGGCGACCAAACGTCAGCTCCAGATGCAGCGTCGTGATGCTGTCACATCCGTTGGATCCACGATTGCGCTGGGTAAAGTCTCCGCTACGATTATACCAGATTCCACTCCAGTAGAAGGAATCGTTGGCGTGTATCGTATATTCATAGGTGGCATTCTCCTTGAGAACCAAGTGCATGATGAACAGGCTGTCGCATCCATTCTCCGAGACCTCTCGATGGGTATAGTCGCCTGCACGCGTCAAGTCGAACTCGTAGAAATGATACACGTCACCGAAGCATATCCCATCGTAATAGTGCTCTGCATACGATGGATAGGCAGCAATGTCCAGCGTGTCGCTTTTCTGGCACCCTGCATCTGTCCATGCGGTTACATGGTATATCCCGCCCTCAGTGATGCAGGCCACATTGCTGTCGGCCCCTGTAGACCACTCATAGCGGTCCCCTCCGCTGGCAGTAATGCACATCGACGTCCCTTCGCAGAACGGGATGATGCCGCTAAACTGAAGGTCGGGCAGAGGATTGACGGTCAGATGCACATTGATGGTCGAATCGCAATGATCCACTGTCTGCAGCGTTACGCTGTAATCCCCTGTGCTGTCACACAGCGTTCCGTGCAGGTCGAACGGGTTGTCCTCACATCGCGAAAATGTGGTGTCGAATACCGGTGTCGGACTCACCACTACCACTATCGTGTCACTCGCCATACACATGTATCGGTCTACGGCTGTGATAATATACATCCCCGACCGCGCCACCGTGATGCTCGGCGTGATGGCTCCGTTCACCACTGGCCCGCGCCACCTCAGCGTGTAGTCGCCTTCTACGGTCAGCGTCGTCGTCTCGCCCTCGCAGATGGAATCCCGTCCGCTGATTTGCACGTCGGGAAGCGGATGTACGTCAAGACTACCCTCATAGACCACTATGCTGTCACACACGCGGTCTACCGGCGCAAAGGTGTCGTATATGATCTCCGTCCTGCCCTCCGTCAGCACTATGCCGTTCCGCCAGGTTACCGTCCTGTCGCCTTGGCACACCGTGAAGGACTCCCTCACTGTATCCCTCTCATAGCACGGGTCTTGTGCATATGATTTCAGACTCAGTGTTGTCAGCACGATGGTTAGCAGTACTATTAGTCTCGTTTTCATCAATCCTCGTTCTCTGTTGTTCAACGATATTATTTCTTTTACGTAGTGGAAACGGCTATTGGGCCACGTATCCTCTCATCTTCTTGGGTGTAAAGCCAAGATTGACCTGCTTCACCCCATTGGCTGTAATCTCCAGCATCAGCGACTCCATGGGCTTGAACTTCAGCGTCATCTCCTCGCTCTTTCCATGATGGTTGATGCGGACCGTCCGCTCGCTCCCTTTGTCGGTAAAGGCATAACAATAGTCTAACGGGTAGCTGATGGTCTGGGTCATCGGGTTGGCAACAAACACATAGTAACTCTCGCCATCCTTCCTTACCCAGAAATCGGGTAGATTCTCGCCTTCTATCAGTGCATCCCATGTCAGCGTACTCCCGTCTGTACTCACGCTCTTCTCTCCTTTCAACTCGGCCAGCACGTCGGCATATTCTGCGTGTTTTACTTTCCCAGGCTCCTTGGGGTCTCGGGCCAGACAGATGGGCATGCCCGCCTTGGCAAGCCGTAGCAGGCTCTTCAGTGCCCCTATCTCCATATATTCCACGTCGCTGTACAGCCCGCTGAACGTCGTGGCTCCACAGCGCAATACTCCGTCCTCGTAGCTCGCTGTCTCCAAGAAATGCTCGTTCACCCATAGCGGCTGCATCCCTTTGTATTCCTTCGGCGTGTCGATATAGCGCATTTCATATTTCCCTCCTACCCATTTCATCATCTCATACACTGCGTCGGGATATCTGCGCTCCATCCACGAATCCTCCAATGGCATATATACGGCCAGCTGGCTGAAGTTCTTTCCGCGCCTCATGTATTTCGACACCTCGGTCATATATCTGTTGAACTCCTTCAACGCATTGCCACTCAGGTTGTTCAATTCGCTTGTACTGATTTGGCAGGTTGTATAGAAGAAATTGCTCGTGTCGCCTACTTTGTTGTACGGGAAGCCATGCCAGATAATCTGATTGGTACCATTTGCAAACAAGGCGTCGCATATCAGCTTCAGGTCGGCAATCTGCTCCTGTCCCTGATGGGGGCTGTGACCATGGCCGTTCTTGTAGCGCAGCCCTGTCCACCCGTAAGCACACGTGAATGTCTCTGCCGTTACGGCCTGCTTGTCGCCTATCGCAGCTGCAGAGGCGGTTATCTTGCTGAAACTCGGCTCGTAGAGTATGGCCTCGGTCTCAGGAATGTCTACCAGCGTGAACGCCGTAAGCAGGTCGGTAGGCGCTCCTCCGCATTGCGAACGCGAAAATGCCCCATTCTCTCTTGCTCGCTCGGCAAAGGGCCCGTAAAACTCTCTCAGCACGTAGCCCGACATCGTTTTCATGTAGTCATAGTATACTTCTGCATTCTGCGTGTCATACACGGTCTTGTTCTTAATATACGGCTCTATATCGTAGCCATGCTCCTCTTTGAACTTCTCTCCAAAGCCTCTTGTCCACAGATAGTCGGTCTCCACCTCCCATGAGTCAACAAACACTCCCGACTTCCGTCCTTTATATGCATCGTGCAGACCTTTGTCCATGTGGTCGGCATATCGTCCGAAAGCCTCCTTATCCAAATGGTTCAGTATACGCGCCATCTTCGGATGATCCCATGTCAATGGTCGCTCCGCTATCTCTGTCGAATCAAAATAGTTCCGCGTTTGGTCTCCATCGCGCAATGCCACATCACTGAATGGCCACATCGTACCATACGTGAAGTCCATGCCCAATCCCAATGAATCCGCCACACGTTTGGCGAAATTTACCGGCACTGCCCACTCCTCTGACAAGAACTCCGTATGCGCCCTCGCCGTATCCAGAAACATTGGATATATCCATGCAACCTCCACGCCGCCAAACTCATGCTCCTTCAGCCACATCAGCTGCGCCCTCACGTCATTAGTATCTATCTCCTGCGAGAACCACCACCATCGCGTATATGGTTTATACGTCCCATAGAGTGCATCTTTCTCGCACTCTTCCTTCTGTTGGTTCGCATCTTTGCAGCTCGAAAGCATTATTATGCCTGCCGCTACAATCATCAGATAAACAATCTTTTTCATAATGATAAGTATAAATTGTATTCGTCTTTCGTTTGCTCAAAAGGGTCTATATTTGTTTTTCTTATACCCATTAACCTATAGCCGGAAGCTTGTATTCCACACAGGCTAAGGCATTGGATTTTGTAAATGACCACATCTTTATGTCCTGAAAGTGCAAAAACTTGTAATCTCTTATTTCTGTCCACTACTTCTATGCTATGGGATTCATCGATGTCAAGTAACCTTTATGGCCTATGTCTGCTATTAAAACAAGATAAGCTGTGTATTGCAGATATCACAAAATCTATATTCAAAGCAAAAACCAGCCGTCTCATCAAAAACTATAGCTAAAACAACTTCATTTTTTAATTGACTCCGATTACAACCCATCGGAAGGTTTATTCATTGAGACCGCTGTCTTTTTTTGTTATAGGCATGCTCTCGTCAGAGAGCATATCTTCATTGAATTGGATTTAGGACATCCTTTTTGTTTTTCTTGACGATACCCGCAACACACATGCGGCATGGTTCGAGGCAATCCTCTCTGTCACAGGCCTACTTATCTTTTTTCTTATCCGACTTTGTCTTTTGTTTGCTCAGATCCGAAATCTTTCGATATACATTCTCCAGACTCTTCGGTATCACAATCTTCATGTCCGACACTCGTTTACTCTCTTCCAAACGCCACGCTTCCAACGCACCCGTCAGCTGCTCTATCTCGCTCCTGTATGACTCATTATCTTTATTCAACAGTGCACGCTTCTTCAGCTCATCCGCACTCACTGCTGACTCTATCCGATGCTTCATTCCGTTTAGCTCCGACTGTAGTTCCCTATACTCTCGCTGCATTTCAAAAAACACTCGCTCCACATCCTCCTTCGCCACTGTCGGACTATACGTGTATATCAGCATATCACGCCCTGTGCCTTTCGCCTCATGCGGATGACGCAGGTGGTCCATGTACTCCTCACGCATCCGTGCAAAAGCTCCATCGGGATGAATATATTTCCCTATCTCTGCACAATAAGCCTCCAACTCATAATACCTGTTTCGCTCCTTCACGCTCATCTCGCCGACCACGTCATCTATTGTCAGCGATTTATACTTCACATCCTTTGCATCCACCCTCTTCGGCATCGTATACTCTTCATGCTCCTCACAAAACGTCTCCATCGTCTTCTCCTTCACCTCTTTCAACATTGCCTCCCTGGCCTTGATCGCCTCCCTCAGCCACGCTATCAGCGACTTTGCCTCAGCTATTAACCGCACTTTGCTAGG
>JAFUVR010000065.1 GCA_017477485.1 Bacteroidales bacterium | reverse complement strand
TGACCGATAGAAAAGAGACTTATATAAATTGATTTTCATTCAAGAACAAACACTTACAATATGAAAAAACGACTGCTCTCCTTGGTCATTCTGATGGCCACAGCCCCCTTAGCCCTCCATGCCGACGAAGGCATGTGGATACCCATGCTGCTACAGCGCAACGAAGCCGCCATGCAGCGAGCCGGCATGCATATCTCGGCCAGCGACATCTACGATATCAACCACGCAAGTCTCAAAGATGCCGTGGTGCTATTCGCCGGCGGATGCACAGGCGAGTTTGTCTCCAAAGAAGGACTACTGCTCACCAACCACCATTGTGGCTACAACGAGATAGTGAAACACAGCACCGTAGAGCATGACTACCTCACCCATGGCTTCTGGGCCATGAGCCGCGAGCAGGAGCTACCCTGTCCGGGGCTCACCGTAGTGCGTCTCGTACGCATGGAGGACGTCACACGGCAAGTGTTACACGGCCTCGACGACAACCTTGACGAGGCACAGCGGGACAAACTGATAGAGCACCGCATCGACAGCCTCTGCGACCATGCCGTCGAAGGGACCCACTATCGTGCCGCCATCAAACCCTTCTACTATGGCAACCAGTACTTCATGTATATCAACGAGGTGTTTAATGACGTACGTCTCGTCGGGGCTCCCCCCAGCAACATAGGCAAATTTGGCGGCGACACCGACAACTGGATGTGGCCGCGCCATACCGGCGACTTCTCCGTCTTCCGCGTCTATGTGTCGCCCGACGGCTTGCCCGCCGAATATAGCAAAGACAATGTCCCCTACCAGCCGCTCAAACATCTCACCATCTCGCTCAAAGGCGTCGACGAGGGCGACTTCACCTTCGTCTTCGGCTATCCCGGCACCACACGCCGCTACGTGACCCACGACCAAGTGGACCTCTCTGCCAACCTTGAAAATCCCATCCGCATTGCACTCCGCGACATTCGGCTCAAGCACTATAACAACGCCATGAACCAGAGTCCCGCCCAGCGCTTGCGCTATGCCAGCACCGTGGCCGGCATTGCCAACGGCTGGAAGAAATGGCAAGGCGAGACCCAGGGCATAGCACGCCTGCGCACCGTTGAGATAAAGAAATATCAAGAAAGCCAGTTCCAAATGTGGGCCGAAGAGCTCAAAGCCGCTGGCGGACACGACTACACCCGCGTGCTGCCCCAACTCGAAGAAGCCTATGCCCGACTGCGTCCCATAGACCTCGAGTGGACCTACTTCAACGAGGGCTTGCTGGCCAGCGACTTCATGTATCGCGCCTATCTCCTCTGGAACCTTGCCACACGTCACAGTACCACCGACGACGACGCACAGGCGACGGCACAAAAGCTGCTCGCGCGCAACGAGACATTCTTCAAAGACTTCGACCAGCACTCGGTCGTAGACCATGCTATCTTTGTCGAGACGCTCACCTACCTCTGGCGTGCCGGCCAAATGCCCTATCTCGACATCCGCTCCGAGGCCGACCTTGCTAAATATCTCGACAAAATCTACTCACAGTCTATCCTCACCCATCGCGACAAGATGGACCGCCTGCTCAAAGGCTACACACCGCGACAGGCACGCAAAGTGCTTGGCGACCCCGCCGTCGAACTCATGGTGCAAGCCTACGACAACAGCTACACCGAGGCCAAACGCAACACCTTCAACACCGCTCAAGCCGACATACAGCGGCTCATGCGGCTTTATCTCCGAGGCATGATGGAGCAGTACCCCGACAGCAATTTCTTTCCCGATGCCAACCTCACCCTGCGCGTAGCCTACGGACACGTCAAAGGGTTCAGCCCACGCGACGGCGTCTACTACACACCCTATAGCACCCTCACCGGCATCATGGAGAAAGAGAATCCCGACATCTACGACTACGTCGTGGAGCCCAAGCTCCGCAGTCTCTTTGCTGCCCACAACTACGGCCCCTACGGGTCGCCCGACGGCTCACTGCGCGTAGGCTTCATCGCAACCAACCACACCACCGGCGGCAACAGCGGAAGCCCCGTGCTCAACGCTGACGGACAACTTGTGGGCCTCAACTTCGACCGCTGTTGGGAAGGCACCATGAGCGACCTTATCTTCGACCCACGCTACTGCCGCAACATCTGCCTTGATATCCGCTACTGCCTCTTCCTCATCGACCAGTTTGCCGGCGCCAAACACCTCGTCGAGGAGATGGATATCGTGCGATAGATACGATTCACACACCTTATGAATTGTGCATACTCATAGGTGAACCTCAATACAGATTACGAGGGATAGAACAGCGTCTTTTTGCACGTTCAATAAAGTATAATCCTCAAAAAAAAGTCGTTTCTGAAAGACATCCGGAGCGACTTTTTTTTTACCTTTGCAGACCTGTACACCGAGGCTCGGGTTAAAACTCTAACGTATAATTCTCTTTATAAGCGAGACAGTTAGGCGATTGTACAGCAACCTGGCAATTAACTAACAAAAAACACTATAAAGAGATGATACGAATTAGTCTGAAGGGGCTTAGCGTCCCCGTATTCTCCTTTTTTTTCATCTGTGGCGGCAGTGTAGCGGCACAACAGCGACAGATTACCACGCTTGACGAGCTGTGGCATGCTGCCGACAGCAGCAGCCTTGCCATTGCCGCCTGCCAGAAATCTGTAGAGGCGGCTGCATCGCAGCTATCAGCAGCACGTGCAGCCCTGCTGCCAGACGTGGCAGTCAGCGCCACGGTGGGGTATCTTGGCAACGGCTATGGTTGGGGACGCGACTCCAACTATAGCTTTAGCGTACATATCCCTCATTTCTCAACCCAACTGGGGCTCAATGCATCACAAATCATATATGCTGGAGGGCGTATGCGCGCAGCTATCGACATAGCCAACCAATCTCGACTGATGTCGACCGAAAGGCTGCGACAGGTCCGACAGGATGTACATTTCCAACTGGCCGGCTACTACTTAGACCTCTACCGTATGACGCGGCAGACGGAGGTGTATGAACAGAACATCCTGTTGGCAGAACGCATGATAGAAGATATCCGTGCACGACAGGAACAAGGTACGGCACTGCGCAACGACATGATGCGTTACGAACTACAACTCTCTGAACTACGCCTGCAACAGACCACGCTCGCCAACAATATACGCATCACCTCACGACACATCGCCTCATTGGCCGGTTTAGAAGAAAACACGGAGATAGTGCCAGACAGCGCTTCGCTCTCCGCCTATGAAACAGATGTCTCCATAGCCCCTTCCGTCAGCAGAACACCTCGGTTGAAAATAGCCGAAATAGCCACCGCCATAAGTCAAGCTGAGACAAGGATAGCACACTCGGCACTGATGCCCACAGTGACCCTTTTGGCTCAAGACAACCTTAACGGACCAGTAACCATCGACATACAACCCTATGACATTAACTACAACTTCTGGTATGTAGGCGTAGGACTACATTATGACATAGCATCGCTCTACAAGAGACGCCAACAAGTGAAGGCGTCACAAGCCTTGGAAGAGCAACGACAGCACGAGCAGGAACAGATACGCCGGGAGGTGTCAGATGCCATTGAGGATGCCGCCATCCGACTTGCTGAATCCCAAGAAGCCAGCCGCATACGAGAGAGAAACATGGATCTTGCTTCACTGAACTACACCGTAATAGCAAACCAATATAAAAACGGACTGGCGCTACTGACCGATATGCTGGATGCTTCCACCACCAAGCTGACAGCCGAACTCGACATGGTCTCGGTACGCATCGCTATCATATACAATCTAATGACATTGGACTACCTGCAAGGACGGCTGCAATAAAAGCAGGGGATAGTATCCTTCATAACTAAAAATAAAACATCAACCACTAATCAACCCAAAACAATGAAAAAAGGACAGACCAAACGCATAGCCAATTTCACTATCATCAGTATGATAATCATCGGCATGGGCTGGATAATCTCACTATTCTGGCATCCTGGCTCAAGAGCATACACCACCAACGCACAGGTCAGACAAGACATCGTACATGTGCGCAGCCGCATACAAGGATTTGTCAAAGAGGTGCGTTTTGACGAGTTTGAATATGTACATAAAGGCGACACCCTTGTACTGATAGATGATGCTGAATATCAACTGCAACTGGCACAGGCCCGTGCCAACATGGAGAGCGCACAGGTAGGCCGTACGGCACAGAACACAGCCGTCAAGAGTTCGAAAAACAACGTCTCTGTCAGTGACGCCGTCATGGAAGAGGTCAAAATAGAAATGGCTTATGCAGAAAAAGAATATGAACGTTACAAAAAACTGCTGAGCAGCGAAAGCGTCACCAAACAGCAGTTTGACGATGTTGAGACACGATACAAAAAATTGAAAGCCAAGTACGAAACCCTACAGCGACAGCAGCAGACCACCCGACTGAACGAGACCGAGCAGACACAGCGACTGGGGCAAAGCGAGAATGCAGTATCAGTGGCTGAAGCCGCCTACGAGTTGGCACGTATCAACCTGAGTTACACGATCATCACAGCCCCCTGCAATGGTTATACGGCTCGCAAGACCCTGCAGGCGGGCGTACTAGTGCACCAAGGGGAAGAGCTGGTGACCATAGTCAACAATGCCCAAAGTTGGGTAATAGCCAATTTTCGCGAAAGGCAGATGAAACACATAACCATTGGCAAAAAAGTAAAAATCAAAGTCGATGCGCTACCTGGCGTCGTGCTATGGGGACACGTACAAAGCATCAGCAATGCCAGTGGCGACCAGTATTCGATGGTGCCGCAGGACAACTCGACAGGCAACTTTGTCAAAGTCGAACAACTGATACCCGTCCGCATTAGTCTGACTGAGGATGACAACGACCCTGACGTGTTGAAGAAACTAAAGTCCGGAATGAACGTGATATGCCACATCAAATAGACAATACGCCGACGCCTTCGGTCGATAACAAAACGACTGATTTCATAAAAAGCACCTTCTTCTATAAGCCGAAAAACAACGAGGACTTGTTCACTTGTCCATGTTGAGAACCGAACGACGCGAACACCTTGAATTAGGAACAATCGAGTAAACAAAAAGAGTGATAAAACATAACACATAGTTCCCAAATGAGGGGGAAAATAGCTGAATACTATGAGTAAAAATAAATCATGGGGCGGAACAGCAAGCCGCCTGCCTATGTTTAAGGATTTCGTGCCCGAATGGCTCAGATTACCACTATTGATAGTACTGCCCTTTATCTATCAATGTTCCAACCCCATCTACATGAATATAGCTTCACACGTGATGAGCGATACAGCACTGACTAACGAGGATGTGATGATGTGCGGCTATGCCAGCATCATAGGCATCACGGTCACCTTCCCCATTCTTTTCCGACTCAAATTCCGATTCACCACACGACAGATTATTCTTGCTGCCTCGACAGCGATACTAATTCTCAATTTCATAGCCAGCCATTGTACCTTCATGCCCCTGCTGGTCACGGTCTGCTTTTTGTTTGGCATATTCAAGGTGTGGGGCACATTTGAATGTATGTCGTCCATGATGCAGATACTGACCCCTACCATGCATCTGGCCCCATTTCTCTCGGTAGTGTTTATGGCCGTTTTTGGCGGAGTAGAATTAGGCGGACTGGCATCCACCCACATCGCGCACTATCATGACTGGCATTATGTGAGTTTGGCTCTGGCAGTCGTTCACTTGGTGGTGATACTGGAGGCGCTGTTGCTGTTACAAGACGTACGCTTCAGGCCTCCGATGAAACTTTACGGCATTGATTGGCTGGGGATGCTGCTGTGGGGCATATTCCTATTAGCCCTGACAGCGGTGCTCGTCTATGGCGAACGACTCGACTGGTTCCACTCGACGGTAGTCAATATTTGTATGGGGATTGCATTCCTATCGCTGGCCGCCAATATATGGCGCATCAACCACCTAAGACACCCATTGGTGGAGAGTGCCTGTTTCCGTTACCATAACCTATTGAACATCATAGTGATATTCTTTATTTCTGGCGTAATGCTCAGTTCGCAAAACGTGTTACAGCATCTACTGACGAACAGCCTGCTACATTACGAGCCGTTGAACAGCGTGCATCTCAACTGGGCGGTACTGGCCGGCATCGTAGCGGGCTGTCTACTGGGTCACTACAGCCTCACGGCACTCGGTTGGAGCTACAAACAAATCACCTTTGCCTCAATGCTATTCACCACAATGTATGCCGCCTCCATGTATTTCCTTGTATCTCCCGCCACAGGGCTTAACGACTTGGTGATTCCTTGCTTCATGAGCGGCATAGGTCATTCGTTGCTTTTCGTAGTGCTGACCACCTACGTGGAAAGCCATACCCCCTTCGAACACCGTTTTCAGATGCTGACCGTGCTGGGGCTTGTTCGTACCGGCGTGGCATCACCTTTAGGAGCCACTCTCTATGAGCGCCTGTTCCGGCGGTCAATGCGGCATAACATAGCATTGTTGGGCTCCGATGTCAATACCGGAAGTCTGTTACACTTTTCGTACAATGAAGTAGCACAGGGGGTTGTACGTCAAGCCATGATGGTGAGTGTCAAGCAACTCTTTGGACTGACGGTACTGATGGGCATAGTAACGCTACTCGTCATAGCCCTTTCACACTTTGCCACACGACCAGCCCGCACCCTTCCCATGTTGCGGTGGTTCTCACTCTTGGAGCGGAAACAAGCATAATGAGATGAGCTTTGCAACCCTCTAAAACAAACTTATCCTAACAGAAGAGGAGAGCAAGATAAAGCATCGCTATTAGCAATAATTTGCGTATCTTTGCAAATTTGAAATCAGAGTCTAACCGAAACCGAACAACTCGAATATGAAAATTGCTGTTGCTGGTACAGGCTATGTAGGCCTGTCAATCGCCACCCTCCTGGCACAACACCACGATGTTACCGCTGTCGATATTGTCGCCGAACGCGTTGAAAAGGTCAACCAACGCCAGTCGCCCATTCAGGATGAATATATCGAACGTTTCTTTGC
>JAFUVR010000064.1 GCA_017477485.1 Bacteroidales bacterium | reverse complement strand
TGTCGCCCTGGTCTCCAACGGCGATTTTGTCTCAGGGTCGGCTCTTGGCGCCTATTCTCGTGGCGAGTATATCGTGCGTGTCATCAATGCTGTCGGCTACGACTACCTGACTCTTGGCAACCACGAGTTTGACTATCAGATACCCCAGCTACATCATTTTGTCTCTACGCTAACGGCGCAAACATTATGCTGCAACTTTCAGAGTACGGCAAGCCATAAGCCTGTATTTCAAGACTACGCTATTCGTAAGTTCGGTCGCGTTAAGGTGGCCTTCATAGGTGTCACCACACCTTCTACACCATCTTCCTCGTCGCCTATTTATTTCAAGGACAGCCAGGGACACTTTGCCTACACCTTTTGTCAGGACAGCCTCGTGGAGGTTATCCAGCATCGTGTGGACCGTGCACGCCGCCAGGGTGCCGACTATGTGGTGCTGCTTTCTCACATAGGAGATGACGATGTGCCTCCCACCTCGCCCGAAATCATCGCCCGCACCTCTGGCATCAGTGTTGTCCTCGACGGCCATTCGCACAGCACCATTCCACAGCGCAAGGTCGTCAACAGGGTGGGCGATACGGTCCTCCTGTCCTCCACAGGAACAGCCTTCGTCAATATCGGCTGCCTTATTATAGATGCTGATGGCCATGTCTCGACACGTCTTATCCCGACGAAAGAAATCGTTGAGGAAGACAAGAAGGTGGCAAGGGTGGTAGACGCGGTGCGTGCCGAATACAGGCAGGTGGGAGAGCGCCATGTGGGGGTAAGCCACGTGGAGATGCCATCGGCTGATGTTGACAGGGGGCGAATAACACGTTTTGAAGAGACTGCGTTGGGCGACTTCTGCGCTGACGCCTTCCGCCATATACTGGATGCTGATATTGGATGGTGCAATGGAGGTGCCTTCCGCAAAGGAATCAACAGAGGTGAACTGACATTCAATGATCTGTACTCCGTATTTCCGTTTAACAACAAGGTCCTCAAAGCCTCTCTCAGCGGACAGGATATTGCCGACGCCTTAGAGGCTGCCAGTGCGCTGCTGCCTCATGCTAACGGACGTTTTGCACAGGTGTCGGGACTGCGCTATACGGTAGACACCTCGGTTGCCTCCTCCGTCATCTTCGACAGCGTCGATGTCTTCGTCTCCGTGAGTGGTGCACGGCGAGTGTCGGATATACAGGTCCTCAACCGTCGTACAGGACATTACGAACCGCTCGCCTATGACCAACGATATACCATTGCGTCCACCGACTACGTACTGCTGCTCATGGGTGCTGGAATGGTCTTTCCGAGTTTGCGTATCGAAGAAACAGCGCGCCATACCGATGCTCAGACCATTGAACAATATCTGGTACGGGACTTGGGTGGCGTCATCCCTACCCGTTACGCAACGCTGGATGACAGGATAACGATAAAAGGAAGATAGCCACTTCCAGCACCATGTTGTCGGGTACGGGTTAAGCATACCATTGCAAACCCTCATGATGAGGTTGGTTTAGAGGATGAATACTCTGGACTACGAGTTAACAACAAATAATAACAACGAGTTAATAATAAATAATAACAACGAGTTAATAATACGCTATAACTGCGAATAAAGCATATTTACGAACCCATCGTTAAACACTCCAATCCGATTGATTTATGATAGATTCAACTACTTTGGATTTTATGCTCAGGCTGGCGTGTGCTGCCTTGTTTGGTGGCATTATCGGTGTAGAGCGCGAATATCGGGCCAAAGAAGCTGGTTTCCGTACCAATTTCTTAGTGGCTGTCGGGTCGGCTCTTTTCATGATACTCTCTGCCTATGGTTTTGACGGAGCCTTAGTGTCCGAGCAGCATCGACTCGATGTTTCGCGTATCGCCGCTCAGGTTGTTACCGGGATAGGTTTCATCGGTGCCGGCACGATTATTCTGCGAAAGAATATGGTGCGAGGACTGACGACGGCTGCCTGTGTCTGGGTCGTGGCAGCCATAGGATTGGCATGCGGTGCCGGTCTGTATCTTTTGGCTGGTTTTACCACGCTATTGGTATTGATTGGGCTTGAGGCCTTCAATGTATTGTTGCGCAAGATGAAGCGCCACTCCTATGACGACGAGACCGACAAGCAGGATTCCGATGCTATGAAAAACTGACGCTGTCGGGATGTATCAGAAAGGAGAGCCGAAGTCCTTAGGCTTTTTCGTTGGCGCAATATTCCTATCGGCTGCCTGCCTCTGATTGTGTTAGAAAAAGAAAGAGGGTGTCCTTGAAGTCTCGGACACCCTCTTTTCCTTTCTTTTCGAGATACTATTCTTCCTCGAAGTCGTCTTTACCGACACCGCAGAGAGGACACATCCAATCGTCGGGGATATCTTCAAAAGCGGTTCCGGGAGCGATGCCACTGTCGGGGTCGCCTTTGGCGGGGTCGTAGACGTAGCCGCAAACTTTGCAAACGTATTTTTTCATGTTTTGAATTGATTATGTGTTATTATTGAAATGGATTATTGTTTGTTGGCTGCTGCTTGGAAGGCGGTGATACAAACGACGTTGATGACGTCTTCCACGCTGCATCCGCGACTCAGGTCGTTGATAGGGGCTGCCATGCCTTGCATGATGGGGCCTACGGCCTCGGCACCTGCCAGACGTTGCACCAGTTTGTAGCAGATGTTGCCGCTCTGCAGGTCGGGGAACACAAGCACGTTGGCCTTGCCGGCGATGTCGCTCTGCGGGGCTTTGGTGAGTGCTACCTTGGGTACGATGGCAGCGTCAGCCTGTAGCTCTCCATCCAGTTTCACGTCGGGAGCCAGTTCGTGGGCCACGCGGGTGGCTTCGATGACCTTGTCTACCAGTTCGTGTTTGGCACTGCCCTTGGTGCTGAAGCTGAGGATAGCCACGCGCGGCTCGTCGAAACCGGCAAGATTCTTGGCTGTGCGAGCCGAGACTACGGCAATCTGTCCCAATTCTGCTGCCGTAGGACAGGGGGTGGCGGCACAGTCAGCAAATACCATCATGCCGTTGTCGCCATAGTGCTTGTCTTTCAGTATCATGATGTAGGCGCCGCTAACCACGCTGATGCCTGGCTGCGTTTTGACAATCTGGAAGGCGGGACGCAGCACGTCGCCCGTCGCATTGCGGGCTCCTGCCACTTCGCCGTCGGCCTCGCCGTTTTTGATGAGCAGGCAAGCCAGATAGAGCGGGTCTTGCACCAGCCGTAGTGCCTCGTCCATCTGCATGCCTTTCTTCTTACGGATTTCGCACAGCATTTCGGCGTAGTATTCTTTTTTCTCGTTGTTGACGGGGTCGATGATGCGAGCTTTGTCGATATTGTGGAGTCCCCACTGATTGGCAAGGTTCTTAATCTCGGTCTCGTTGCCCAGCAGGATGATGCGGGCCAGTCCTTCGCCAAGTATAAAGTCGGCAGCTTTCAGGGTGCGTTCTTCGGTACCCTCGGCCAAGACGATGCATTTGTTAGCATATTTGGCCTTGGCGCGGATTTGTTCAAGTAATGTCATGTTGGTTGTATGTTAGTGGTTGTTTTGGTTTTGTCTTCTGAGTCAGCACAAATCGGATTGACATTTTTTTGACAAGACGGGGAAGAAACATGTCGCTCTACTCCGTTTTGACGTTGCAAATATACGAATTGTTTATCAGTTTTGGTATACTGTTTTGTCTTCCGTTGCTGTGAGCTGTCATTTCTTGACCCATATTCCGGTGATCTCGCCCACATAGGCGGTATGGATGTTGTCGAAGTCCTCGCCTTTGGTATACCAGCGTTGAACCACGGTGGAGTCCATCAGTGTGGTAGCGTAGTCGGTAGTGAAAATCTTGCGGCATTCGATGATGATGTTCCCTTCCTCGAAGGCGGGAGCTCCGCAAGGCATGGTCTTGACGGTCATGCCGCATCCACGCATCTTGTCCTCGTCGCGGCCGGACGCCGTGCCAAGGTATTTCAGCTTCTCCGAATACTCCGGTGGGAAGGCTTCGATGGTGAAGGTCTCGTTCTCTTCCATGAGATGATGAGTGAAACGGCTTTTGCGGACATAGACGGTGGCCACATGGCTGTCGTGTCCCCATAGGATGCCGAAGGACCCCCATCCGATGGTCATGGAGTTCATGTTGCCGGGCTTGCCTACGGTGAGGGCTGCTGCGTCTTGGAAAATCTTGAAGGGGTCGAGATGGGCCGAGTCGATATCCACTTTGACCCACTCCTTGGGTGCGGCCGTCTCGGTGTCGCCCTGTGGTGTTTCCTCTTGTTGTGGTTTGGGTGAGCGCACCCAAAGGAATGTTACCACGACCAATGCTATGGCCAGAAGGATGTTGAGATAGTTGGCTGTTTTCATATTATGGTTACATTTGGGATGATAGTTTCTTGTTCTCAATGATCTGCATCAATGTACCGGTGGGACACACGAAACGGCAATAGGGGCGGGAGACAAAGAGCGAGCAAATCCCGCAGAGCGCGGCAAGCACAATGACTATCCATGAGGCTTGTTGGAACATGAAGATGGAGAAAAGCTCGTAGTCCATCCACTCGAACCATACGCCGGTCCACATCACCAGCATCAGGATGGACCACAATGCCCATTTGAAAGTGGTGAGGCCTTGCATGAGCTTTGGCGGAATGCTTATATTGAACGGTAGGATTTTCCCCATCAGCTCTTGTGCCGAACCTAACGGGCAGAGCCACAGGCAGTAGTGACGGCTGCGTCCGAAGAGAGGCATGAGGGTGGCCACTGCGATCAGGAGTAGCGAGGCCACGGCCACAGAGAGGTGAACTCCGTTGGAGAGATAATTGACCAGAAGACTATAGTTGATGAACGTCCCGCACCAGCATCCGAGCACAGCCACATTAAGTAGCAGCTGGATGATGCGATAGCCCTTGCCTTTGAGCCACAACGGCAGCAAGGCCCCCATCAGGATTACGAGGCAGCTGGCGATGGTCTTGCTGGTGCTCATGGGCGTGGGGGCGGGGTGGGCTGCCATGAGCTCTTCGGTGCGAGGATGCACATATTCGATACCGCGGCGTATGTTTTCATGAATAGCCATGGAAGAGAATGTAGCACCACTGATGGCATCGGTTTTGACAAGTGCTATCTCGTCAAGTGTCTTGCCAACGTAGAGTGGGAAAATCATCTCGCTGGCAGAATAAAAAAAATCGGGTGTTTCTACGTTGGGGAGGCTTTCTATATGGGTTATCGTGTTGTCTTTTATTGAGATTCGGAGAGGAGTGGGGCCTCCGTAGCCTTTTATGTCACTTCCGATGGCCGAGGTGTTGACCACTATGGTGCCGTCGTTCATGACGCTGATGGTGTCGGCGGCATCGGAGGCGTCGGCGGATGCAAAGATTGTGGAGGCTTCATGGCCTGCGAGCGTGCCGTTTTTTTGCAAGGCTACGGCTGCAATCATCAGTATGCAGGTCAGCAGACTGATAAGCCGGTCCCAATAGAAAAGGCGTTTGTTGTTTTTCATGATGCTCATGGGTGTATTGGTTCGTCTTTTAGCATGTCAGACGTTTTTGCCTGTCATCCTTCTGTCCGGAATCTTTTACTTTGTTTTGTCCTTCCTCTTCGTCTTGTCAATCATAGTTGGCAGTGGCTATGCCTTTTGTTGTGCCTGTTGTGTGTTTCCGTTCGGCTGAGTCTTTATTTTTAAAAGACATTTGTAATCTATTGTGCCTTCTAAAGTCTCTTACGGTTAGAGTTCTCCGTTATATTTTCGGATTACCCATTCTGCTGATAACAGGATGATTATGATGATGAATATCAATGGAAGGTTCAAGAGTTCTCTGTAGGAGGTATGGCTGTAGATGATGGTCTTGATGTCGTCTCGTTGCAGCAGGGCCTCTTCCAGCTCTTTCAGTTGGCTGGGATAGAACATCTGTCCTCCTGTTTGCTGAGACAAGGTGTTGAGTGGCGAGTGGTTGGCTACGAGGATGCTGCCCTCCATGTTGCTGTTCTCGATCACGAATTGTCCTCGTGCGCTGTATTGTTTGTCGCCCATGAGCACCGTGGCATGGTAGGTGTAGTGGCCGGTGTCTTGCATTCCTATGTTGAGACGGTAGCGGTTGCCGTGTGGCTCAAAGACATATTCTTCGTTGTTGATGGTGATTTTGGCCGTGGGCTGATTGGTCAGTTCGAAATTGTCGTTGTAGAGCTCGGCTTCGAAGATGACGGGCTCGTTGCTGCCGTATACGCGGTTGCAGTCAACCCTGAAACGGTCTTGCTGCGTCTGTAGGGATGTGTAGGTGGCTGTCTGTTCTATGAGTTGGTCGAAAGCCGTGTGGTTGTTGTTTTCCAGATAGTCATACAGGCGCCATCGCCACAACCCTTCTCCAAAAATCATGGTGTGGCGTATGCCTTGTTTCTGCGATAGGGCTATGACGGGCTGTTCGGTAGTGATGTTGCCTATGGTGGCGTAGAGCAGTGTGGCGGTGTGTTCGCTTACCTTGTAGTCGCCAAAGGGCACGGCGAGAGGGGGCATTTGTTCGATGTTGGCGCCGTATTCGTAGTCGAAGTTGATGAAGTGTCGGTTGAAGCTTGCTGTGGCTTCTGTCTGTTTGTCAATATTTGTGGCAATCTGCACTCCGAGGTTAAGCGCGTTGAAGGCCGTGAGGTCGGTCTGGCTGCCCACGACAAGGATGGACGAGAGATTGGCTATGTCGATATCCAGCGGACTTCCCTTTTGTGGCAGGTTGTGAAGGATGATGAGGTCGTAGTCGGTCTTCCAGTTGTGGCGAGCCTCCTTGTATTGGTTGCCTGTGAAGCAGTCTACTTCGTAGTTCTTGTTGTCCAGCAGGCTGCGCCGCAGTGCTGCCACGTCGGGATGCGGTGCGGCGGCTATGATGGCGATTTTTTGGTGTCCGTCAATGATTTCGATGGTGAAGGTTTTGGTGTTGTTCTGCTTTGACACCTCGTCTCCGAGAGGCGAGAGCGTTACGGTGTAGCTCTGCAGTCCGGCCTCGTCGGCTCCGATAGAGACGGTGGTTTGTTTGTGCTCGTAGGGACCGGAGTAGGCAAGTGTCTCGGCAAAGATTGTCTTGCCCTTGTGTCGGACGGTCAGCTGTTGGCTTCGTCCTTGCAGGTCGCTGGCTAATGTGGTGATTTCGAGTGGAAACACATTGTCGAGATAGGCGGTGCGGTTGTGGCGCAGGTGGGTTACGGCAGCGTCGCGACGTCGTGCGGTGTCGCCCAGGGCGATGGTGAAGACGGGGTAGGGAAGAGGCTCTGTCGTGGTTGGGTTTTGGCCTGCGTTGAAGAGGCCGTCGCTACTGAGGATGAGGGCTCCGATGTTCTGTCCTTCGTATTTCTGAAGGAGCTGTGTCGTGGCGTGGGTGATGTTTGTAGAAGTGCCGTCGTAGGAAGGTGATGTGGCTGGCGAGAGCTGGTGGTCGAAGGTGTAGGAGTGGACGTCGTAGCGGGATGCGAGGCGTTCGACGAGGGCGTCGATGTCGTGGGCGTAGTCGTTGCGATAGTAGGTGGAGTCTTTGCAGAGAACAATGGATTGGCTATTGTCCTGAGCCATGAGGATGATGGGGCGTTCTTTCTCGTGTTGCTGCTGTCGGATCAGGGGTGAGAGCAGCAGGTAGGCCACGATGCTTACGGTAAGGGCCCTCAGCAGCGATGCCCAGATGTAATGACGGGGCCGTTGTTTGCTCAATGGAAGCCAGTAGAGCAGAAGGGCGTAGGCTATGCCAGCCAGCAGGCAGAGAACGCCCATGAACCATGGATAGTCGGTAATGAGACGCACCGTTTCGGATTTTGTAGGTTAGTGATGGATTATGTTGAATGGTGTTTTATGTTGAATGGTGCATGTCTTTCTTGGTAGGAAATGGCCAGGTGCTTAATGCTGACGATGGGTTGGGGTTGAATCCTTTAGGCGTTTTTGTGACCATTTGCTCGGCTTTGTTCTCGTTTCAGGTGGTCGACACACACACAGGGAACAACGGGCAAGCCATGTTAGGTTGTCTTTGATTGGCTTGCCCGTTGGATTGTATTATTTCAGTTCGTAGGTGGCACCGTCCTTGCCGTCCTTCACCACAACGCCGAGGTTGCCGAGGCTGTCGCGTATCTTGTCGCTGGTGGCCCAGTCTTTGTTGGCCTTGGCAGTGGCACGGATGTCGAGGATCATCTGCATCAGTCCGTCGATGAGCTGGCTGTTGTCGCCTGTGGCTTCGTCGCGCATGCCGAGAATCTCGAAAAGGAAGGTGTCGAAGATGGACTTGGCCTCGTCAATGTCCTGCTGGGTTAGCGTGGCTTTGCGGTCGTTGACTGAGTTGATGACCTTGGCCAGGTCAAAGAGGTGAGAGATGAGGATGGGCGTGTTGAAATCGTCGTTCAGTGCGTCGTAGCATTTCTGACGGTAGCCGCTGATATCGCTGGACGATGTCTTGCCGGCGGGCAGTGATTTGAAGAGGTGGTAGGCCTGTGTGAGACGTGCGAATCCTTTCTCGGCGGCGATAAGGGCTTCGTTGCTGAAGTCGACGGTGCCGCGATAGTGGGCCTGAAGGATGAAGAAACGAATGGTCATCGGGCTATAGGCTTGCTGCAGGAGCGGATGGCTGCCGGTGAAGAACTCGTCGAGGGTGATGAAGTTGCCGAGAGATTTGCCCATCTTCTGTCCGTTGATGGTGATCATGTTGTTATGCATCCAGTACTTGCAGGGGCCATGGCCGCAGGCAGCGGTCTTTTGGGCTATCTCACTCTCGTGGTGAGGGAAGATGAGGTCCATGCCGCCGCCGTGGATGTCGAAATAGTCGCCCAGATATTTGCTGCCCATGGCGGTGCACTCGGTGTGCCAACCTGGGAAGCCGTCGCTCCATGGCGAAGGCCAGCGCATGATGTGTTCGGGAGCCGCTTTTTTCCAAAGGGCGAAGTCGGCGGTGTTGCGTTTCTCTTCCTGTCCGTCGAGCTCGCGGGTGGTGGAGAGCATCTCGTCGATGACGCGTCCGCTGAGGCGTCCGTACTGATGTGTTTTTTCTTGATACTTATTCACATCAAAATAGACCGAGCCGTTGCTGACATAGGCCAGTCCCTGGTCGAGGATTTCCTTGATGAGCTCTATCTGCTCGATGATATGGCCGGAGGCGTGGGGCTCGATACTGGGCCGCAGGACGCCGAGGGCATCCATGGCGGCATGGTAGCGGTTGGTGTAGTATTGGGCTACCTCCATGGGCTCCAGCTGTTCGAGGCGTGCTTTCTTGGCTATTTTGTCCTCGCCGTCGTCGGCGTCGTGTTCGAGGTGTCCCACATCGGTGATGTTGCGCACGTAGCGTACCTTGTAGCCCAGATGTTGCAGATAGCGGAAGACGATGTCGAAAGTGATAGCGGGACGGGCATGGCCCAGATGGCCGTCGCCATAGACCGTCGGGCCGCAGACATACATGCCCACGTGGCCTTCATGGACGGGGGTGAATAGCTCTTTTTGTCGCGTCAGTGTGTTGTAGATTAAGAGGTCTTGTTTCATATCTTTATTGTTATTTGTTTCGATGAGGGATTGAATGGTTTGCCGATGCAAAGGTAGTCCTTTTTTTTGAAACTCTTCAAGGCCGTACGGGACCTTGACCCCGAGTGTTTTCCGCATCTCTTCGAGGCAGAAAACCAGCATGTCGCTATTTGCGTATTCCTTGCCATTGGGATATGGGTCCGGATGAGCTTTGGTTGCTGTCTCGAGCCGTCTTAATGGAGTGGTTATTCATCGGCCATTTGAAGCAGCTGGTCTACCACCTTTTTCACACCGGTGCCGGCTTTTTCCTGCACTATGGTGATGGGACGGGAGATGGGCACGGCCTTGGGGTCGACAAGGAAGCAGGGCACGTGGCGCGGCACATAGTGGATGAGGCCTGCCGCGGGATAGACATTCATCGACGTGCCTATCACGATGAAGCAGTCGGCCTGTTCGCACAGATGGGCCGCCGGCTCAATGTTGGGCACGGCCTCGCCAAACCACACGATGTGGGGCCTCAGCTGTGCGCCGTCGGGGGCTTTGTCGCCGAGGTGGATGTCGCGGTTGCCTATCTCGATGAAGAGGCTGTCGTCACGGTCGCTGCGGGCCTTGCCCAGTTCGCCGTGGAGGTGCAGCACGTGGGAGGATCCGGCGCGCTCGTGCAGGTCGTCAATGTTCTGGGTGATGATGCGCACGTCGTATTTCTCTTCCAGACGCACCAACTGGCGGTGGCCCTCGTTGGGCTCTACCGTGTAGAGCTGGCGGCGGCGTTCGTTATAGAAGTTCAGTACCAGTTCGGGGTTACGGACGTAGGCCTCGTGGGTGGCCACATCCTCAACGCGGTAGTGTTCCCACAGTCCGTCGCTGTCGCGAAAGGTGCTGAT
>JAFUVR010000063.1 GCA_017477485.1 Bacteroidales bacterium | reverse complement strand
TGTCATTCCCTTGGAGGTATTCATGGGTGCAAAGGTACGTTTATTTGTTCCACTGCACAAAAAAGATTATCTTTGCACATCATTAAATCACCCCTTACAGGTAATACATCACCTCCGAAACATCCAGAAACAGCTGTTCACAAATGCCGACATATTAGACAGACCGTCAGATTTATCCGATTATCCAAAAAACGGCAGAAAAGACCCAGCAGTAAGACTGCATAGAATCAACAATAAAATTCTTGATAGAACATAATAACAACCCTCATCATGAAAAAAGTCATCAACACCCCTAAGGCTCCCGCAGCCATTGGACCCTACAGCCAGGCCATCCTTGCCGGCAACACACTGTATATCTCTGGCCAAGTGCCCATTGACCCTGCCACTGGCAAACTCGTCGACGGCGACATCACAGCCCAAACCGAACAAGTGATGAAAAACATCAAAGCCATCCTCGACGAGGCCGGCTTCACCTTCCAAGACGTTGTGAAGAGCACCTGCCTGCTCGCCACGATGGACTATTTCAAACCCATGAACGAAGTCTACGCTAAATATTATCCGACAGAAAGTCCCGCCCGTGCTGCCTTTGCCGTGCAGGCCCTCCCCCTCGGCGCCATGGTCGAGATTGAGACAATAGCAGTCAAAGCCTGACACTAAAGACCACTGCGTATCATAAGGATACAGCGCCTCGTGACAACCTGTTTTTTACCCACCCAGCAGTGCCAGCATGGTTGCCATAAGGACATAGCGCTTCATGACAATCTGTTTTCGGAGAGTTCCAAACGATTTGGTTTTCTATATTTTAGAAAAACGGGATAATCTGAGCTCTCCGAAATAATGTTATGTAAATACTATCAATCTGTCTTGTTGGAGATTTTTCAATAATCGGTTTTTGTTATTCCAGAATAAAAAACGATTGCGCCCTTTCCTCCAAAAATGTATTATAGAACAGCATTTTAGAATACAAAAAAAAGAAAAATATGCTTCAAATAGGAACGAAAGCCCCATATTTCGAAGGGCTTGACGAAAACGGCAATTCAGTCAGTCTTAATGATTTTGCAAACAAGAAACTGGTACTCTATTTCTATCCCAAAGACAGCACGCCAGGATGCACTTCCGAGGCTTGTGACCTGCGCGATAACTACCAACGGTTTCTTGCCCTTGGCTACGAGGTGATTGGTGTCAGCCGTGACTCTCAAAATTCCCACCAGCGATTCATCGCCAAGTATGCATTGCCCTTCCACCTGATTTCCGACCCCGAATGCGTTATCCTCAAGGCCTACGAGGCGTGGGGCGAGAAGAAGAGTTTCGGCAAAGTCTCGATGGGCACCCTTCGAACCACATACGTGATTGACGAGCAAGGATTCATCATTGATGCCATTTCTAAGGTAGACACCAAGAACCACACCGCCCAACTGCTCAAATGACTACGGTATTCTGTGAGATGATAAAAGCAGCGCATTCTGGAAACACCGATTTGGCGTGAAAAACAGACGTAAAAACAGAATAGAAGAATCACCTAAGCAGACTCAAGCAGACTGAGCAGCCAAGACACAGCGACAAGCCGTAGCAAGCGGAGTCGGCTTATCATGTTGCTCATTCCGAAAGTTTCAAAAAGAGGGTGTCAGCCTCTTCACTCTCGACAATATCCGCAATAGCTGTTGCCCAAGCGATAGCCTCGCCTTGTGATTTTGGAAGCACCATTTCGCTATCGACTATATCAGTCACAACAACTACAAACAAGCGAGCCGCGACCATTAGAGGACGCGGCTCGCTTATTATGGCTTGAATCGTTATCGATTATTGGATATCCAGTTTGTCGAGAGGTCCAGCGAGGAGACCTGTGAACTGGTCCTTGGCATCAAATTCGAGACGGGTGTATTTCTTTTGTTTCCCCGCCTTCTGGCTGATGACCACATAGGTGTAGGGTTTGGGCTTTTTGCCGTCAGCTCCGCGGTATTTGCTATCGGCGGTATAGTTGACCATCTTCTCGATGTAGTATTTCTCGCCTTTGAATTTCTCTTCGAGATATTTGATAATACCTTTCTTATAACGCTCCTTTTCGAGCAGTTTGCCAAGCCATTCGCAAGCACCTGTTTCGGCGTTGTAGACCACTTCGAAGCCAGCTTTCTGCGGGTTGGTGTAATAGGCCACGAGGCGGGCACCGTTGTCGCGTTTAGCCCATTCTGGTCCTTTCTTGACGCGTTTGGCGTGGTTTTTCTCGAAGTGTGCGGCTATAGGACCCGTAGGTTCGACGGTGGTAACCTCTTCGGGCTTATCCTCCTCGGGGAGGGGGCGTTTGCCCTTGCGGGTGTTGCGGCCATCGTCGTATTCGGGGTTGTTGAGTGTATAATACTCACGTTTGACAGCCTCTGGATCGGGGGCGTTGGTCTTCATGAGTTTGCCGCGGGTGTCGAAGACCATCTCGCAGTCGGTAGCATCGATGGCATCGCGGGCAATGATGACACGATAGTAGTTATCGCCACTCTTCTCCTCGATGTAGTTGATTTCCTTGGTGCGGTAGCCAGGGTAGTTGGAGGTGATGTAGGTGGTCATGAGCGTGGGGCATTCCTGCATTTTGACAGGGAAGGCGCTATACTGCCAGTCGCCGCCGGCAGTGAAGTAGCCACGTCCGGGTTGTCCGTCGATGATGAAGTCAGCAATATACTGTCCGGGAGCTTGATACCAAGTCTTGACCTTGTAGGACTCATAGGTTTTGGCCAGCGTGATGAGGACTGATTTGGGAACCTCGGTCTCTTTAACCTTGGTCTGTGCACCTGCGACGAGGGGGAGACAGACGAGGGCAAGCAAAAGGAGTTTCTTCATGGTTATCAGGTTTTATAATTGTTGCAAATGTAACGGCGAATGTCGCTTTTTATTGTATAGCGGGATGTCCGTACTTTATTTGAAGAGCACATCCTTGCGGTCGGGACTGGTGGAGACAGCCATGATATGGACGCCAGATTCCTGCTCTATGGCGTCGAGATAGGAGCGGAGGTTTTGCGGCAGCTGTCCGTAGGCATGGATACCGGAGACAGACTGTTTCCATCCGGCAAAGGATTTGAGGACAGGCTCGATTTTAACGGTGTTGAGGTTGAAAGGAATCTCGGTGGTCTGCTGTCCGTCAATGCTGTAGGCGGTGCACATCTTGACTTCGTCGAAGTCATCCATGACGTCGGGCTTGGTGACGAAGAGGTCGGTGACGCCGTTGAGCATACAGGCGTAGCGGAGCGCCACCAGATCGATCCAGCCGCAACGGCGGGGACGTCCGGTAACGCTGCCGAACTCATGGCCGAGGCGACAGAGCTGGTCGCCAGTGGCGTCGAAAAGCTCGGTGGGGAACGGACCGGCACCAACGCGGGTGCAATAGGCCTTGGTGATGCCCATGACGCGTCCTACGGCGGAGGGAGCCACACCGAGACCGGAGCAGACGCCAGCGGTCACGGTATTGGAGGAAGTCACAAAAGGATAGGACCCGAAGTCGATGTCGAGCATGGAACCCTGAGCACCTTCGGCCAGCACCTTTTTGCCCTCGCGGAGACACTGGTTGATGAAGTACTCGCTGCTGATGAGACGGAACTGGTGGAGCGACTGCAGAGAGTCGACCCAGAGCCGTTCATATTCAGCAAAGGGAACCCCTTCGAGTTGGAAGCCGTCGACATCGAATCCCAACATACGTGCTGTCTGGACGTGCTGCTGTTTCAAATGCTCATAACGTTGGGCAAAATCGCTGCTGAGGGTGTCGCCCACACGCAGGCCTGTACGTGCCACCTTATCGGTATAGGCAGGGCCGATGCCTTTGAGGGTGGAGCCAATCTTGGCTTTGCCCTTGGCCTGCTCGTTGGCTGCATCGAGAAGTCGGTGTGAGGGAAGGATGAGATGAGCTTTGAGCGAGATGTAGAGGTTGCGGGTGGCGTCGACGCCTTTCTCGGTCAGGGCTTCGACCTCGCCTTTGAAGATACGGGGCTCGATGAGAACGCCATTGCCGATAACGTTGATTTTATCTTGATGGAAGATACCAGAGGGGATGGTACGAAGGACATGCTTGATGCCATTGAATTCCAGGGTATGGCCTGCATTG
Source organism: Bacteroidales bacterium (assembly GCA_017477485.1). Classification (GTDB taxonomy): domain Bacteria; phylum Bacteroidota; class Bacteroidia; order Bacteroidales; family P3; genus Colimorpha. Next base: position 25,309 of record JAFUVR010000063.1, on the reverse strand, counting down.
GGGCCGCCTTGGAAACGAGCGATGACATCATATTGGGGAGTCAGCACATCGACGACTTTGCCTTTGCCCTCGTCGCCCCATTGAAGACCTAACAGTACATCAACTTTGCTCATAATAGTAACAATGATTTATATCTTATTATTTGTAAACACATTAAAACGTGTGTAGGCCCACGATGCCACACACAAAGACGATGCGAAGATAGCATTTTTTGCCGAAACAAGTGCAAAAAAAGGCTTGCTGGCGGCAGTGTATCGCTATTTCTCGCGGTTTTTCTTGAACCATTCGACATATTCCGGCAGGTCGTCGAGCGGGCGGAATCCAGCTTTGAAGGGCTCGTCGGGCACAGGAACGACTTCGAGATAGCCGAGCATGGTAGCACAGTCAAATTCGCCTATCATGGCTTCTATAGTAACATAGACACCCACCTGCAAGTCTTCCTCGTCGGGCTGGGGGACCTCCTTGCCGCCAGAGATTTCGGCAAGGTCGACGGCGACACGGAGTCCCATGAACTCGGGCTCTTCCTCGCACTCGAGTTCCATGAAGTGCATCTTAGAGGTATTGAAAGTGTAGCGGTCGAAGCGGACGCGAAGGGCTGTGCCATTGGGCTGTTTGAAGGCGATGAACTCCCACCAGTCGAGGTCGGGCGCATTGTCGGTGAGGTCGAGCAGATAGCGAAACAGGTCGGTGTCGCCCTCGGCAGAAAAGGTCAGCTTGCGACCATTGGGGGTGGGTTCGCCCATCTCGAACGAGAGTCCGGGGCAGTAGGTGTCGAGCTGCTGTTGCAGCTGATCGAGCAACAGTTGCCGCTGCTGGTTGTCGAGGTCGCCAAGCATGGTGAGCTGCTCATTGTGATTCTCGAACCACTGCCAAAATTTCTTGTAGTCGTACATAGTATCGGATTTGAGGGTTATGGTTATCTGTTGAAAATGACTTCGGGCTGCAGGGTGATGGCAAAGCGAGCCCTAACGTCGGCAATGATGGCATCGGAGAGCCGCTGGACATCGCCGATAGTGCAGCCACCAAGATTGACGAGGACAAGGGCCTGCTTGTCATAGACGGCACAGTGTCCGAGCGAGCGGCCGCGCCATCCGCATTGTTCGATGAGCCACGCCGCGGGGATTTTGACACCTTGAGGGGCTGTGTGGCAGGGGATGGCGGGATAGGAACGGCGCAGTTGCTCGGCGTGGGAGGACGGCACCACGGGGTTTTTGAAAAAACTGCCTGCATTGCCCAGCACTTCGGGTCGAGGCAGTTTGGACCAGCGGAGGTCGGTCACGAGGTCGAAGAGTTGCCGTGGCGTAAGGCTGGAGAGTCCACACCGGGCAGCAGCATCACGCAGTGCCTGATAGGATAGATTGGGCACGAAGGCCTTAGTCAGGCGGAAGACCACGGAGGTGATGATGCAGCGCTGGGCGAGGTCGTGCTTAAAGACGCTGTCGCGGTAGCCGTAGTGACATTGCTGCCGCATGATGGTCAGCGGGCGTCCCGTAGTCGTTTCGACAGCATGGACACGTTCGATACAGTCGGCGGCCTCACAGCCGTAGGCTCCAATGTTTTGCACGGCAGAGGCCCTCACGGTGCCGGGAATGGCGGCAAGGTTTTCAAGACCGTGCCATCCTTGGCGGATGCAGTGCTGGACAAAGGGGTCCCACAACTCGCCGGCAGCAGCCTCGACGAACACGGTGTCGCTCTCTTCGCCGACAAGGCGGACGCCACGAGTGGCCATGTGCAGCACCATGCCCTCATAGCGGTCGGCAAAGAGCATGTTACTGCCGCTGCCAATGACAACATGATGGGCAGGAATAAGTCGAGCACGTATCAAGGCGTGCAGTTCGTCGTCGTCACGTATCACCACCATCTGGCTGGCCACCGAAGGGATAGCAAAGGTGTGGAGATGCTGCAAGGAGACGTTGCTTTGGATGACGGGGAGGCTGGGATGGGACATGGGATATCGGAAAGAAATACGTTAGATGTCGTAGCCAACCGAGACAGAGACTCCCCAACGATTGGTGAGGTTGCTCCAATAGAGGTCGGCAGCGATGAGGCCAAGCACCGAACGCATCCCGTAGCGCAGGCTGAAGCCTCCATAGATGCCGACGGGCTTGGTATCCTCGATATCGAAGATATGCTGGGTGCTTCCCCCGATGACGTTGGCGATCAACGATATATAGTGCGGGCCACGAATATTATAGTTGAGGTCGTAGCGGGCGATGAGAGCATCCTTGAAGGTAATCTGCACGTTGGAGATGCCTACGAACGGGAGGTGGTTCTGTCCGTAGCGGTTGGCGAGGGTGCCGCCATAGAGGGTATGAAACTCGTAGTCGTGGCCATGGCGCGAGGTGAGACGGGCATATACTTGTGGTGTTCCCGACAACCGGCTGGTTCCATAGGTGTGGTTCTTGCGGAGGTAGAGCATGATGTCGCCAAGTCCGACCCCCATGGGCTTGAAGTTGTTGCCATGCAGGATGCGCCAGTTGAAGGCAACGTTGAAGAGGAGACCGTTGTTGGCAAGGGTCTTTTTGTCGCGGGTATCGTAGGTGATGTGGCCAAAGAAGCCATAGTAGCTCTTGTCGAAGGCGGCCGTCGAAAGGCCTGGGCCGGAGGAGGTGCGGTCGTAACTGACTATCTCCTCTTGGGCTCCGATGAGCCATGAAGTCTTTCTACTCTGGAACTCAGAGAAATACAATCGAATGCGATGATCGTTGCGAAGGGTGTAGCCGACGATATCTTGATGGTCACGGATGAGATAACTGCACTCTCGGAACGTATAGTCGATGTTGAGTGTGCCAAGGTTCCAGGCCTCGAACGAGGCTAGGGCACGAAACTGGGGGTTATAGTTGAGGCGGGCATTGAAGAGCAGCTTGGCGCCCGAGGTGTGATACTGATTAAGTCCGAGGGCAAAAAGGACGGCAGCACTCTCCTCGGTGTCGTAGCGCAGGCCGGCGGCAAAGACATGAGGTTCTGCATTCTCGGGGCTGAGGATGAGTCTATAGCACGAAGAGGAGAACGTGTCGGACGGACAGGTGGAGGGTGACAGCCGATAGTTAATACTGTTGAAGGCTCCCGTGCCGAGTAGGCGCTGAATACTCCGCTCGATATCGCCGCCTGACATCCAGCCGACAGAGATGCCTTCCTTCATCATCTGACGTCGCACATCCTCTCTGCCGCGTTCGTTGATATGGGCGTGCTGAGGATATTCTATTTCGACCGAGGAGACAAAGACAGAGTCGTTAATTACGTATTCGGCCGGCGGCGCGTGGAGCACCTTAGGGTGGGGGCCGTAGCTGTCAAGGAGGCGACGTAAGGAATCAATCTGTTCGGCACAGCTGAGGGCCTGCTGGTAGCCTCGCGACACGAGGGTATCTATAGCCTCCTTATTGAAGCTCAACATATTAAACCCCGTCATATCAGGACGGATATAGATGTCGCACAGCTGCCGGTGCTCCGACTTGCCGTTGGCTACGGCAATCTGCATAAGCTGGCTGGCTATCTGCGGGAGCGACTGCAGGTGGCTGATATTGGTGTCCAGTCCTTGGGCCACCTCTATGCCAATAATGATGTCGGCCCCCATCTCGCGACATACGTCTGTGGGGAAGTTGTTGACCATGCCGCCATCAAGGAGCAAGTGTCCGTCGATCCTGACAGGGTCGAAAAAGCCCGGGATGGCCATGCTGGCACGCATGGAGATCGGCAGTCTGCCGCTGTGCATGACGTAGGCCTGGCCGGTAAGGATGTCGGTGGCCACACAGGCAAAGGGGATGGGCAACCGGTCATAGCTCATAGAATCCTGATAGCCCACGCTGAGGCTGTTGAAGAGATTGGTGACATTGCTGCCGCCTACAAAAGAGCCGGGCAACGACTTGATGAAAGCCTTGCTGATGCCGCCTTCCGAACTGAGGGCATTGTCGGCATCCTGCAAGTTGAAGGGGATGCGCAGAAGGTAGTTGGAGCGCATCTGTCGTTCGCGCGAAGAGAGCAGCGTGGGGTCGATCTCGCGGCTCATATAGCGCGACCAGTCGAGGCTGCCAATGAGCTCGGCCATCTGCTCGGGCGTATAGCCAAGGGCATAGAGGCCGCCAATGATGGAGCCCATGCTGGTGCCCGTAATATAGTCTACGGGGATGCCCTGCTCTTCAAGGTATTTCAGCACGCCGATGTGGGCAGCGCCCTTGGCTCCGCCGCCACCCAGCACCACGCCAATACGCGGACGATGGTCAGTCCGTGGCGTTTGCGCTGCAAGACATTGAGCAAGCAAGAGAGCCAAAACGACAAGAAGACACTTCTTCATAACACTGACTGATGGAAGGACAACACCGAGAGGAGGGAAAAAACAACTACGAACGGCAAGGAGGGTGACACACACAAAAAAAGGCGTCTTTTCACCAAAACGCCTTTTATTGGAGAGCCAACATAGGCTTATTTCTGGTTTTCAGCAAAAGCGATATACTTGTCGACCTCGCTATACTCGGTGCTTTCGGGATACTTCTCCTTAATCTGCTTCAAGCTCTTGACCGCCTTATCATTGTTGCCCTCGGCTATGTAGAGCATGGCAGCCTTGAAGAGAGCCGCAGGAGCCACGATGCTGTTGTCGCCCTTGGCAGCAGCCTTCTCGTAGAGGGAAATGGCTTTGGCGTTGTCCTTGAGTTCGGCATTGGCGTCGCCCTGGGCCATCAGAGCCAGCGAGCCGGTGTAAGAATCCTTGGCCGAGTAGGACTTGAGGTAATCAATGGCAGACTCGAAATGGCCGAGGTGGAGTTCGCAAAGACCAGCATAATAGCGTGCCAGGTTGGCCGACTTGGTGCCTTTATAGTCGCTGATGATGTCGACAAATCCAAGTCCGTTCTGACCGTCACCGTTGAGGGCTTTCTCGTAGTCGAGGTTGTCGAAATAGTTTTCAGCCATAAACATCTCGGCGGCAGCCTCTTCGGAACGGGGTTCGAAATACCACTTAGTGAGGGCAAAATAGCCAGCCACGACAATCACAATAGCCGCCAGGACAATATAAATCGTCTTCTGGTTCTTCTCGAAAAACAATTCGGTCTTGGAAATGAAGTCGCTGACTTCTTGGGTGGTGGTTTTCTCTTCGTTAATCTCTTTCATTGTTATCTTGTTGTTTTTTTGAGTTTGCAAAAGTAGTCATTTTTTTTGTTTTCCATGGAAAATAATTCACCGCATTATTCACAAAGCGATTTTCATAAAAAAAAGCCATCCTCATAACAACCTATCAGTTAGCAAAGTATAACAAAATCGGATTTATTTTTTGCAAAAAGTTCTTAAAATTTCAAAAAATAAACTATTTTTGCAAATAATAACAATTTAGAAGAATAACATCATGTCGTGAGGTCATAGACCGACACATAAGACAGGAATACTTAAACCAACGATGGACACATCTGTCAACTACTTAGGGCAACAGTTGCGCACTCCGATCATCATCGGCAGTTGCGGACTATCGACAGACTTGGACACCATGCAGCGGCTCGAAGACCTGGGGGCAGGAGCCATCATACTGAAGACCAAATTTGAAGAAGAGTTTGCCTACGACATAAAGCACGGGGCCAACATACTGATGCGCACCGATGCCTACGGAGAGTCGTACAACTACGTCTCAAAGCAGATGACGAAGAGCAGCATCGACGAGTATTTCGACTACGTCAGCAAGCTGACCTCTGTGCTGACGATTCCCGTGATAGGCAGCATCAGCTGCGTTTCGTTCGAGTCATGGGTCAACTATGTGAAGCGCTACGAGGCCTCTGGCGTCAAGGCCATGGAGTTCAACATGTCGCTGCATCCCTACAACCCCAGCCTGACCACCGCCGACGTAGACCGCATCTACAACCAGATCCTGATGACGCTGCGTCGTATATGCAATGTGCCCGTAGCATTGAAATTGCCCCCCTATTTTACCGACATGGCACACTCCGTGCAGCGCTTCTCGTGGAGCGGGGTGAAGGCCATCTCGTTCTTCGGCATGGAGGCGCCGATGGATATCGACATTGAGCAGCAAGAAATCATAAACGGCGGCAGAGACATAGTGACGAGCAACTTCCACACCATGCTACGATGGATTGCAGCCCTTTCGCCGCGCATCAACTGCGACCTCAGCGCCGCCACCGGCATCGAGGGATGGGTCGAGGTCGTCAAGGCACTGCTGGCAGGTGCTGCCACCGTGCAACTCAACACCACGCTCTACCGTAATGGCATAGAAAGACTGAGAGAGACCCACGACGGACTGGTAGACTGGATGCAACGTCACGGCCATGAGTCAATAGACCAGTTCAGAGGCTCCTTGGCCATAGACCGCCACAAGGACTTGACCGCCTTCATGCGCATCATGTCGATGCAGAGCGTGAACCTATAGTGGACGGTCCTATTCCCGAAAACATTATTAACCCATACAAAACTACAAACCAAATAATATGGAAACACAAGAAAGAACAGGATGTTTCTTCCGCTTCGAGGAGTTGCGCATCTATTCCAAGGCCGTGGCCTATAGCCAGTGGCTGTTGCGCACCATGCACGCTCCCGCCAACGAAGGTCAGAAAAACCTTTTCGACACCTTCTGCCACTCGTCCTACGACATCGCCCTCAATATTGCCGAAGGCTCCTCACGCAATAAGAGCCAGTTCGAGCACTACCTCAAAATTGCCAAGACGGCCATCCGTGAATGTTTCGTGTTCACCACCATGGCCACCGGCATGGGCATGATGACCGAGGAAGAGGGAACACAGTCAGGCGAATACCTGATGGAGATGACCCGTATGCTGGGTGCCCTCATCATCTCGCTGCAGCGCGGACGCCGCTCGCAGGATGACGACCGCGACGCCATGCCTGCCGACGAAGGCGACGATATGCTTGACAACATCGAGACCGATTTCTAATCTCATCATCAGCAAAGTCCACCCCTCCTAACCAGAGAGGTGGCTTTGTCGTTTCTGACTGTTTGGCAACACCCGACGTCTCCGGCAAGTCGAAAACAGGCCGACAAGCCGCATGACGAGAAGCAAAACCGCCACGAAGAGGATGGAAACGGCCATCCACAGCACCGACGAAAAAAACACCCTTACTTCTTTCTTTTCCAAAAACACCACCACCATGCTACCCATCTATCCCCAACTTCCCAAACTGAAACACACCGAGACCGGCAATTTCTTCCTCATTGCCGGTCCTTGCGTTATCGAAGACGAGAAAAGTCCCTTCGCCATTGCCGAACGGCTGGTCGAAATCACCCGCCGGCTGCAAATCCCCTATGCCTTCAAAGCCTCCTACAAGAAAGCCAACCGTTCACGCCTCGACTCATTCATGGGCATCGGCGACGAGAAGGCCCTCGAGGTGCTGCAAGCCATCGGACGCCAGTTTGACGTGCCCGTGGTTACCGACGTGCACAACGAGGCAGAGGCCGCACGTGCAGCACGCTATGCCGACGTGCTGCAGATCCCCGCTTTCCTATGCCGTCAGACCGACCTGCTGCGTGCCGCCGCCGAGACGGGACGCGTGGTCAACGTCAAAAAAGGTCAGTTCCTCTCTCCCGAAGCCATGACCCACGTGGTAGACAAGATGAAAGCCTTCGGCAACAGCAACATGATGCTCACCGAGCGCGGCACCACCTTCGGCTATCAAGACCTCGTGGTGGACTTCCGTGGCGTCACCGAGATGAAGAAGAACCATGTGCCCGTAGTGGTCGACATCACCCATTCGCTACAGCGTCCTAACCAGCCTGCCGGCGTCACCGGCGGCAACCCCGAGATGATCGAGACCATCGGACGCGCCGCCGTAGCAGTGCAGTGCGACGGTATCTTCATGGAGACTCATCCTGAGCCACAGAAAGCCAAGTCCGATGGAGCCAACATGCTGATGCTCGACCATGCAGAGAGCCTCCTGCAGACCCTGCTCAAGATTCATAAGGCTGCACGACAATAGCAACCAAGACAAACAAAAAAAAATCTGAACGCTCCGACCACCCAGAGCCACCAGTTTTTGATTAGATTACTCACAGAGTATTCAGGTCACGCCAATTTATCGAGTCATTTAGATTGCTCGGATTATTCGGATTGCTCGGATTACTCAGATTACTCAGATTATTCAGATTATTCAGATTACTCAGATTATTCAGATTACTCGGATTACTCGGATTGCTCAGACCAATCGTCCTCCACCAAAAAAACACCCAATCATACCACCCCATCTCCACTCCCTAACCATGCAACTCAAACTCAAACGCCCCTTAGTCTTTTTCGACCTTGAAACCACCGGCCTGCAGGTAGGCCACGACCACATCGTTGAGATGTGTTTCTTGAAAATCAATCCCGACGGCAGCGAAGAACGCCTCGTAACGCGTGTCAGACCCGTCGACAGCCAAGGCAATACCGTAGCGATTCCTCCCACCACGACAGCCATCCACGGTATCACCGATGCCGATGTGGCCGACAAGCCCACCTTCAAAGAACTGGCTCCGCGCGTGGCCGACTTCATCGGCGAGGCCGACCTGGCAGGCTACAACTCCAACAAGTTTGACGTGCCACTGCTCGTCGAAGAGTTTCTGCGGGCCGACTATCCGTTCGACATACGCCAGCATCTCCGCATCGATGTGCAGAACATCTTCCACAAAATGGAGCAGCGCACCCTGCGTGCCGCCTACCGCTTCTACTGTGGGGGCCACGATTTTGCCAACGCCCACTCGGCCGATGCCGACACCGTGGCCACCTACGAGGTGCTCAAAGCCCAGCTGGACCGCTATGAGGGCGTAGACTACGAAGAGAAAGAAGGCGTGGTAGAGAAAGCCCCCGTTCGCAACGACGTGGAGGCCCTGAGCCGCTTCAGCACCCTTGGCCACAATGCCGACCTGGTAGGCCACATCGTGTGGAACGCCTCGCACCAAGAGACTTTCAACTTTGGCAAATACAAAGGCGAAACGCTCGAAAAAGTGTTTGAAAAAGAGCCCTCCTATGCCGACTGGATGCAGAAATCCGACTTTCCCCTCTCCACCAAGGCAGTGGTCAAAGAGGTGATGGACCGCGTGCGACACAAAAAGAAAGCCGACAGCCAACCTGCCTCACGAACAAACGCCAACAGCGACCTGCAAGAAAAGCTGCGCCAACTGGGACTCGACAGATAATAATATCACATAGGCTTGTGTCAGACCGCATCGTCTACCATCCTTTGAAGCCCATACTTTGCGCGCTGTCGTTCGAGCGCCACGCCACCACCTATCATAAGCGTGGACAATCCCCAAAAAGACAGCAACCCGATAGATCAAAGACAGCAACAACTCAAGGCTTCGACACCGACGACACCGCCACCCAAAAGACAGCAACCCGATAATCAAAGACAGCAACAACCACATAGATAACAGTCATCACTCATAATATCTGCACCCCTAAACACACACACCCTACCTGCTGGGGTTTTCGACCCGCAAGATGTTGGAATATCTGCACCCCTAAAAAAAACATCCCCCCCCCTACCTGACCCATATTATTAAAGCGAAAAAGCCGAGAACCGATGCCTGTCCACTCAGTCATCACAACTCTTAAACCCCAATTCCTACACGTCATCATGTCATCTCTTCCTCCTCTTTTTCTCGACCTTGCTATCATACTGATTACCGCCGGCGTCGTCACTGTGGTTTTCAAATGGCTGCGCCAGCCCTTGGTGTTGGGATATATCGTGTCTGGATTTCTGATTGGTCCCTATGTCACATGGTTTCCGGCCATCACCGACGAAACCAACGTGCATGTGTGGAGCGACATCGGCATCGTGTTTCTGATGTTTGCACTCGGACTGGAGTTCAGCATCAAAAAATTGAAGAAGGTGGGTGGTACAGGAGCCATCACGGCGCTCACCGAGCTGTTCGTCATGTTTCTGATAGGCAGTTCGGTAGGACGGCTGCTTGGCTTTACGGAGATGGAATGCATCTTCCTTGGCTGTATGCTTTCCATCTCATCCACCACGATTATCATCAAGTCGTTCGACGACTTGAAACTGAAACAGCAGAAGTTCACCAACACCGTGACGGCGGTGCTCGTCGTGGAGGACCTCGTGGCGGTGCTCTTGCTGGTGCTGCTCTCCACGCTGTCGGTGAGTCGCAGTTTCAACGGTGGCGAGTTGGCCATGAGCCTTCTGAAACTGGTGTTCTTCCTGATGATATGGTTTCTCTTCGGCATCTTCTTCATCCCCTCCTTCCTACGCTGGATGAGGCGATTCATGACCGAGGAGACCCTCTGCATCGTGGCCGTAGGCCTCTGTTTCGGCATGGTGGTGACGGCCTCCTATGCAGGTTTCTCGACAGCCCTGGGGGCCTTCGTCATGGGTGCCATACTGGCCGAGACCATAGAGGCCGATGCCATACACCGCATCATCACGCCCATCAAGAATCTCTTTGGTGCCGTCTTCTTCGTGTCGGTGGGCATGCTGGTCAATCCTGAGGTGCTGGTCAAATATATAGGGCCCATCCTTGTCATCGCTGCCACTATCGTGGTCTTCAAGTCTATGGCGGCCACGCTGGGCGTGCTCCTCAGCGGCAAGCCGCTCAAGACCGCCATGCAGAGCGGATTCTGCTTCTGCCAGATCGGAGAGTTTTCGTTCATCATCGCCGGACTCGGCCTCAGTTTCGGTGTTATCGGACCCAACCTCTATCCCATCATCGTGTCGGTATCAATCATCACGACCTTTGTCACGCCCTATATGATTAAGGCCGGTCTGCCTGCCTACGAGTGGCTCAACCCACGCATCCCGTCGAAGATGAAAGACGCCATGGAGCGCTACGCCACTTTCTCGTCGGGCGGCACAGGCCATGAGTCGCTGGTCAACAAGTTCATTCGTCGCCAGGTGTCGTCAATCCTCATCTACGGTGTCATCCTGACGGTCATAGCCATCCTCTCGTTCACCCTCCTGCAACCCTTCCTGCTGCGCACCTTCGGCAATGCCGACATCGACGAACGATGGGCCAACCTGCTGGGGGCCACGGCCACGCTGTTCCTCATGATGCCCTTTCTCTGGGCCATGGTGCGCAACATCAGTCGCGAACGCCTGCGCAAGATGCATGCCACCTACCATGGAAGCCAGGTAGTCGTCATCCCGCTGATCATCCTGCGCATCGGAGTGGCACTCTTTTTCGTAGGCCTTGTCTTGGCACGCTATGTGCACCTGGCCGTAGGTTTCATCTTGGTGCTGACGCTGATGGTGATACTCTTCGTCATCTCGTCGCGTCGCGCCACCAATGCCTATCTGCGGCTGGAGGAGCACTTCGTGTCCAACTTCAACCAACGGCAGGCGCAGAACTCTTTCCGCATACCGCAGAGCATGGAGCAGGTGTTTAGCATGGAGCGCATGGTCATCACCCCCTTCTCGGCTTTCGTAGGGCAGACCTTACGACAGGCCGACCTTCGGAGCCGTTTCCGACTGAGCGTAGTAACCATAGAGCGCGGCAACACCATCATCAACCTGCCGGGCAGCGAGGAGCAGATGATGCCGATGGACAAAGTGACGGTGATAGGCACCGAGGAAGACCTCGCCCACTTCCGTACGGAGGCCGAGGTGGAGCCAGAGATGCTGATACGCGACCATTCAGACAACGAGATCAACATCTATCGTTACAAGGTGATAGCCGACGGACCGCTGCAAGGCAGAAACCTCATACAGGCCGACCTGCGCAACCGCTTTAACGGCATGGTTATAGCCATAGAGCGTGACCAGCAGTACATGCTCAATCCCAAGGCCGATACCGTTTTCAAGGAGAACGACGTGGTGTGGTTCGTCTCGCCCGACGAGATCACACTCTCCCGATTTATTAAGGAGAATTAGTGCCCGCAGCCATTCTGCATCTCTTCTTTCCCGCATTACTACCGAGAGCCACACTCCTCCGCCACCCGACGGAAACATCATTCCCCCCCGGGTGTCGGAACGGAAGCGAGGCGATACGCATGCCATTCCCTGTGACAATATTTTTCACGCTGTTTCATACCTTTCTAAACTATTTTCCGTTTTTTATATATTGGCAATAAGCCCCCATTCAGAAATACAGAAAAAACATGAAAAAATATCCCGTCATTCTCTTTGCCCTACTCATATCATTAGGACTCAACGCACAGACCGACAAAGGATTTGAGATATCGAAAAACTTAGAGGTCTTTGCCGAGGTCTACAAGAAGCTGCATCAATTCTACGTCGACGACGTGGATCCTGGCAAGACCATGCGCGTGGCCATCGATGCCATGCTGGCCTCCATGGACCCCTACACCAACTACTATCCCGAGTCGGAGATGGAAGACGTAAAGCTGCAGCTCATGGGCAAATATGGCGGCATCGGAGCCCTCATCCATCAGCAGGACAAGTGGGTGTATGTAGCCGAACCCTATCAGGGGCTGCCTGCCGATAGGGCGGGTCTGCGTGCTGGCGACCGCATCGTGAAGGTGGGCGACGAGAGCGCCGAAGGCAAGAGCACCGCCGACGTCAGCGCGGCGCTGCGCGGCCAGGCCGGCACCAGCATCTCACTGCTATTAGAACGCGACGGCACGACCTTCGAGAAGACCATCGTGCGCGAAGAGCTACAACTCAAGGCCGTGCCCTACTACGGCTACGTGGGCGACGACTACGGCTACGTGAAGCTCAACGAGTTCACCCGCGGCTCGGCCGGCGACGTGCGTGCTGCCGTCTCCGAACTGATGAACGACCGCAAGTCGCTCCGCGGCATCATCCTTGACCTGCGCGGCAACGGCGGCGGCCTGATGAACGAAGCCGTAGACATTGTCAACATCTTCATGCCCAAGAAACAGCTGGTGGTGGAGACCAAGGGCAAGGTGTCGTCGAAAAACATCAAGAGCTATACCTCCCATGACCCGCTCACCACCGACCTTCCCGTAGCGGTGCTGATTGACGGCTATAGCGCCTCGGCCAGCGAGATTGTCAGCGGCAGCCTGCAGGACTTCGACCGCGCCGTCATCATCGGCGAACGTTCCTTCGGCAAGGGGCTGGTGCAGAACATCCTGCCGCTCTCCTACAACACACAGATGAAGATTACCGTGTCCAAATACTACATCCCCTCCGGACGCTGCATCCAGGCCCTCGACTATGCCCATCGCGACACCAACGGACGCGCCACCCAAGTGCCCGACTCGCTCAAGACCGCCTTCCACACCCGCAACGGACGAGTGGTCTACGACGGTTTCGGCATCGAGCCCGACGTGGCCATGGAACCCGAATACCTGTCGGGCATTGCCGCCTCGCTCTACGGCAAGTTCCACATCTTCAACTACGCCACCCTCTTTGTCAAGCAGCACGATACCATCCCCGCCCCCGCCGAATTCGAAATCACCGACGCCATCTTTGCCGACTTCGTTCACTATCTCTCCGACAAAGACTATGCCTATTCTACCATCACCGAACGTATGCTGCAAGAGCTCCGCAAGGTGGCCAAAGAGGAGAACTATCTTGATGGCATTGCCTCGCAACTCGATGCCATGGAAGAGGGCTTTCGGAAAGACAAAGAGAAAGACATCTACCGCTACCGCGACGAGATTAGCGAGATGCTGAAAGCCGAGATCCTCACCCGCTACTACTACGAAAAGGGGCGCATAGAGGGCAGCCTCGCCACCGACCCCGACGTGAAGAAAGCCATCGAGGTGCTCGCCGACAAAAAAGCCTATGACAAACTGCTGGGCCGCAAATAGCCCCGCCTGCGCAGTGTTTTCTCCCCGTGTTCATAGAACGATTTATGTGGTCTCGTTGGTCCTGCTGGGCATAACGATGACCACATCGACTTTTGCCGCCAACTTTTTCTGGTTTCTGCTGTCCATCAACTGGCTCGCCGAAGGCCGATGGGCCGACAAGTGGCAACGTTTCCGCCAGAGTAGCCTGCTACAGGCTTTCATGATACTCTGCGGTGTACACCTGCTGTGGCTCGTGGGAAGCAGCAATATGCACTATGCGCTACACGACCTGCAAGTCAAGCTCCCCCTACTGGCCATTCCCCTCGTGACACTCACCACGTCGGCACTCAGCCAGCGAGAACGGCACTGGGTGCTGTGGCCCTATGTGGCCACCGTCGTCGTGGTCTCGCTGATAGGGCTGGTGCGATGGTTCTCCATTGCCGACCTGCCCTACCGGCAGATTGTACCTTTCATCTCCCACATCCGCTTCTCGCTCAACGTGTGTCTCGTGATAGCCATCGGCGTGGCATGGCTCCAGCAGTCCAAGTCCTCGCAACGAAGGCTATGGCATAGCGTCGTTGCCGTTGCCGTGCTGCTGTGGCTGTTGGCGTTCTTGCTGCTGATTCACTCATACACCGCCCTCGTCATCTTGCTGATAATCTTCATGGCTGACCGTCTGCGAGACATCATCCGTTCCCGCACGTTGCGCGGCAGAGTGTCTCACAGCGTACTGCTACTCACCGTGATAGCCATCATAGTGCTGTCGCTATATAGATATGTATCTCAGTACTATACCATGACCCCATTGGAGACAAAGCCGCTGCCCACGTTCACCGCTGGCGGACACCGCTACAGCCACGACAATGGCGGTCCGATAGAGAATGGAGGGCACATCAACAACTACATATGCCAGGAAGAGCTGCGTTCCACATGGTCGCAACGGAGCACCCTTCCGTTCGACACGCTAACCCGCTCCGGCCACCCCGTCTATCCCACGCTGGTGCGCTATCTCGGCAGCCGAGGGCTCACTAAAGACAGCGTAGGCGTCATGCAACTGACGCAGGCCGACATCGACGCCATCGAGCGGGGCACTGCCAACGTCGTCTACACCCAGCCCGACATTCTGCGACGCATGGTCTACCAGCTCCTTTTCGAATATGAGAACTACAAAGCCTATGGCAGCGTGAACAACTCGTCGATGGGCGAGCGGCTGCTGCTGTGGCAGAACGGCTGGCAGGTCTTCTGTCAGCATCCACTGACGGGCGTAGGCACTGGCGATGTGGCCGATGTGTGCCACCAGCGCCTTACCGACACCCATTCGCAGCTTGCGGGCACCACCAAACATCTGCACAACCAGTATCTCTCCATGCTGGTAGCCTTTGGACTCGTGGGCGTCGCCATCGTGGCAGCCTTTTTTGTGCGTGCGTGGCATCGCCGTCGCCACCCTATGGCTTGGCTGGCCGTGGTATACATCCTCATCGTCCTGCTGTCTATGATGGCAGAAGACACCCTGGAGACCCTTGCCGGCATCCTCTTCTGCACCTTCCCCATAGTCCTATTGCGCTCAGCGGAAGACACCACGCAACCATCCTCCGCCGGAGATGCCACGGTTCCCAATTCTCATCACCCGTACACATCCATCTGACTCTCTCGTCATGTATCAGTATCACACCCTCTCCAACGGCATCCGCATCGTCCTGCGTCGCACCACGTCGCCCGTAGCCTATTCGGGCGTATATATCAATGTAGGGTCGCGCGACGAGAGCCCTTCCGAACAGGGCATCGCCCACTTCATAGAGCACTCCATCTTTAAGGGCACAGAGCATCGACGTGCCTACCACATCCTCAACCGCATCGACGGCGTGGGCGGCGAACTCAACGCCTTCACCACCAAAGAGGAGACCTGCGTCTACGCCATATCGCTGGGCGAACATCTGGAACGCTGCCTCGACCTTTTTGCCGACGTGCTGTTCCACTCGGTGTTTCCCGAACGCGAGCTGACCAAAGAGAAAGACGTCATCATCGAAGAGATCAACAGCTATCGCGACTCGCCCTCCGACCTGATTTTCGACGATTTCGAAGAGCGTATCTACGGATCTCACCCATTAGCCCACAACATTCTGGGCAGCAAACGCAACGTGAAAGCCTTTACACCCGCCGCCGTGCGCGACTTCATGCGACGCCACTACACCACCGACCGCATGGCTATCAGCGTGGTGGCCGATGTCGACTTCGACAGGCTGATACGCCTATGCGAGCGCTATTTCGGCAGCTATCCACCCTGCGAAAGCTCGGCCCTCTGTCGCACACGCCCCAGCGAGACACAACGGTTCGAACAACTGCTCAACCGCCACACCCACCAGATGCACCTCCTCTTCGGCTGTCCCGCCCCCAATATCTACGAGGACGACAAGGTGGCTTTCACCCTGCTCAACAACATCATCGGCGGCCCCGCCATGAACTCACTTCTCAATGTGGCCATACGAGAGCGCTACGGCTTCTGCTACAGCATCGAGTCGCAATATGTGCCGTTTAGTGATGCTGGGCTCTTCTATATCTATGCCGGCATAGAGGCCGACGCCTTCGACAGAGTGCGCGAACTGACAATGCAAGAGCTCGGCAAGCTGGCAGCCCATCCGCTAAGCAGCCGACAGTTTCTCGCCGCCCAACGGCAGCTCATCGGCCAAATGGCCATCAGCAACGACAACGGGCTCAACGAGATGCAGTCTATCGGAAAAGCCTGCCTTAACTATGGAAAAGTAGACACTCTCGACGAGATGTCCGCCGACATCATGGCCCTCACCGCCAACGACCTACAGCAGGTAGCCGCCCGCTATCTGGATAGCCAGGCCTTCAGCCTCTTGTGTTACAAATAGATACATCCACCTCTATCGTAGGCGGACGAGACAAGCCTGATATCTATAAAATACTATAGTTTTTCTAGATACTATAGAGTTCCTAGATACTCTAGATTTTCTAGATACTCTAGAGTTTCTATATACTCTAGAATTCCTAAAAAAGATAACGTTAAAAAATAGAAACCCTAGATAATCTATGAATTATAGAGTTTCTATATAAACCAGGAAATCTAAAAAAAAAGAAAAACTCCCTGCGCAGGGTCTTCCAAGCGCCCGGGTTAGCTTCTTTTGGGTTCTGGGATTGGCTGGATGGAAGCCGTCTGCACTTTAATACGTGCGTTAGGAGCAATCTCTATAGTAGCCATTGGTCCGTCCACGCTCACTATGGTAGCGTGTATGCCACCCGACGTCATGACACGGTCGCCGTTTTTCAGGCTGTTGCGATACTCTTTTTCTTTTTTGGCCTGCTGGCTTTGAGGACGGATAAGGAAGAAATAGAACACAGCAATCATGGCTACAATCATGATGGCTGTCTTCCAGCCGGTGGCGATATCTAACAGATACATAACGATGAGTGGGTTTTAGTGATAAACGTAATCTCGGTTGTTGTCAAGGTGCAAATTTACGAAATAAAAACTAATGCGACCACTTTTGTTGCGAATCATCATTTGTCGCACGTATACGGCCTGATATAAAACCTTGCGGAGTAATGGTCATTCGTCACACACGCCGCTTACCGGCAAAGTCGCGATGAGGAAGAGGACTGCCGACCCTCTGCGAAGCGACAGACCCGTTGCGAAGTAACAAAACCCTTTGCGAAGTAACCAGCCCGATGAGAAGCGACGGATTCTTTGCGAAGTGACTGCCTCTTTGCGAAGCGACAGACCCGTTGCGAAGTAACGGACTGCTTCACCTACGAGGAGTATCCCATTTTTTCAGGCTCTCCGCTAACGGAGCGGCTTTGCATTAATCGTCGGACTGACACTGAGAGGCAAGTCGCTTGCCCAAGCTGTAGGCCTTCTCAAGGTCCTTAGGGAACTGGCTGTCGCGTACCATTGCTTTGTGAGCCTCGTCAAAACGGGCTGCGTCGTAGCGACTGTAGTCGTTGAACTGATAGGTGTCGAAGGAATAGAGAATCTCCGTGGGGCCGAACATGGCCAGCTGCTTCGCGCTGATGTCCATCACGACGTCATAGGCATTGGCGCGATAGACCTGCTCATTAGGGCAGTTCATCGTGTAGATAGTGGCCGAGCATTTGTGCTTGTTCACCACCGGACGGCTATAGTCGGAATAGTTGACCGCGGGGAAGACGAGACGTTCCATGAAGGCACGGAGGCCAGCCGAAGGATAGCTGCAATAGATTGGCGAGCCGCACACCAGTACGTCGGCCTCGACGGCTTTTTCCAAGATAGGTTGCAGGTCGTCGCGGAAGGAGCATACGCCTTTACGGCCTCCTTTTATCTTGCAGGCAAAGCAGCTCATGCAGCCTTTATAGTTCAATCCTCGGTCGTAGAGATCCACCATCTCGACTTCACATCCTGCCTCCTGCGCTCCACGCATAGCCTCCCGCAGCAATGTGGCAGTGTTGCCTTTCTTACGCGGACTACCATTGATAAAAAGTGCTTTCTTCATAGTATATTTAGTTTTTACTTATGATAATGAATGATACTCTGAACGATAGCGATGCATCCCCATCATCCTGTATGCAAATTTACATGAAATTTACAAATCACACACAGACGTCTGACAATATCTATCAAAAAATGCAGAAGAGAGACAGAAACCACACGACCGATGCACGTTCTATGCCGACACGGGTCGCCTCACAGGGAACGCATTGCCGCCGAAAGGAGAATCCACCGAAAGGGCAAACGTTTTTTTCATTATCTTTGCATCTTGTTAGGGGCATCTGCCACAACAAAAAACACCATAGTTTTGATTCATTCCACCCCATTCACCACAAGAAACGCCAACCATGACCCACGCTGAAAGCATAGCCGCAACGCTCCAACTCGGACAGAGACAGGTAGAAAAGACCATAGAACTGCTTGAACAAGGATGTACCGTTCCCTTCATAGCACGCTATCGCAAAGAGGCCACAGGAGCCCTCAACGAAGTACAGATTGCCGCCATACGCGACCTGTTGTCCCGTCTCAAAGAACTCGACAAACGGCGCGACGCCATTGTGCAGAGCATCAATGAACAGGGCAAGATGACCCCTGAGCTACAGAAAGCCCTGCATGAGGCCCGCAGCCTTACGGAACTTGAAGACCTCTACATGCCCTACCGGCCCAAGCGTCGCACCCGTGCCACCGTGGCCGTCGAACGCGGCCTACAGCCGCTGGCCGACCTGCTGATGCGCCAACAGGCCGGCGACGTGGAGAGCATGGCCTTGAAATTTATCAACGACGAGAAAGGCGTTGGCAGCGTCGAAGAGGCACTGGCCGGTGCCCGCGACATCATTGCCGAGCAGGTCAACGAGGATGCCCCTTCACGCGACCGCATACGGCGGCTCTTCCGCCGCACGGCGCAGCTCACCTCCAAAGTGGTAAAGGGGAAAGAGGACGAGGCCGGAAAATTCGAGTCGTGGTTTGACTGGAAAGAGAATGCCATGCGGGCTCCGTCGCACCGCATCCTGGCCCTTCTGCGCGGCGAAGAGGCAGGGATGCTACGGGTCCACGCCATGCCCGACGACGACACCGCCTGCATTGACACCCTCTGTCAGCGCTTTGTACACGGACAGAACGAGTCGTCGCAACAGGTTGCCATGGCCGTAAAAGATGGCTACAAACGCCTGCTCGCACCATCCATAGAGACCGAGCTTTTCAACACCCTCAAAGAGAAAGCCGACAAGGAGGCCATCCGCGTGTTTGCCGAGAACCTGCGACAGTTGCTGCTGGCTTCGCCCCTCGGGCAGAAACGCACACTGGCCATAGACCCCGGATTTCGCACGGGCTGCAAGGTGGTATGTCTCGACGCCCAGGACAAACTGGAGCACAACGAGACCATATATCCTTTCACCTCGGTGCGCGAAGAACGCGCCGCCATCAACAAACTGGAAGCCCTGGCCGAGGCCTTCGACATTGAAGCCATAGCCATCGGCAACGGCACTGCCGGACGCGAGACCGAAGAGGTGGTCAAACGCTGCCACTTCAAGAAACCCGTCATAGCGGTGATGGTGAACGAAAGTGGGGCCTCGATATACAGTGCGTCGGAGGTGGCCCGCCGCGAATTTCCCGACTACGACGTCACGGTGCGCGGTGCCGTCTCCATCGGACGCCGACTGATGGACCCGCTGTCGGAGCTGGTCAAGATTGACCCTAAAAGCATCGGCGTGGGCCAGTACCAACACGATGTGGACCAAAAGATGCTTCAGGAGAGCTTAGAGGACGTGGTGGTGAGCTGCGTCAACAGCGTGGGTGTGGAGCTGAACACCGCCAGCCGCGAGTTGCTGAGCTACGTGAGCGGCATAGGCCCCGTGTTGGCCGACAAGATTGTAAACTATCGCAATCGCGAGGGGGCTTTCCACAACCGGCGAGAGCTCTTGAAGGTAGAACGGCTCGGAGCCAAGGCTTTCGAACAGTGTGCCGGATTCCTGCGTGTGCGCGAGAGCGACAACCCACTGGACCGTAGCGCCGTCCACCCCGAACGCTACGAGGTGGTACAACAGATGGCCCAATCCGTAGGGGCTACCGTGGAGCGGCTGATGGCTGAAAAAAACCTGCGCGAGAAGATCGACATCCGCCAGTTTGTCAGCGACGAGTGCGGACTTCCCACCCTTCAGGACATCATGAAAGAACTCGAAAAGCCCGGACTCGACCCACGCGCCAAATTCGAAGTCTTCGAGTTCGACAAAAACATCACACGCATCGAGGACCTACAGCCCGGCATGGAGCTGCCCGGCATCGTCACCAACATCACGGCCTTCGGAGCCTTCGTCGACCTCGGTGTGCATCAGGACGGCCTCGTGCATATCAGCCAGATGGCCCACCGCAGGATCAACGACCCGTCGGAGGTGGTACACCTACATCAGCATGTGCGTGTCAAGGTGCTGGACGTCGACCTGAAACGCCACCGCATCTCGCTGACCATGAAGTTCTGACGAGAGTTCACCACCGACGAGAGCATACCGCTGCCGCCAGCACCCACTACCCGCTCCACCCTACCCCATTATAATCGCTTGACACGCACTTCGCCACAGGCTCTACGGTGCGTCATCACAGCCTACACACTGACATGGGCCTATAGCCCATAGGCCAACAGGCCTATCAGGCCACTGGCCACAATCAGCACGATGGGAGAGGGACGCGACAGGGATAGCTCGTGCCCGCACACCTTCATGTTCCACCGTCGTGGCATGACGGTGAGCAGAAAAACAGAGATGAAGACTAAAATACTGAGGCAGAACTGCCTATTGAGGCCTGCAGAGCCAAACGTGTTTTCGTTGACCAGCAGCAAAGCCGCCGAGGCGATAACGCCCAACACTACGACCCGCAAGAAGGCCAACACGTTATGGATATCGCGGTTGTCGCTGTGTCGTTGCAGGAAACGCACCACAAGTACCATCAGTGTGGCGGGCAGCAGGATGACCGCTACTGACGCCAGCAGCGAACCCGCCACAGCCGCCCAAGGCTCATAGCCGGCATGGAGCACGGCAGTATAGCCCGCATAGGTGGCCGTGTTGATGCCCACCGGCCCCGGCGTCATCTCGCTGACGGCAATAATGTCGGCAAACTCGGAGGCCGTCATCCAACCCCGACGCACCACCACCTCGTCCTGTATCAGTGCGACCATGCCAAGCCCACCGCCAAAGGTAAAGATACCAATCTTAAGAAACGTGAGAAACAGCTCGACAAAAATCATCGACCTTCCTCCTTTCTCGACAGCCGTCCCCAAACGAATCCGACCAATGCCGCCACAAGGATAACCCATACCGGACTGATACCCAGCATCCAAACCAATAGCAGAGCCACGACAGGCATCCACACATTGCGCCATCCCACATACGCCGCCCGCCCCATATTGAACACCGTGGCAGCAATGAGGGCCACCACGGCGGGACGAATGCCCATAAAGATATGCTCCACGATGACATTATCCTTAAAATGGCTGAAGAACATAGCCAGCAACAGTATGATGACAATAGGCACCGCCACAGCACCCGTAATGGCGGCCACAGCCCCTCGCCACCCAGCCATGCGATAGCCCACGGAGGTAGCCATGTTGACAGCAAAGACCCCGGGCATGGCTTGCGCAAGGGCCATCTGGTCGGCAAAGGCCTCGTCGTTAAGCCATCTGCGCCGTTCCACTATCTCCCGCTCCATGAGCGGTATCATAGCATAACCGCCTCCAATAGTGAAGGTTCCAATCTTAAAGAAGGAGACAAACAATTGTCCAATCATACGGCAAAGATACAACGTTTTCCCGTTACAGCATCAATCAACCAGAGCTATAAAAAAGCATTGCGAGGCTGAGACCGATGAGGTACCACAGCAGAATATCACAGCTTCAATAGGCCAAGGCCAAAACCTGCTGCCAATATAGGCAAGCGGAACGAAGGAAGAGACAAAAGACGCGTGCACAACAAGAAAGACCGACCGTCAAAAAAGAGACAACAAAGAACGCCGTCAGCACGTCATGAAAGACCCGTAAAGAAACTTCAAAAGCCTGAAAATATATTTTTTAAAAAACATGGATTTATAAAAAAATAATGATACCTTTGCAAAGTAGTTCGGCTGGCGCAGCGGATGATATAAAGAACTATCATTCAAACGCCAACGAAACGAAGAAACAAATCATAGTAACCTTTTTTCATCACAAATCACCCCAATAAATCATCATGAAAGAAAAAATCAAAATGACCACTCCGCTGGTCGAGATGGATGGCGACGAGATGACCCGCATCCTTTGGAAAATGATCAAAGACGAGCTTATCCTCCCCTTCGTTGATCTGAAAGCCGAATACTACGATCTCGGACTCGTACACCGCGACGAGACCCGCGACCAAGTGACGGTAGACTCCGCCGAGGCCACCAAGAAATACGGTGTTGCCGTGAAGTGTGCCACCATCACGCCCAACCATCAGCGTATGGACGAATACAAGCTCCACGAGATGTGGAAGAGCCCCAACGGTACCATCCGTTCCATGCTCGACGGCACCGTGTTCCGTGCCCCCATCATCATCGACAGCATCAAGCCCGCCGTCAAGAACTGGGAGAAACCCATCACCAGTGCTCGTCTCTCCTATGGCGAGGTGTACAAGAGCTTCGAGATCCGTGCCGAAGAGGCCGGTGTTGCCAAGCTCGTCTTCGACGGTGAGAGCGGCAAACACGAAGAGGTGGTCATCCACAACTTCAAGGGTGCCGGCGTGCTGCAAGGCATGCACAACACCGACAAGAGCATCCGCTCTTTCGCCCACGCCTGCTTCAAATATGCAGTAGACACCAAGCAGGACCTCTGGTTCAGCACCAAAGACACCATCAGCAAGAAATACGACGCCCAGTTCAAGATCATCTTCCACGAAGTCTTCGAGGAATACAAAGAGCAGTTTGAGAAACTCGGCCTCGAGTTCTTCTACACCCTCATCGACGATGCCGTGGCCCGCGTCATCCGCAGCAAGGGCGGCTACATCTGGGCTTGCAAAAACTACGATGGCGACGTCATGAGCGACATGGTCTCCACAGCCTTCGGCTCTCTGGCCATGATGACCTCCGTACTCGTCAGCCCCGACGGCAAATACGAGTATGAGGCTGCCCACGGCACCGTAACCCGTCACTACTACAAGTATCTGAAGGGCGAAGAGACCTCCACCAACCCCATGGCCACCATTTTCGCCTGGAGCGGTGCTCTGCGCAAACGTGGTGAGATGGACGGTCTGAAAGACCTCGCCAACTTCGGCGACCAACTCGAAGCCGCTTGCTTCGACACGCTCAACGAAGGTATCGTCACCAAGGACCTCGTAGCCCTGATGGAAGGCGTAACGCCTAAGGCTGTCAACAGCCTCGACTTCATCAAGGCCATCCGCGAGCGCCTCGAAAAACGCCTTGCCTAACCAAACAAAACAACCACTGTCGGCAGTTTTACGCTGACAGAGTAATCCCCAGAGAGGATGTCCCAAAGGCATCCTCTCTTGCATTCTGTACATTCAGCGTAAGCAACTGCAAAGAGATAATAATCCAATCCATCAAGTCCGACCAGCAGTTAATCATGTCCTTATCAACGAATACACTATAAAGCTATCGTTATAAAATCGGCCCATGTGACCTTCATTGGTCTTGGGACACAATTTGGGAACAATTAATCCAATGAACTTTACCATAACCGCTGACAGCCAGCGGGATTACCTGTTCGGTCATCAATCTTGATAAGATAAATAACACTCATGAAGTACGAAGTATATTACCAGACCATAAAGGATCGCAATAATCAATCGAAATGTAATTTGAGGATTCTAGTTTGAAACTAAAATCAAAAAATTACCCAAAAATGGCACTTTTTCATGTTTGAGAACATTGATTTCATTTTTTATAGGTATTTTTGTTGCCAAATTCTGGTAACTTATGAAATTAGGAGATAGATTAAAACAGTTGAGATTAGCAAAACAATTAACTCAACGACAGGTTGCAGCTCAATTGAATGTTGCACCTTCAATATATAATAGGTTTGAGAGGAATGAAAGGAAAGTAAAAAAAGAAATGCTTCCCAAATTGTCAGAAATCTTAGGTATATCAATTGAAGAGTTAAATACTATTTGGGTAGCCGACCAGATATACAAATTGCTCGAATATGAGCAGAATCCTAATGACGTAATATCTATAATCAGTAAGGATTTTGCTTAAATTTAAAATAGGAGAAATATGAAAATAATAAATAATAAGAAGAAAACTGGTGCAACATTCACCCCTGAGTTATTAGCAAATTTTCTTGTTAACAAACTGTTGCAATATTATAAATATCTGAGCTATACATCCTGCGTGTTAGACCCAGCTTGTGGTGATGGTGCACTTCTTGTAGCATTGTACAAAAAGGGCAAAGTAGCATCCTCGAATATTATTGGATATGATACAAATAACACATATTTATCTGTAGCGAAACAATGTATTGCTGAGATTTCTCATAACAACGACAGCCAGTTTTACAATGAAGATTTTCTTGCAGTGTGTCCCAATAATCAAGATATATTTTCAACAAATATAAAAAGAGAATTTGCTGATTTAATAATAGCAAATCCGCCCTATGTTAGGACACAAGTTCTTGGAGCAGAAAAGGCTCAACAATTGGCAAAAGACTTCAATTTGACTGGTCGGGTTGATTTATATTATCCATTTTTCATGGCTATGACAAATGCCTTGAAGATTGGAGGAATACTCGGGGTTATTACATCTAATAGATATATCTGTACTAAAAGCGGTTCTGATATAAGAAAATACCTTCTTAAAAACTATCATGTTTTAGAAGTTATTGACCTAGGTGATTCGAAGCTTTTTGATGCTGCCGTATTACCAGCGATATTTATTGGAATAAAGAAGAACCCTTCTGAAAAAAGCGAAGTCACCCCCAAGTATACGAGTATATATGAAACAGCACCAACAAATAATACAAAGTTGGCAAAATCAATTTTTGAGGTACTAAATGATGATAAAGCAGGAGTATTTAATGTAAATGGCACCTTCTTTGAATTAAAGAAAGGTATTTTAAGACAGGGTACAGATAAGTCTGGTATCTGGCAACTTGATGACAATAAAAACAGTTCATGGATATCAAAAATAGAAACAAATACCTCCTGTAGAATATAGGACAAGT
>JAFUVR010000062.1 GCA_017477485.1 Bacteroidales bacterium | reverse complement strand
TATTCAGGATGAGAGATTATTGATGAGGGGGCGGGCCGTGATGGCCTAAATCCTATTCGATGATCTGCAGCGTGGTGCGTCGGTTCTGAGCGCGTCCCTCCTCGGTGGCGTTATCGGCCACGGGGCGTGAGGCGCCATAGCCTTTGTATCGCAGTCTGTCGGCAGCAATGCCATGTGACGTCAGATAGTTGTATACGGCTTTTGCACGGTTTTCGGAGAGCGTCTGGTTGTAGTCGGCGTTGCCCACATTGTCGGTGTGGCCTGCCAGCTCGATGTGGATGGAGGGATTGTTTTTCATTAACGCCACGACGGTCTTCAGCTCGGCGTCGGAGGTGGGCAGCAGCGTGTATTGTGCGGTCTCGAAGAAGATGTTGCGAAGCGTGATCTCTTCGCCCACCTCGATGGGCGACAGCGGCACCTGCAGGGTGGGCGGCACCTCGTCGATGCCGGCGTGGAAGTCGAAGTTCTCCGAATAGAAGAGATATCCTTTGGCCGAGACGTGCAGCGCATAGGTGGCGTTGGCCGGGAGGCTCACCATGAAGCGTCCGTCGGTGCCGTCGCTGGTGGTGGCAGCCACCTTGTCGCCTGTGGCCACATCGATGACCTCTACCGAGGCTGAGATGCGTTTGTTGGTCTTGCGGTCGAAGGTTACGCCTTTCTGATATGTCACGGGGATGGCGCGCACGGCCTCTGGCAGTTCAAACATGTAGAGGTCCTGCTTGCCGTAGCCACGCAGACGGTCGGAAGCATAGATGGCCGTGCGACCGTCGGCAGCCACGATCATAGAACTCTCGTCGCCCTCGGTGTTGATGGGATATCCCAGATTGACGGGTGTCTGCCATTGCCCTTTGGCGTCGCGCTCGGAGCGAAAGATATCCATGCCGCCCATGCCGGCGTGGCCGTTGGAGGAGAAATAGAGGGTGTGGTCGTTGTAGTGGATGTGGGGGCTGATCTCGTTGCCCGAGGTATTGATGGTGGGTCCGAGGTTTTCGGGCGTGCTCCACTTGCCGCCGCTGAAAGAGGTCTTCCAGATGTCCATGCCGCCGTAGCCGCCTTTACGGTCGGATGAGAAGTAGAGGGTGTGTCCGTCGATGGAGAAAGAGGGCTGCGACTCCCATGCCGGCGTGTTGACGGCGGGTCCGAGGTTGCGCGGCTGGCTCCATTTCTCGCCTTTGCGTGTACACATGTAGAGGTCGCAGCGTCCGGCACCGTCTTCGCGTCCGCAGGCGGTGAAGAACATGATGCGTCCGTCTTGCGAGATGCACTGGGCCCCCTCGTTGTCGTGCGAGTTGACGGGTTCGCTCATGCGTTTGGCCTTGGTCCATTGGCCGTCGACGAGGGTGGAGATGTAGAAGTCTTCTTCCAGCGGTGCATGGCTGATGGTCTGCCGGTTGGCGGGGAAGCGGCGTGTGAAGATGAGCGTCTGCCCGTCGACGGTCAGCGCCGGCAGGTATTCGTCATCCATGCTGTTGATGGCCATGCCGAGATTTTCAGGGTTGAAGGGCACTGGGTTGGCCAGTGCCTGCATCCTGAAACGGCAGGTGGCGATGCCTTTGTGGGCTGTCTCCTGCCAGCGGGGATGCTTCTGGTCTTTCTTCAGGAAGGCCTCGTAGTGCTGGATGGCACCCTCGTAGGCGTGCTGTTCGAGCAGTATGTCGGCCATGGTCAGGTGGACCTCCACAAAGTTGGGGTCGGCCTTGAGGCTGGCGGCGAAGTGTTCCATGGCATCGCCAATCTGGCCTTGGTTCATGGCTGTAACGCCGGCTTCGTAGTGCCTGACGGCTTTCTTGTTGGTGGAGCCGTAGCCGAAGGCTTGCGCCAGGACGAGGGTGTGCAGGCCTATCAGCGCCAGCGCCAGAAGGAAGACTTTTTTCATGTGTACTTGTTGTTGGGTTGGGTGGATTATGGTTGTTGGCTTTCCCTGTTTTTTTCAGAAAAAGCCAATCGGGCATCATGGTGTCCCCGACTGGCTTTTGTTTTCTGACGATGAAAGCGGAATTCTTTCTTCGACGTGTCAGGCCTGAACGAGGCGATAGGTGTCGGAGGCGATGACGTATTCCTCGTCGGTGGTGACCACAAGTGTCGTGACCCGCGAGCCGGGCTTGCTGATGACGCGGTCTTCACCCATCATCTCGTCGCTTGCCGCTGCGTCGAACTCGATGCCGAGGAACTCCATGTTCTGCAGGATGGGCTTGCGCATGAACCATGCGTTCTCGCCGATACCGCCAGTGAAGATGAGCAGGTCGCAGCCGTTCATCTCTGCCATGTAGGCGCCGATGTATTTCTTCACCTTCAGGGCGAACATATCGAAGGCATAGGTGGCGCGTTCGTCGCCGGCATCGCGTCCGGCACGCACGTCGCGCATGTCCTGCTTGTCGCCGGTGATGCCGATGAGGCCGCTCTTCTTGTTGAGGAGCTTGCTCATGTCGTCGGGCGAGAGGTTCTCTTTCTCGGCGAGGAAGATGAGTGCGCCAGGGTCTACGTCGCCGCAGCGAGACCCCATGATGAGGCCTTCCAGCGGGGTCATACCCATGGAGGTGTCGACGGATTTGCCATGGTCAATAGCGCAGATGGAGGCACCGCTGCCGAGGTGGCAGCTGATGATCTTGAGTTCGCGCCAGTCCTTGCCAACCATCTTGGCGCCCTTCTCGGCCACGAAGCGGTGGCTGGTGCCGTGGAAGCCGTAGCGACGCAGGCGGTATTTCTGATAGTATTCGTAGGGCAGGCCGTAGAGGAAGGCCTTGGGCGGGATGGTCTGATGGAAGGAGGTGTCGAACACGGCCACCTGTTTCACCCCGGGCAGCACCTTCTGCATGGCGCGGATTCCCTGCAGGTTGCCTGGCGTGTGCAGGGGGGCGAGGTCCTTGAGGCTCTCGATGGCGGCAATCACCTCGTCGTTGATCACGCAGCTGTCGGGAAATTTCTCTCCGCCTTGCGCCACGCGATGGCCTACGGCGCCAATCTCGTTGAGGCTCTTGATGACGCCTATCTTCTCGTCGGTCAAGGCTTTCAGCACTATCTGTATGCCCGCCGTGTGGTCGGCAATGGGCACCTGCTCGTAGTGTTTCTCTCCTTTGTATTTGTGGGTGAACTCGCCCATGGGCAGTCCGATACGCTCCAGCAGGCCCTTGGCCATCACCTTGGCGTCGGTTCCCTGCATGTCGATGAGCTGATATTTGATAGATGAACTACCGCAGTTGAGAACTAAAATCTTCATGATGTCTCTATTTTGTTAATTGTTAGTTTATTGTGTGTAATGGCTTGTCTTTCAAAACCATTTCAAAAGTAGCAATTTATTTCCATTTCTCCTAATCGGCTCCCGACCGACTTTTTAACAATTTGTTGGTGATATTATTGGACGGGTTCGATTTTTCTATTATGATAAAAAAACGTACCTTTGAAACCAGAAAATGATGAAAAGTAAACGTTGGAGTTTAAGGAAAGATTATGATATAAAGGTCGTTGAGCAACTTTCGGAATCGTTGGGCGTTGACAAAATCATCGCTACGTTGTTAGCAGAACGTGGCATTTCCTCTTTTGAGGAGGCTCGTCGTTTTTTCCGACCATCGCTGGACCAGATTCATGATCCCTACCGTATGAAGGATATGGACCGTGCTATCAGCCGCATCGACGCGGCTATAGAGAACGGCGAGCGCATCATGGTCTATGGCGACTATGATGTCGACGGCACCTCGGCAGTAGCCCTGCTCTATTCCTACCTCATGGCCGTCCACGACAATATCGACTTCTATATCCCCGACCGCGACACCGAGGGCTCCGGCATCTCGTTCCAAGGCATCGACGTGGCCCACAACACGGGGGTGAAGCTTATCATCGCGCTCGACTGCGGCATCAAGGCCGTCGAACAGGTGGACTATGCCGCGCAGCGCGGCATCGACTTCATCATCGGCGACCACCACCTCGCCGGCGATGTGCTGCCGCGTGCCGTGGCCGTGCTCGACCCCAAGCGGCCCGACTGCGACTACCCTTTCAAGGAACTCTCGGGATGCGGCATAGGCTTCAAAATCGTCGAAGCCCACATGGAGCGCCACCTCGGCGTGCGGCTGTGCGACGACCCGGCTTCCCTCTCCGAAGAGAATGCCGCGCTGCGTGAGGAGATGAAGCTACATCTGCTCAAGTTTCTCGACCTCGTGGCCCTCAGCGTAGCCTCCGACATGGTGCCTATCACAGGCGAGAACCGCGTGCTGGCCTACTACGGGCTTAAGGTCATCAACACGCGCCCCCGCCCTGGCATCGAAGCCATCTTGGGCTATGGCCATGTGGAGCGCCGCACGGAGGCCGATAGGCAGAAGAACCCTTCCGACAAGTCCTATTTCCGTCGCGAGCTGAGCATCAGCGACCTTATCTTCCTCATCGGGCCGCGGCTCAATGCTGCTGGCCGTCTCCACAGTGCCTACGATTCCGTACGTCTGCTCCTCTGCGACAACAATGCGCAGGCACGTCAGCTGGCCAGCGAGATCGACACGTACAACCGTGATCGCAAGAACCTCGACTCTGAGGCTACGGAGACCGCCAAACGCCGCATCAACGAGGACCCGGCCATGCTCATGCGTCATTCCATTGTGCTCTATGACGAGAACTGGCACAAGGGAGTGGTGGGCATCGTCGCCTCCCGTCTGGTCGAGGCCTACTATAAGCCTACCATTATCTTCACCCGCTCGTCCGACGACCTCATCGTGGGCTCTGCCCGCTCTTTCAAGGAGTTCGATGTCCATACGGCCCTCGAGAACTGTGCCGACCTTCTCGAGAATTTCGGCGGCCATCGCTGTGCCGCCGGCGTCTCTCTGAAGGCAGAGAATTTTGAGGCTTTCAAGGATCGTTTCGAGCAGGTTGTGGCCGACACTATCCCCGCCAGCAGCTTCGAGCCCGAGATCGAGATTGATGCCGAGGTGAATTTCGGTGAGCATATCACGCCCAAGTTCCTCCGCATCCTTAAGCAGTTTGCTCCTTTCGGGCCCGAGAACAATGTGCCCGTCTTTGTGTCGCACCACCTCGTCAATGCTGGCGATCCGCCGCCACGCATCGTGGGCTCCAATCATCTGCGCTTCTCGGCCATCTCGCTCGACTCGCGCAGCCATGCCTTCTCGGCCATTGGCTTCCAACTGGGCGACAACCTACAACGCGTCGTGGATGGCGACCAGTTCAGCCTCTGCTATATGCTCGAAGAGAACCACTGGAACGGGAAGACCGAGATACAGCTCCGCGTTAAGGATATTCATTTCGATGAATGAAAAATTGCAGGCAACCGATGCGTTGTTACTCCCCTTTAAGTCACTATTGCTTATCGCCATACACTTGTTTCTCCCTCTTCACTACTCGCATTAAGCCCTCTATTGACCGACTTTTTTTTGATACATAGCCCTCGTTTGTACCTAAATATAAAACAATATCAATCGCATCATGGCCGACGACAAGAAAATCATTTTCTCAATGGTTGGAGTAGGCAAACTCATTCCTCCCAGCCGTCAGATTCTTAAGGATATCTACCTCTCCTTTTTCTATGGTGCCAAGATAGGCATCATAGGCCTCAACGGTTCGGGCAAGTCTTCGTTACTTAAAATCATTGCTGGCGTCGATAAGGACTATCAGGGCGAGGTGGTCTTCGCCCCCGGCTATAGCGTGGGCTATCTCGAACAGGAACCGCGTCTGGACGACTCCAAGACGGTGAAAGAGGTGGTGCAGGAGGCTGTACAGGAAACGGTGGACCTCCTGAAAGAATATGATGCCGTCAACAATGCTTTTGCCGAGCCTGACGCCGACTTTGACAAACTCATTGGACGACAGGGCGAGCTCACCGAGCTCCTGGACCAGCACGACGCATGGAACCTCGATGCGCGCCTTGACCGTGCAATGGATGCCCTTCGCTGTCCCGACGACGACATGCTGGTCAAGAACCTCAGTGGTGGCGAACGCCGTCGTGTGGCCCTGTGCCGCCTGCTGTTGCAGGAGCCAGACATACTGCTGCTCGACGAGCCTACCAACCACCTCGACGCCGAGAGCATCGACTGGCTCGAACAGCATCTGCGTCAATACAAAGGTACCGTCATCGCTGTTACCCACGACCGCTATTTCCTCGACAATGTGGCAGGGTGGATTCTTGAACTGGATCGCGGCGAGGGTATTCCGTGGCAGGGCAATTACTCGTCGTGGCTCGACCAGAAAACCAAGCGCCTGGCCATGGAGGAGAAGCAGGAAAGCAAACGCCGCAAGGCCCTCGAACGCGAGCTCGAATGGGCTCGCATGGCTCCCAAGGCCCGCCATGCCAAAGGCAAAGCCCGTCTGGCAGCCTACGACCGTATGCTCAACGAGGATGTCAAGGAGAAGGAACAGACCCTCGAAATATTCATCCCCAACGGGCCCCGTCTGGGCAACAAGGTCCTCGAGGTTGAAGGCGTCAGCAAAGCCTATGGCGACAAGATTCTCTACGAGAACCTTACCTTCTCGTTGCCTCCGGCGGGCATCGTTGGTGTCATAGGTCCCAACGGATGCGGCAAGACTACTCTCTTCCGCCTCATCATGGGGCAGGAAAAGCCCGACACCGGCACCTTTACCGTCGGTGAGACGGTCAAAATTGGTTATGTCGACCAGCAGCATGTGCAGATTGACCCCGAAAAGAGCGTCTACGAGGTGGTCTCCGAAGGCAACGAGCAGATCATGATGGGCGGTCGTCTTGTCAACTCCCGCGCCTACATCTCGCGGTTCAATTTCACCGGCACCGACCAGAGCAAGAAAGCCGGCGTCCTCTCCGGTGGCGAGCGCAACCGGCTGCATC